>CAVJPS010000001.1:0-27960 GCA_963651465.1 bacterium
AATGGAACGTTCGGGATTATGTTAGATGCTAAAGACATTCTAAAGCGCTAACCAACATACACAAGGTGAACTCGAAAGTCTTCACCTTTTTTTATACTTATAAACACATATATATGCAAATAAGAACAATCAAAAGCGATTAACATTTATTGCAAATCGGATTTTAGTTATTTTCCGATATCATTAATTTTAATGCTCTTTAATAACGAAAATGGTTTATATGTGGTATGATTTTATTAGATATAAGGCTGGAATAGATAGTTTCAACGCCTGGCTTGTTAGAACTTTTGTCAGTTTGGCTTTTACAATATTGTCAGAAACGAGGCAAGTAGATGAATCTTCCCGAGAAAATCAAAAATCATAAGAAAAACACGTCGATATAACCAGGAAGAACTTGGAGATAAAGTTGGAGTATCAAGATAAAGTGTATCTGATTGGGAAAAAGGAAAATTTGAACCAACACTAGAATCTATAAGATCTATAGCGGAAGTCCTATCATCGTAATTCATAATTTTAAAAGGCGGGAAGAAATATGATTAAAAAGTACTTTGTTAATAAGAATAGTATATTTGAACAAACTTTATTAAGTAGTTTTTTTAGTAAAAAAATGAAGCTTGAGGCTTCATATTGTCCTGAAGTTATAAATACCGTTTTTAATAAAAATAAGATTTGCAATAACACATTTAATAATATAAATATTAATGTAGTTTATATTGATGATAATTTTAAATTAATAGCAATCATTTTTGAATGTGTTGATAAGAATAAAAAACTTTATTATTGTTTCAGAAATGGTGCTAATAATAATGATTTTTTATTTAGAATTCAAGGAAATTACATTAATGAAGATATTAACATATTAATGGAAGACTTTGAAAAATCTCGTAATAAAAAAGGAAAGAAAGATTATGACGGAGTAGGAGATTTCTCTACTATTTCTAATAAGAAATATTTTGAAGAATATTATAAATCTTTCTATAATGAAAAAATTGTTGAAGAAAGTGATTCTGTTTTATATAGATTTAAAAAGAATGATGTTTTGACAACAGATATAGTTCGTTATTTTGAACTCGAACGTCTTGTTTGCAAAAGTAATGATGAGGAAAATTTTGATGCTTCAAAAGTTTTTTCACAAGAAGAAATGAAAAATAATCAAAAATCTAGAAATGATTGTTTAATTATTAATAAAGATACCGGAGAAATTGAATTCTTTATTTATAACGATTTTAAAAACGGTATAAATGAATATGTCTTATTAAAAGCATTATCACTTCAAGAGTTTGAAATAATTGATAGAGATTTTTGTTTCAATCGATTATTTAACAACGATTGTTTTGATAAGTTAACTTTTACTTTAGGAAATCAAAATGATCATAATAAGATTGCTAATACCAAATTCTATGAATACAATAATGCAATTATTACTCGTAAAATTAATAAAGAAGAAAATGAAAAAGACAGCGAAATTGAAAACGTAATTACATTAGAAGATATTGAAAGTTCAAAAGACGTAATTGAACAAGAATCATTAGAAGATAAAATACCTGATGGAATTAAAAACGTTTTAGGTAAATATGGTTACTTAATCGCTGGTAATGGTATTATCTTTAATGATTATGAAATTAATGATGTTTTAGTAAAAATAAATCTTACTAATAAAACTTTAAAAGTAAAACAAAATAGAATATCAAATGATAAATCTTTTGGCAATGAAATATCTTTTAATGATGTAAATAAATTTGATTTTGCATTAAAAGAATTATTAGAAAATAAACCTTCTTCCGATTTGTTATCTTTTAGTAATGTTTTAAAAGATGCGGTTGACTTCCTTTCAGTTAATAATTCACACCTTAAAAATGCATACGCATGTATTGATGCGGTTGATGAACTTTACTTAAACTTAAACGATTTTGATAAACATCATTTAAAGTATAATCATGATTATATTACTAATAGATATGAATCATATCTTTTAAAGAAACAAGAAGTAAATAATGAATCTATTAAGAAACTTGGTTCACTTAATAATCTTGATAATTTGTTCTCAAAATATAATTGGGAAGTAAAAAATAATTATGTGTATTTTAAAGATTATGAAGAAAAAATCCCATTAATCATTGTTGGAAATAATTGTTTAAAAATTAGAAATAATAGAAACGAAAACGACAATTCATTCAGTAATGAAATATCATTTAAACAATATGATAAAATCGAAACAGAGTTTGTTAATTTAATAATTAATGAACCTTCTTCTAAGGTATTACATCTTGAAAGTTTAATCGATAGAGTAATCAGCAGAAAGTATAAAAATAACGATGAAAAACTAGTAAATATTAACGAAGTTAATAACAGTTACAAGGTAATAGTTGAATCTTTAAGTGAAAAACAAAAAGAACATCTAGATAGAAAATATAAAGAATTTATATCATGGGCTAATAATAATAAAATCACAACAAGTATTAATACTTCTAACACTTATAGTCAAAATAATGTTAATATTGACGATTCATTTATAAGCGAAGAAAACTTTGTAACGATATCTGAACATGCTAAAGAAAGAATGGATCAAAGAATCGGCGTATTAAGTGACGAAAATAAATATAAACTAGCAAATATTGCTTATCTAAAAGGCAATACTCCAGCTCACTACTTGATAAATAATGAAGTTGATATATTTAATGCGTTAAGTCACAAACAAGCTAATCATACTAATAGAACTTGTCGGGTATACGATAACTTCTTGTATTTTTTCAGCCTAAGTTTTCCACATGTTCTAATTACTGTAATTAGTGTCCCAAGTATATTAAATGCATATTACAAAAATAAGTAAATCTTTAGTAGCACGTGTATTCACAAGGTTAGTACACACTAACCAAAAAGTTCGAATATATCGTGCTTTTTTTATTTGAACTTGTGTTCAAATGGTATTGTAAAAAAATATATATTTTGCTAAAATATATTACATAAAAAATAGGAGATAATTATGGGTAAGTTAAACAAAACTGCAGAATCTCGTATTCTCGAGATTATTGAAAGGTACAAAGATGAAAAAACACCATTAATGTTAATTCTCAGTGATATTCAAAATGAATATGGATATATTCCACTAGAAGTACAAGAAATTGTTTCTGAAAAAACTGGTATTCCAGTTGCTGAAATTTATGGTGTTGTAACATTCTATTCATATTTTTCTTTAAAACCAAAAGGAAAATATGTTATCGGTGTTTGTTTAGGAACAGCTTGCTATGTCAAGGGTTCACAACAAATTATTGATAAGTTTGAAGAATTATTAAACATTAAACCAGGTGAAACTACTGAAGATGGTTTATTCACACTTGATGCATTAAGATGTATCGGCGCATGTGGTATTGCTCCAGCTGTTTCTATTAATGGTAAAGTTTATTCTAAGATGACAGTAAGCCAAGTAGCAGAAGTTATTGAGGCTTATAGAAAGGAGTCAGCTAATGTTTAAGAATTTTGAAGAATTTGAACAAAAATCAAATCATTGTATTGAATGTATTAATAAGAAATTCAATGGTGAAGATGGAAAAAGACACATTTTAGTGTGTGGTGGTACGGGATGTTTATCATCTAAATCTGATGAAATTATTAAAAACTTTGAAGCATTAATCAAAGAAAAACAATTAGAAGAAAAAGTTACAGTTAACAAAGTAGGTTGCTTTGGTTTCTGTTCACAAGGACCATTCGTTAAAATCTTCCCTGAAGATACTTTATATCGTATGGTTAAAGTCGAAGATACTGCTGAAATTATTGAAAAAGATATCATCGGTGGCGAAATTGTTGAAAGATTGCTTTATGTTGATCCTCAAACTAAAGAAAAAGTTACAAAACAAGATGATATTAATTTCTATAAAAAGCAAGTTAGAATTGCTCTTCATGGTTGTGGCGCTATTAACCCTGAAAAAATTGAAGAAACTCTCGGCGTTGGTTCATTTAAAGGCTTAGAAAGAGCACTTAAGATGGATCGTGCTGATGTTATTAAAGAAATTCTTGATTCTGGCTTAAGAGGTAGAGGTGGCGGTGGCTTCCCTACAGGTCGTAAATGGCAATTTGCTTACGCTCAAGAATCTGATGAAAAATATGTCGTATGTAATGGTGATGAAGGTGATCCAGGCGCATTTATGGATCGTTCTATTTTAGAAGGTAACCCAATTGCTGTTATTGAAGGTATGATGATTGCTGGTTACGCAATTGGTGCTAAGAATGGTTATTTCTATGTCCGTGCTGAATACCCAATTGCTGTTAACAGATTAAGAATTGCAATTAAACAAGCTGAAGAATTAGGATTACTCGGTGACAATATTATGGGTACTGACTTCTCATTCAGAGTTCACTTAAGACTTGGTGCTGGTGCATTCGTCTGTGGTGAAGAAACAGCTTTATTAAATTCAATCGAAGGACAACGTGGTATGCCACGTCCTCGTCCACCTTTCCCAGCTGTTAAAGGCTTATGGAATAAACCAACAATTATTAACAACGTTGAAACACTTGCAACTGTTCCTTACATTTTAAGAGAAGGTGCAGCTAAGTTTGCAGGATTTGGTACTGAAAAATCAAAAGGTACAAAAGTCTTTGCTCTTGGTGGTAAAGTTAACAATGTAGGTTTAGTTGAAGTACCAATGGGAACAACACTTAGAGAATTAATTTATGATATTGGTGGTGGAATTCCTAATGGTAAAAAATTCAAAGCTATTCAAACTGGTGGCCCTTCTGGCGGATGTTTAACAGTTGATGATTTAGATGCAGAAATCGATTACGATAACTTAATTGCTCGTGGCTCAATGATGGGTTCCGGTGGCGCTATCGTAATGGATGAAGATAACTGTATGGTTGACGTTGCAAAATTCTACATGGAATTTATTTGCGATGAATCATGTGGTAAATGTTCTCCTTGCCGTATTGGCACAAAGAGAATGCTTGAAATCTTAACTCGTATTACTGAAGGTAAGGGTACAATGCAAGACCTTGATGATTTACAAGAACTTGCAGAAGCAGTTAAATCTAACTCACTTTGTGGTTTAGGTCAAACAGCTGCTAACCCAATTATTTCTACAATGAAGAAGTTTAAAGATGAATATCTTGCTCATATCGTTGATAAGAAATGTCCAGCTCATGTTTGCAAGAACTTAATGGAATACGTAATTGATAAAGATAAATGTATCGGTTGTGGTATGTGTGCTAGAAACTGTCCAGCATCGACAATTAACAGAACTGATTACATTGCTCCTAACCACAAACTTGCTTCAATGGAAATTGATCCATCTAAGTGTGTTAAATGTGGTATGTGTCAATCAGTCTGTAGATTTGGCGCAGTATCAAAGAAGTAATGGAGGAATAGATTAATGGCTAAAATTAATATTAAAATCGAAGGTCAACCATACCAAGTAGAAGAAGGAATGACAATTCTTGAAGCTGCTAGAGCGTGTGGTTATGAAATTCCTACATTATGTAATTTCAACAAAGGCGAATGCTCAAAAGCATCATGTCGTGTTTGTTTAGTAGAAGCTACTGGTGCAAGAGGCTTAGTCGCATCTTGTGTTTATCCAGTTGCAGAAGGAATGGAAATTAAGATTTCATCTCCTAAAGCTACTAAGGCTAGAAGAGTATCTGTTGAACTTATTCTTTCTAACCACTCATTCCATTGTCAACAATGTGACAAAAATGGTCATTGTGAATTATTACACGTTGCTCAACTTGTTGGTGCTAGAGAAAACAAATTCTTTGGTGCTAAGAGTGAAACATTCCTTGATGATTTAAACCCATCAATTGTCCGTGATACATCAAAATGTATATTATGTGGTAGATGTGTAAGCAGATGTGTCAACATCCACGGTACAGGTATTCTTGGATTTGAAAGAAGAGGATTTAAAACATTTATTTCCCCTGCTGGCAATAGAGGCTTTAATGAATCTCCATGTTTACTATGTGGACAATGTGTTAACGTTTGTCCTACAGGTGCTTTAATGGAAAAGAGCGAAATCGATAAATTGGATGAAGCTATGGCTGCTGGTAAATTTGTCGTAGTTCAAACTGCTCCTGCTGTTAGAGCTGCTTTAGGTGAAGAATTTGGTCTTCCAGTTGGAACTCCTGTTACAGGTAAAATGGTTGCAGCATTAAGACGTTTAGGATTTAGCAGAGTATACGATACTAACTTCGGTGCTGACTTAACAATTATGGAAGAAGCAACTGAATTATTATCTAGAATCAAAAATGGTGGTACACTCCCTATGATTACTTCATGTAGTCCAGGTTGGGTTAACTATGCTGAATATTTTTATCCAGAAGTATTAGATAACTTATCATCATGTAAATCACCTCACCAAATGCAAGGTGCTATTATTAAAACTTACTTTGCTAAGGAAAAAGGCATTGATCCAAAAGATATCGTAACTGTATCAATCATGCCTTGTACAGCTAAGAAGTTTGAAAAAGAAAGACCTGAAATGGTTAAAGGTGGTCTTAAAGATGTTGATATCGTATTAACAACAAGAGAACTTGCTAAAGTTATTAAAAGAGCAGGTATGAATTTCAACAAACTTCCTGATGAAGAATACGATCAAGACATCATGGGTGATTACACTGGTGCTGGTGTTATCTTTGGTGTTACTGGTGGTGTTATGGAAGCTGCTCTTCGTACAGCTTACAAAGTATTAACTGGTAAAGAAAAAGAATCTATTGAATTCAAAGAAGTTAGAGGTTTAGAAGGTATTAAAGAAGCTGAAATCGACTTTGGTACAGCTAAGATTAAAGTTGCAGTCGCTTCAGGTATGAAAAATGCATCAAAACTCTTAGATGAAATCAAAGCTGGTACTAGCCCATATACATTTATTGAAATTATGTGTTGCCCTGGTGGTTGTATTAACGGTGGTGGTCAACCATTTGTTAAACCTATGTTAATGCCTAACGAAGGAAGCGATATTTATGAAACATATCGTGCTAAACGTGCTCAAGCATTATACACAGAAGATGAAAGACAAACAATTCGTCAATCACATAACAACCCACAAGTTAAAGAACTTTATGAGAGATATCTAGGTGAACCTAACTCTCACTTAGCTCATGAATTATTACACACAACATATAATAAAAATAGAGAAAGATACCCTAACAAAAAGTAAAAGAAAATAAATTGGTGTAGTGATACACCAATTTTTCTTTTGAAAATTATTTTAATTAGTTAGATAAATCTAGTATGGTGATAATATTTTTATCTTTTTTTATAGCACCTTTTTTTATTAAAACACTGATAATACGAGATACATTTTCACGAGGTAGGTTAACTATCTTTGCAAGATGAGTAATGTTAACTATATTAATTTGGTTATTAACACTATTATTTGTTAAATAATATATTACACGATCTGTGTTTTTTTTATGTGATAACATTTTAACTTGTTGTTTTATTTTATATGATTCTTCCGAGACTACACCTATATAAGCGTGTAAAAACTCAACGTCATTAATTAATATATTATCTAAAGTTTTTTTGTTTATTAGCAATATTTCAGTATTTGTTTGAGCAATAATATCACCCAAATATTTATTATTTTGAGAATTATATATTAAGAATTGGCCAAAGAAATCACCGCTATTTAAAGAACTAATTATTTCTTCTTTGCCATCTATAGAAAGAGTAGATATATTAATTTTACCTTTTAATACATAACCTAAATAAGAGCAAGTATCACCTTCATGAAAAATAATTGACTTATTAGGTACTGAAATAGAAGTAATTGTTTTGTTAGATATTAGTTTTCTAAACTTATTTTCTATAATTTCTTTATTGTTCATTTTTTTGCCTTTATGTGATAAATATCACAGTATTATTATTATAACTAATGTATAATAGTTTCGCAAGAGAGGTAAAGAAAATGAAAAAATTCTTAAAATTAATGTTAACAGTATTATCAATATTAACATTAGGTTCATGTAAAAAAGACACTGATGAAAAAGTTTCTCTTATTTGCCCTAGTGGTACACCTTTATTAAGTATTGTTAATTATATGGATGAACATCCAGAAGCAAAAGTCGAAGTTGCACAAGGCTCAGACCCATTAGTGGCTGCATTTGCAAAAACAGACTATGATAGTATTATTGCTCCTGTTAACTTAGGTGCAAAATTCTATAACGCTAATCAAAACTATGTATTAGCAAAAACAATCGTTTGGGGCAACTTATACGTTGCGTCTAAAAACGAAATGACATCATTTGATGATTTAGACAATAAAAAGTTAGTTGTCTTTGGTCAAAACTCAACACCAGATATTATTGTCAAATCAATATTAGCTTCGAAAACAGATCTAAATGTTGAAGTTGAATATGTTTCTGATGTCGCTACTGCTAATAGCTTATTAGTTGCTGGTACAGCTGAATATATTGTTACAGCAGAACCAAGTATTTCTAAAATTAAAGACGCTAAAGGATTTAAAACATTAGACCTACAAGAAGAATACGCTAATGTTAGTGGTACAGCTTCCTATCCACAAGCTGGTATCTTTGTTTTAAAATCAAAGAAAAATGAAGAAAAAATTACTACACTCGTTAATGATTTAATTTCTTCAGTTAATAAAGCAACTGAAGATAAAGAAAACACAGCAAAGAAAGCTGTTGAAATTAACGAAACATTTGCTACACTTGGTGAAGCAACATTAGTCAAAGCAATTCCTAACTGCCATTTCCAAATAATGGATAAAGAGACTGAAAAAAATGCTGTTGAAACTTACTTACAAAACATGATTGATTTAGGGTTTTCAAAACAAGTAGGAGATAAAGTTCCTGATGAGGAATTCTTCTTATAAACAAATTGCCATTTCAGCATCAGTTATTATTGGTCTAATAATCCTATACGAAGTAATATCGTTAACTTCAAATGGAAGTATATTAGTCCCGGATTTCTTTGATATTGTTAAGAATACATTTGCTATTCTTGGAAACGGAAAAGAAGTATTAATACTTTTAAAAACATTATTAAAAATATTAATTGTAATTGTTATAAGCTTTGTTATTAGTATATTAATTCATTTCATTTCGTATGTGTTTAAATATAACACTAGCATAGTAAATCCTTTTATTATGATTATGAAATCTGCACCTTTTGCTGTTGTATCGGTATACTTATATGTCTTATTATTCAATAACCGTGAGATTATTCCTTATATAGTTTCATTTTTAGTTATATTTCCTTTAGTATATGACGGAACAAGAGGGGCTCTTAATATTGATAAAAGTATTATTGATGAAACTAGAATGCTTCAAGGACCGAAACATATGATATATAAGGATATATATTTACCTATAGCCTTACCTCATATGTTAGTTACATTTCTTCAAGCTTTTAGTTTAGGTATAAAAGTTATGGTTATGAGTGAATATATTGCATCAGTTGATAAATCAATTGGATCAATAATTAACAATGCTAAGCTAAATGTTGATTTTGTTTCAATCTTATCGTGGCTATTATTACTCATTATATTAGTTGTAATATTTGATGTATTAGTTAGTTTACTCAAGAAGAAACTCAATAAAATATTTTAAATAGATAAAAAGACTTGGTTTTAGTTAACCAAGTCTTTATTTTATTCATCGTATTCGCCGTATTCACAACCAACGTGTGTTGTAATAATTTCATCAACTAACACTAGTTCACCGTGTTTCTTATCATATAGTTTAATGGTGCCTTCACCATTACCACCATTCCATAATTTATTATGTTTTTTTGTTCCATCTGGTGCTTCATAATTAACAAATAGCATATCTTTCTTTTTACATGTTATTTCTGTTTCCATTACAGCATATCTATTTTCTTGACGGACGTGCCATACAACGTGATCGTCTTTTTCTTCAAAAGAGAAATCAGTTTTTACTTTTAACCAGAAGTGAGAGAAATTAAAATCATATTCTTTACCTTCATAATAGAAAACACCTAATAAACGTCTATTTAAAGGTAAGAAATAAATTTTAGGTCTACCTCCACCAATATCGTAAACACTATTCATTAATTGCTTTCCTGTTAATTTACTAACTAAGTGGTTAGATGATAACCATACCCATGGACTTGTAAAATCACGTCCCCAGTTTTTATCAGCGTATCCATAAGATTTTAATGGATCAACTATATATTTACGGCCATTAAAAATAATAGTACCTTTGTATGCCGATTTCATTCCTTCAGCGTGCCAATACATAGCAAAAGCTTCAACATCTCTTAATGTCTTACTAGCTCCATATCCAACGTTAAAAGCTATTTGTTTATCAATGGTTAAATCAAATGAAATTTCACCATTATCACACATCCATTCAGGGTGAGTGTTTTTTTCATCTTCAGATATATTTATAGAACCTTTAAGTATGGTATCACTAGCAAAACAATCTTTAGCTTCTACTGAATAAGGTGCTTTAGGATTAAGAGTTACTTCTTTCCAACCAAAGAAACGATGAAGTTGACAATGATCTTCCCCCCAAGTACCGGCTTTAACCATTAAATAAGATGGTTTTTTACCATTCTTTTTGTTTTCTTCTAATTGACCAAGTACTGGTTTATCTTCTCCTAGAGCTGGGTTACAAAGGAAAAATTCAATAAAGAAAGGTTTATCCTTACCAGTAATAGCATCTTGCGCTGTAAAAGAATGCCACCACCAGTCATATCCACAATGAGCTAAAGGACCTTTTAACATAAAACTATTTCTATTTAAATCATGTTTATTAAACATACATACATCCTCCATATATCTATATATAATTTTACATCTTTAAAATTAGCAAATAAATAGATTTCACTTGTAAAAATTATAGTTTATCTATTTCTTCTAATATTTCTTTTGACGATATATCACTAGGCATTCTCCAGTCACCACGTGGGGAGATAGAGACTGAACCTACCTTAACTCCATCTGGGAGACAAGAACGTTTGAATTGATTAATATAGAATCTACGATAAAATTCTCTTAACCATTTTTTTAAATACTCTTTATCGTATATTCCTTCATATGCTTTTTGTGCTATATAAAGAATCTTTGCGGGAGTGTACGCTCTACGTAAGAAATAATAAATATAGAAATCGTTTAATTCATATGGTCCAACAGTATCTTCTGTTTTTTGGGCAATTTTACCGTCTTTTGTTGGTAATAGTTCAGGAGAAATAGGAGTATCAATAATATCTAATAAAGTATTTTTACAAGCTTCATTATCGTAAGCATAACAACGGACTAGTTCTCTTACTAATGTTTTAGGAATTGAAGCATTAACTCCATACATTGACATGTGATCTCCATTATACGTTGTCCAACCTAAACATAATTCACTTAAATCTCCAGTACCAACCATTATTCCACCATGATCGTTAGCGTAATCCATTAATACTTGAGTTCTTTCACGGGCTTGAGCATTTTCAAAACCAACATTATGATTGTTAATATCGTGTTCAATATCATTAAGGTGAACTGTTACGGCATTAGCAATATTAACTTCTTTTAATGTAATACCTAATTCTTGAGCTAAATTTGTAGCGTTTCTTTTTGTTCTTTCACTTGTACCAAAGCATGGTAGAGTAATAGCAACAATTTCTTTAGAATCTTTTTTCATTAAATCAAAAGTAATCTTAGTCACTAATAATGCAAGAGTACTGTCTAATCCTCCAGATAATCCTATAACTGCAATCTTTGAATTGGTTACTTCTAATCTTTTCTTTAATCCCATAGCTTGCATTTTAAGAATTAATCTATAGCGTTCCATGCCTAAATTAAAATCTTGTAAGACAAATGGGTTGCGTTCATAATTACGACTTAAAATAGGCAAATCTATTGTTGATGAATAATTAATTTCTTGATATTCACCTAATATATTTCTAAATGTTGTATTCTTTCGACGCTGATTGATTATATTTTCAATATCAATTTCGCTTGTGATAAGGCCTAAATCAAATAAATTGGATTGTTTCAATAATGTACCATTTTCGTAAATTAGATTATGCCCTGAAAATACCATATCAGTTGTGGATTCACCTTCACCAGCAGAACAATAAATATAGCCAGTAATTAAACGAGCAGAAGTAGAACTTATTAACATACGACGATAATCGTCTTTTCCAACTATTTCATTTGATGCAGATAGGTTTAAAACTAAAGTAGCTCCATTTAAACATGCTCTTGTTGAAGGAGTTTCAGGAGCCCATACATCTTCACATAATTCTATTGCGATTTTTAAATCAGGATAGTTTTGATTAGTAAATAAAACTTTAGTACCAAATATTACATTTTCATCATCTATTGTTACTAGTAAATTATGATCTGTAAATGCTTCTGTAAATTGACGCATTTCGTAAAATTCATTGTAATTAGGTAAATATGTTTTTGGTACTAATCCTAAAATTCTTCCATTATGAATTACAGCTGCAACGTTATAAATTGCATTATTGTAACTAAATGGCAATCCTACTACAAATAATATGTCTTTATTAGTTGAATATTTTTTTAATTCAACTAATCCTAATAAAGCTTCATTTAGTAAATGTGAATAATAGAATAAATCGCTACATGTATAACCTGTTAAAGATAATTCAGGAAATACAAGAGCGTTTACTTTTTCTTTTATTGCGTTATCAACTTCTTCTTTAATTTTATTAACATTACTTTGTACGTTACCTATATTAACTTTAAAAGTACAGGCACCGACTTTAACAAAACCTAGATTATTAGTTTTATTAAAAGAAGCACTACCGTAAGGCGAGACAAATTTGTTCTCTTTTTTTGGTTTTAAGTTGTCTAAAGTAATTTCTTTTTTAGTATTATTTTTGTTACTTAGTTTTTCATAATCTTCTGGCTTTAACATTACAAAATCTAATTCTCCATTTTTTGTAATAAAGATTGGTTCATCACCTTGATGAATTAAATCTTCTAATTCGTTTGTATTACGTAAAACTGTTATTGGTTTAATATTTTTCATATTAATTCCTCCTTGCCATTATTATGACATAATATTGACATAATGTTAATAAAGAAAATAAGAGCTTAAAAATAGACATAGTTTTAATCTACTTAAATACTATTTAATGTGGTAATATAGTATATAGAGTTAAAGATAATAAATTAACTTCTATTAAAGGGGTTGAACATATGAAAAAGTTTTGTAAAGCATTAGAATTTATTGGGTCAATTATTATTTCACCTGTATACTTTGCACTAATAATAATATATTGGTTTTTATCCTCATTATTTTACCCAATTGAATTATTAATATATAAAAAGTCTAAATTCTATAAGGAATATAATAAAAAGTTTAGTTTAGGAATGACACGTAACTTTGATTATCGCTATCGTTCGTTCTTATTAAAAAAAGGAATTAAATTACAACAATTAGATAAAGGTGCAACATTTATTGCTTACTATAATGATGATACTTTCTTTTTAAGTTTACATCGTAGTAGTTTTGACGATATCAAGTTAACAAAAGATAATGAATTACTTTTTAAGCCTCATGAATGTTTAGATTATTTAAACGCTGAGCAATTAAAAAAATATTTTAAAGAGATTTTTAAAAACGAAATTGGTAATCGTAATTTTATTATTATTGTTAAAAGACATTCTTATTTACGTAAAAAAGAATACGAAGAATTACTAAAAAAATATGATATTTATTGTTATAAAAGACAAGGTAAAAAATTATCTGAATTTATTTTACCTTCTGAACAACAAACAAGTAAATAAAATTCCAAACCAAAAAAGTACCTTCAAAAGGTACTTTTGTTTTGCTTTTTTTAATCAGCCCAGTTAGCTGGAAGAGTTCGACAAGGTACTCCTGTAGCACCTTCAGTTTCTTTTGAAACTATTTGATCGGATGCATTAACGTACACGGTATGGGTTATCCAGGTAGTGTCTTTTAATTTTGTTAAATTATTTGAAGCTGCTACTGCGACATCATTACCGTTACAAGAAACTGTAATATTACCATTCATTGAAGTAAATTCTTCTTTATCGTCATCCCACATTGAGGTAATATAAACAGCATCTGTGTGTTTAGCAATACGATCAATAAATGCTTGAGTAGGGAAAGTATTAACTCTATTTTTTGTGTATTCAGTACATCCTGCACAACAACATACGCAACACATTTGTGGATCAATCATATCAAGTAATACATCATTTGAAGATGTTTTACTTCCGTGGTGACCACCTTTATATAAATCAACATGTGAAGGAATTTCATTTGTATCTTTATAATGGTTAACAAATTCTTCTTCGCCGCCTTTTTCTAAATCGCCAGTAAATAAGAAATTATGTTCACCATATGTAATCATTGAAATAATAGAGTGATCGTTTTCGTCTGTGGATTGTTCAAAATAATATTTATTCCATAATATTTTAAGAGTAATACCATCAACTAAAGTATATGTTCCACCAGCATTATAAGCATCAGATGCTTTAATACAAGTTGTTCCTTTTGAAGTCAAATTATTTACTTTAGTATAGAAATTTTTAATTAAAGTAGTTTCACTCTTTGTTTGTGAAAAATAGATAAGAGTATCAATTTCATATAAGTCTAAAAGACCTTTTGTACTATTTGTACCAACTAATGCAGCAATATGATCTTGGTGACCGTGAGTTGCAATTACGTATTCAAGCTTTCCATCTGTACAATAAGTATTGATATATCTTTGAATATCATCTGCAGAGTCAGAACGGCTACCACCATCAATTAAAATATCAATATCTCCAGCCTTAATAAATGTACAGTCACCAGCGTATTTATTACCAAGTTCTAAGAAATTAATTCTTAAATCATCGTAAACAATACCTTCGGTTGCTGTATTAACTGTTTGTTTACTTGTTGTATTAGAATCATTTTTTTCTTCGTTATATGTTGCAGTTGTAACACCAAAATTACCACCAGCACCAATAACAGCACCAACGACTAAGGCAGCAAATGATAAACCAACAATTCGTAATGTATTATTCTTTTTATTTGCCATGTTGTTACCTCCTAATCGCTATAAGAATCTTCAGCAACAATAACATATACTGTTTGTACTAAAGATATCTTTGTGTATTTAACATCACTACTTACATATGTAACTTTATATTCACCTACAGTAGTAGTGTCTAAAGTTGTATTAGCTTTATCAACTGAGACTGTATTAATAACATTACGACCATAAGAAATACAAATGACATTATTTTCTATATCGTTATAATCATATGTTTCACCAACAGTAATTGTCCAAGAATTACCATTCTTTAAACTAAATTGATCATTGCGTTGAACTAATCTAATTCCAACATATCCACCAGCTAAGCCTAATAAAAAACAAGCACCAACTGCAATTTTACCTGCAAGTGGTAATTTGTTTACTTTAGTTAATGCTTTTGAAACATCTTTCTTTTCTAGTCCGGCTTTGTCTGCGATTGCTTCACTTAATAGTGATTTAGTTTCTTTTTCTACAGTAGAACTAGCCTTTGATGAAGACTTTTTACTAGTTGAATTTTTAGTTGAAGTTTTTGAACTACTAGTCTTATTAGATTTTTTAACAGTAGTTTTCTTTGTAGAAGTTTTACTAGAAGCTGATGTCTTAGTATCTTCGCTACTTTTAGAATTTGTACTTGCCATATTTTAATTCTCCTTTAAAACATAAGTAATTATATCACTATATTAAAAAAGTAAATATCTAAAAATTCAAATAGGAATATTTTTAATTAATAAAAAGATTATAATATAAATATAGGTATTTGTAAGGAGTATCAATTATGTGCTTAAGTAAATTATTTAAAAAGAAACCTAAAAAGGTTATTAATTCAAAATTTCAAGTCGGTAATTTGGTTAGATTTAGATACCGTAATGAATTAACATTTGGTTATGTGTATGAAATTAAAGAGGACAAAGACGGGAATATAATATACGATATTCAAGTCGGTGGCCAATGCCCTTGGTTTGTCTATAATTTAAAAGAGGATGAATTGAATTATTATACTCCTCCAAAAAATTCTTAATTGTAAGGAGATATTATTATGAAGATAACTATTGTATGTGATGTATTAGGTGAAGAGAATAACGGTACTTCTATTGCTGCAATGAACTTAATACGTTATTTAAGAAAACAAAATCATGAAGTAACTTTATTATGTGGAGACGAAGATAAGAAAAACGATCCACATACGTTTGTAGTTCCTAATTTAAACTTAGGATCATTTATTAATAACTATATTAAAAAGGTAGGAGTAACACTTGCTAAAGTAGATAAAAAGATAGTAGCTGAGGCTTGTAAAGACGCTGATATTGTTCACATCTTATTACCATTCCCATTAGGTATATGTGCATTAAATTATTGTCTTGAACATCATATACCAACAACTTCAAGTTTCCATATGCAAGCTGAAAACTTCACTTACCATATTGGATTGGATAAAGTTAACTGGGTAAATAAACAAGTATATAAAACAATATATAATCTTTGTTATAAAAAAGTTAATGCTATTCATTTTCCAACTGAATTTATAAAAACTACTTTTGAACATAATATTAATAAAAAAATTGATTATGGATATGTTATTTCAAACGGTGTTCATAGTTATGTTCAAAAGAAAGATGTTGAAAAACCACTTGAATATAAAGATAAAATTTTAGTTCTAAGTACAGGTAGATTTGCTCCAGAAAAATCCCAAGATACTTTAATTAAAGCCATTAAATTATCAAAATACGAAAAAGATATTCAATTAGTTTTAGGTGGAAAAGGTCCTAAAGAAAAGAAATATAAAAAATTAGGTGAACAATTAACTAATAAACCAGTGATGAAACTTTTTGATCGTCATGAAATAATTGATGCTTTAAATAGTTGTGATTTTTATGTTCACCCAGCTGTTGTTGAACTTGAAGGCATTTCTTGTATTGAAGGCGTTGTTTGTGGAAAATGTGTCATTGTTTCAGATTCACCAAAATCAGCAACTAAAGGTTTTGCGGTAGATGAAAAATGTATATTTAATAAACGTAATCCTCAAGACCTAGCAAATAAGATTGACTATTTAATTGAACATCCATTAGAAAAGAAAGAAATAGAAGATAAGTATCTTAATAGCGCAAAAGCATTTGCACTTGAAGATTGCATGAAGCAAATGGAATTTATGATGTACGATACCTATAAAAAATATTATGGTAGAGAATACGAAAGCAAAAAAGGGAAATAATTAATTACCTAACCTCTTAACGTAAATGATATGTTAAGAGGTTTTTAATATGTTAAAATAAAAATTGGAGATGAAAAGTTATGACAGAAGCAGAAAAGACATTTTTAGAAAAAAATAAAGTAGATGAAGAAACAATTTATAATACGTTAACATCAAAAAAAAGAACGTATGAACAAAAAGTATTAGATTTAGCACATTGTGCTGAAAATATGCTTAATGTTTTAGATATTCCTTCAAATACACTTCATTATTTTTCAACAGGTGCAATTAATGATTTATTTGAAGGACACGCTCCATATCGCCCTCGTTATGTAATGGTTGATTATGAAAAATTTTTAAAACAAGGTTCTAAGTTTTTAAGAATAGAAAAGCCTAATACTTTAGATGAAGCTATTTTTGCTTTAATGACTTTATATCATCACGTACCATCAATAACTAATTTTCCTGTATATCTAGGAAATTTAGATTATTTATTAGACCCATTTATTAAGGATTTAAGTGATGATGAAGTTAAAAATAAATTAACTATGTTTTTAAATTTCTTAGATCGAACAATTGATGATTCTTTTTGTCACGCTAATATTGGCCCAAAAGAAACTCGCTGTGGACGTTTGCTTTTAGAAGTAGAAGAAAAACTTCAAAATACAGTTCCTAATTTAACTATTAAATATAATAAAGATGAAACAAGTGATGAATTCATGAAACTTGCTATTATGACTTCTTTAAAGTGTTCTAATCCTGCGCTCTGTAACGATATGATTAATAAAACTTATTATGATGGAAATTATGGTATTTCATCATGTTACAATATTTTACCTATTAATGGTGGTAGCTATACCTTAACTAGACTTACATTAACTAAACTTGCAGAAGAAACTAACGATATAAATAAATTCTTAAATGAAATATTACCAGAATGCTTAAAATGTATTGCAGATTACGAAAATGAAAGAATTAAATTCTTAGTTGAAAAATCCGGATATTTTGAATCTTCATTCTTAGTTGAAGAAGGTTTAATTGATAAGAATCGTTTTGTACCGATGTTTGGAATAACTGGTTTAGCAGAGTGTGTTAATACTTTATTAAAAGATAAAGGATTAAAATATGGAACTGATAAAGAAGCAGATGATTTAGGTGTTACGATTATGAATAAAATTGAAGAAGTAGTATCTTCTTTTAAAGCAGTATACACTCCATTAACAAATTATCATTTTATGTTACACGCTCAAGTTGGCTTAGATAGTGATAAAGGAATTACTTCTGGAGTTAGAATTCCAGTAGGTGATGAACCAGAATCATTTGCAAATCATTTAAAACATAGTGCACGTTATCATAAATATTTCCCAGCTGGTGTTGGTGATATTTTCCCTATTGCAAGTAATGTTGTTCAAAATCCTGATGCATTATTAGATGTTGTTAAAGGAGCTTTTAATATTGGTGTTCATTATATGTCTTTCTATAGTGACGACACTGATTTAGTGCGTATTACAGGATATCTTGTTAAACGTTCTGAAATGGAAAAGTATTTTAACGATAAAGCTGTTATTAAACAAACAACAGCTTTAGGTGCTGAAAATTATAAGATTAATAATCTTTCAAAAAGAAAGGTAAGAATGATCTAATGAAAACGCCTATTAATAAAATTATTGATTTTTCAACTGTTGATGGACCCGGATGTCGTACTGCTATATTTGTTCAAGGATGTAATATTCATTGCCTATATTGTCATAATCCTGAAACTCAAAATATTTGTATTAATTGTGGTAAATGTGTTGATGAGTGCCCGTCAAAAGCTTTAAGTTTTAATGAATATAATAAAGTAGTTTGGGACAATAATAAATGTATTAATTGCGATAATTGTATTAAAACATGTAAACATAATTCTTCGCCTAAGATTTTATATCTTGATTCGATTGAGGTATTTAATAAAGTAAAAAACAATCTTCCTTTTATAAGAGGAATAACTGTTAGTGGGGGAGAATGTTCTTTATATCCTGACTTTTTAGAAGAATTATTTAAGCTTGCAAAAGCAAATAATTTAAGTACTTTATTAGATTCTAACGGAATGGTTTTATTTGAAAATTTACCTTCATTAATGGATGTTACTGATGGGGTAATGTTAGATATTAAATCATGGGCAGAAAATACATATAAAAATCTTACTGGTTTTAGTAATAAAAATGTTAAACAAAACCTTATGTATTTAACTAAAAATAATAAGTTAGAAGAAATAAGAATTGTATATGTTCCTGAACTAGTTGACGCCAAAAAATGTTTAGAGGGAATTAAAGAAATTATTGGTGAAAAAATCAAAACAACTCTTATTAAATTAATATGTTTTAGAAATAATGGAGTCCGTTCTTCTTTATCAAATCGTCTAAATGTTACAAAAGAAGAAATAGAAGAAATATATCAATACGCTTTAAGTCTTGGGTATAAAAATCTTACTATTCTTTAATATATTTATTAGTTAAACATATTTAAATTTTTAAACACTATATAACGTAAAATAGCGGGGATATGTTAATAAAAACGGACACATCCTTGCTATTTTTAATTGCTTATGCGGCAAATGTAATTAAAAAATATTAATTATGTATTCCGATTACATTAATGGTGTTTAATTTAATATTTCAAAATAACAATAATAAAAAAATAATCTTAAATGAAATTGATAGATAATTTATTTACTATAACTTTTAAATTAAATATCGTTTTACTTTAAAAGAATTTTTAAGATTAATAATTTGTATTTTATAACAATAATTTTTTATAATTAAAAAGAGGATAGATACATGGATATTCAAACAGTAAATATTAAAAAGAAATATCTAACTAAAAAGCATGAAAAAATTATCTTTCTTTCTTGCCTTTTAGTTGCGTTAATTTTTATGTTTTTTGTTTGTTTATTTGTAGGCTCATCCAATATGTCAATTAAAGATTGTTTTCTTGCTTTAGCTAACAAGAGTAGTAACGCAAATAATCGTATTATGTGGAACATTAGACTTCCTCGTGTCCTTGCTGCTATGATTGCTGGAGCAGGCTTATCTATAGCAGGATTAATTATGCAAACAACATTAGGTAACCCAATGGCATCCCCATCGGTTCTTGGTGTTTCTAACGCAGCTGTATTTGGTGCTAACTTATCGATTATAGTTTTTGCTGGTGGTTTCTTAAGTACTGGTAATAATATTAAAAATTATCTTGACGGTACTAATCCTTTTGAAACTTCAGTTATCGCTTTGATATTTTCAATAATTTCAATTTTTATAATCTTAGCTTTATGTAAGTTACAATCGTTTAGCCCAAATGCTGTTGTTCTTGCTGGGATTGGTATCGGGGCTATTTGGACAGCTGGTACAACATTATTACAATTCTTTGCAACTGACGTTGGTTTATCAGCTGCAGTTGTTTGGAACTTTGGTGATTTAGGTAGAGCAACTTATACAACAGATCTTATTATGGGTATTGTTGTTCTTGTAGGATTTATATTTTTTATTGTCTGTAGCTGGAAATATAATGCATTATTAACTGGTGATAATGTTGCAAAGAGTTTAGGTATAAATACTGATATAATTCGTTTCTTATCGTTATTTATTGCATCTCTTATAACAGCAGTATGTGTTTCATTTTTAGGTATTATAGGATTTGTGGGAATCATTTGTCCTCATATTATGAAACGAATATTAGGAAACGATCATCGTTTCTTAATACCTGCATCATTATTATCAGGTAGTTTATTGTTATTATTTTCTGATACATTATCAAGAAGTATTGGAAATGGTACAGCGTTGCCAGTTGGAGCTATTACATCTTTACTTGGTGCTCCATTCTTCCTTTATTTAATTTTTGCACGAAAGGAGAATGAAAGATGCTAGTAGTAAATGATATTAAATTTCGTTATAAAAAGAAAAGTCCTTTAATATTAGAAGGAGTTTCATTCTCATTAGATAAAGGACAAGTTGGAATTGTATTAGGTAAAAATGGTTCTGGTAAATCTACATTATTTAAAGTTTTATTAGGTATTGTAAAAAACGAAGAAGGTCAAATGAATTTAAACGAATTTGATTTATCTTTATTTAATAGAAAAGAAAAAGCAAAAAAGATTGCGTATGTTCCTCAAGATATTTCTTTTGGAGCATTAACCGTTTATGATTCAATCTTAATGGGAAGAATTGCTTATTTTGGTTTTAACCCTAGTAGCAACGATTACGATATGGTGGATAAAATTATTCACGAAATGAAGCTAGAATCGTTAGCAATGAGAAACGTTAACGAATTATCTGGTGGAGAAAGACAAAAAGTAGCAATTGCTAGAGCTTTAGTTCAAGAACCTGAATTATTAATATTTGATGAACCTACTGGTAATCTTGATATAGGTAACGAATCTTTAATTCTTGAAGAAGCTAGAAAAATATGTCACGATCGTAACATCATGATTTTAATGGCAATACATGATATACAAACTGCATTGGAATATGGAAATAAATTCTTTTTCATGAAAAAAGGGCGTATGATATATTCTTGTGATATTAAAGATATTACTGAAGATATTATTAATGAAACTTTTGATGTTAATATATCTTTACATGACTTAAATGGTCATAAAGTTTTAATTAAGAAGGAGAAAGCAAAAAATGAAAAAAAATAATAATTTAATTATGATTAGTATGTTATTGATTGGTGGACTTACTTCATGTGGTCCAAATAATGACTTATCTGGTTCAGTAACAATTACTGATATGTTAGGAAGAGAAGTTGCAGTTAATCCGGGTACTTACAACAAAATTTGTTGTATTGGTGCTGGCGCTTTAAGACTTTATACATACGTTGGTGATGTTTCACTTTTAGGTGGGGTTGAAGATATAGATAATTACACATTAGAATCTCGTCCTAAAATGTTTGACCAAGCAGCTAGACCATATTTCTTAGCTCATAAAGAAGTATTTAAAGATTTACCTTCGTGTGGTGTTGGTGGACCTAATAATCAATTTGCAGAAGCTGAAAAGATTTTAGCTTGTGATGCTGATTTAGTTATTTCAGAATACGAAGATGCAACCAAAGCAAATGCATTACAAGAACAATTGGGTGTTCCAGTTATTACTGTTAGTTATGGCTCTAAAGGTGTATTTGACACTCGTTTTGCAAGTAGTATTAATTTACTTGGTGAAGTTTTAAATAAAAAAGAAAAAGCAACAACTTTAAATACTTATATTGAAACAAATAAAAATGAAATTAAAAACTTAGTATCTACAAGTACAGTTGCATCTAAATCTACATATATTTGTGGGCTTGGTAACTGGGGTACTACAAATCATTTACAAACCGCACAAAACTATGAGTCATTTAATATTGCAGGAGTTACCAATGTTGTTACTGGTTTAGCAAAAGATGGAGTACAAGCTATTGAAGAAGAAAAATTTGTTTCTTTAGGTAATTCGATGGATGTTATGTTTATGGATGCTGCAGCAATTAAAAATATTAAACCATTATATCAAGCTGATAATACGTTATTTGATACATGTAAAGCTTGGCAAGATGGAGAGGTATATTTAGAAATGCCATACAATGTTTATTACACTAATGCTGAAATCGCATTAGCAAACACTTGGTATTATGCAAGTGTTCTTCATAGTGATGTATTTGAAAATTTTGATATTACAACTAAGTTAAATGAGATTACAAATGTTTTCTTAGGAAAAGAATTAGCTGCTGAGATTTATGCTTGTGGTACTAGTTATGGTGGCTATCAAAAAATTAATACTAGTACTTTCTTTAATTAATTTATGAATAAAGTAGAAGAATTTTTTGATAAGGTAGCTCCAACATGGGACGAAGCTCAAAATTGTCCTAAAGAAAAGATTACTCATTTACTAGATCAAATTAATATCAAAAAAGGTGATAAGATTTTAGATGTTGCATGCGGTACTGGAATAATCACTAATTTATTGTATGAATACTCAAAAGAAAAAGTATTAGGTATTGATATTTCAAATGAGATGATTAGACGTGCTAATGAAAAATACAAAGATAACTCTAATGTTTCTTTTAGGCATATTGATTTATATGACTTAGAGGAAGAGAATCAATTTGACATTGCAGTTATTTATAATGCTTATCCACATTTTGTTGACCAAAAAAAGTTAGTTAATAAATTGGTGTCGATTTTATCACCAGAAGGAAAATTTGTAATTGCTCACTCTTTATCTCGTAAGCAATTAGATTATCATCATCGTTTTTTAACAGATGAATTATCACGTTCGTTAAAAGAAGTTAACGAAGAAGCAAATCTTTTTAAAGAATATTTTAATATTGAAGTAGCTAAAGAAGACGATAATTCATATTTAATAATAGGAGTTCGTAAATAATATGTTATTACCAAAAGATCCAGCAATTTTAATATCAGTTGTTAATACTAAACTAAGAGATTTTTATAAATCACTAGATGATTTGTGTGATGACTTAGATGAAGAAAAAGATGAAATTGTAAATATTCTTTCAAACGCAGGTTATTATTACGATAAAGATTTAAATCAATTTAAAGTGAAAAGTAGTGATTAAAGTGAATAAAGAAAATGTAAATAAAATATTAAATGAATTAGGTAATGTAAAACTTGTTGTTGCAAGTAAATATGTTGCAGCAAGTGATATCAAAGACTTTGTAGAACTTGGTATTACTAATTTTGGTGAAAATCGGGTTGATGCTTTTTTAAGTAAATATGATGAATTAAAAGATTTAAATTTAAATTGGCATTTCATTGGACATTTACAAACTAATAAGGCAAAACTTGTCTTAAATAAAATTAATTTTTTGCATTCTCTTGATTCATTAAAACTTGCATCAATAATTGAACAATATCGCAAAGAAACATTAGATTGTTATGTTGAAGTTCATATGACTTCATCTCTTACTAAAGATGGTGTATCTAAAAATGATTTACCTAATTTTCTTGAAGAACTTAAAAAGTATCCCAAAGTCCACGTTATTGGATTAATGGCAATGACCGATAAAGATATGAATGATGAACAAAAATTAACGTTATTTCAAGAAGTAAAAGAATTAGGATTAAAATATAATTTACATCAATATTCAATGGGTATGAGTGAAGATTATAAATTAGCTTTAAAAGCTGGTACAACTTGTGTTCGTTTAGGACGCATTGTTTGTGAAGATTAGTTTAAATTGCTATCTCTATGTGAGGTAGCAATTTTTATTACTTATCTAATATATAATTTAATAAGTATGTTAAAATATTAAATGTATTGTGACTAGGAGATGATAACATGAATTTTATATTTGTTTCACCAGAGTTTCCATTTATCTATTTTAATTTCTGTAAGGAACTTAAAAATAGAGGTGTTAACGTTTTAGGAATTGGAGATCAATATAATATTAGTAATGAATTAAAAGATTCTTTAACTGAGTATTATCGCGTGGATAATTTAGGTAATTACGAGCAAGTATATAAAGCAGTTGCATACTTTAGTCATAAGTATGGTAAACCTGATTTTATAGAATCTAATAATGAATTTTGGTTAGAACAAGACGCTATGTTACGTAGTGATTTTAATGTTAATACTGGTAAAAAAAGTGATGATATTATTTTCTTTAAATCAAAAGAAGCCATGAAAGAATGTTATAAAAAAGCTGGAGTTAAAGTTGCTCGGTATATTATTCCTACTACATTAGATAAAGGATTAAAATTTATTGAAGAAGTAGGCTATCCAGTTGTTGTAAAACCCGATAATGGATTAGGAGCATATAAGACATATAAAATACATAACGAAGAAGAATTACGTAATTTTTATTTAAATGATTTTCCATGTGTTAAATACATAATGGAAGAATTTATTGAAGGAGATTTAATTTCTTTTGATGGTATTTGTGATTCAAAATGTAATCCTACTTTTATCTCAAATGAGGTATTTCCAACCCCTATTATGAATGTTGTAAATAGTAATTTAGATTTATTTTATTACGTTAATAAAGAAGTACCTAGCGACTTAGAAGAAGTCGGACGTAAAACTTTAAAAGCTTTTGAAGCTAAAAGCAGATATTTTCATTTAGAATATTTTAGATTAAAAAAATCTAAAAAAGGATTAGGAAACGTAGGAGATATAATAGGCCTAGAAGTAAATATGAGATGTCCAGGAGGTTACACGCCTGATATGATTAATTTTGCTCATAGTGTTTCAAGTTATGCTATATGGGCTGATACTATTGTTTATGATGAAAATAAACAAGATTTATCTTTGAAAGATCAATACTGCGCTTATTATGGACGTAGAAATAATAAAATTTATAAACATAATTACGAAGACGTAATGAATAAATATGGTGATCATATTTTATATAAAGATAATATGCCTAATGTTTTAGCTGGAGCAATGGGAGATTATTTCTTCATGGCAAATTTTGATACGATTGAAGAAATGAAAGAATTTGAACATTTCTTAGCACAATAAATTTTACAATTCGATTGTAAAATTAAAAATAAACTATTAAATTATAATAGCAAGGCAAGGAGTGTTATTATGTACGAAATTGATGAATTTGAACAATCGATTACAAAACGTTATCGTGCCAAATTATGGTCGCGTTTTGTATCGGCTGTAAAAACATATGATTTAATACAACCTGGTGATAAAATTTGTGTTTGTATTTCGGGTGGCAAAGATTCAATGCTTATGGCTCGTTTATTTATGCAACTAAAGAAACATAGTGATTTTGATTTTGACGTAGTTTACTTAGTTATGAATCCGGGTTACAACCAAAAAAATTTAGACTTAATAAAAGCAAATATTGAAAAATTAAAAATACCTGCAATTATTAGAGATACTGATATTTTTGAAATTGCAAATGCTCAAGATAAAAGTCCATGTTTCTTATGTGCAAAAATGAGAAGAGGAGCTTTATATAATATTGCTGAAGAATTAGGTTGTAATAAGATTGCGTTAGGTCATCATTACGATGACGTAATTATTACTACTTTAATGAATATGTTAAATTCTGGTTCATTCCAAACAATGTTACCTAAATTAAAATCTACAAATTATAATGGTATGCAACTTATTAGACCTTTATACCATATTAGGGAAAAAGATATTATTAACTGGAGTAGATACCATAACCTAGAATTTATTAGATGTGCTTGTAGATTTACTGAAAATATTGAATTAAGTGATGAACCTTCTGGAGGTTCTCAAAGACTTGCAACTAAATTATTAATACAAGAATTAATGAAAACATATAATCCACAAGTAGAAAAAAATATTTTTAAAGCAGCATCTAACGTTACAATGGATATGATCTTAGGATGGAAAAAAGATGGTATCCACTATAATTATTTAGATTATTACGATAACGATAATAATGAAGATGAAAAAAAGGAAGAAGAATAAATGGAATTAGAAAAATTAGAATTAATTCATAAAGGAAATTTCTTATCATATTATATTGCTACTTATCGTAATAATGATGGTGGTATTAAAAAATATGAATTAGTATCTCGTAATCCTAATTTAAGTATTGAAACTTTTAAAGGACATAATCCGGCTGGAGTTGGTCTAGTATGTTATTCTCCTAATAAAGATAAAATATTATTAGAAAAAGAATTTAGACTTGCATGTAATGAATTTGTATATAATTTTCCAGCAGGTTTAATTGATCCTAATGAAGGAGTTGAAGAAACTGCTAAAAGAGAATTAAAAGAAGAAACTGGTATTGATTTAATTAATATAATAGATGTTTTACCACCTTCATATGCTTCACAAGGTACTAGTGATGAAATGATGACATTAATTATTTGTACTTGTGATGGAGAAATTACCAATAGTTGTTACGTTGATGAAGAAATAGAAACAAAATGGTATACAAAGGATGAAGTAAAGAAATTATTTGAAGAAAAAGCATATATGAGTGTTCGCACTCAGATGTTTTTGTACATGTGGATGAATTCTTAAAGAAGTTTAGGAAAATCTTTTTTTCTAATTACTCCATAGTTATTAGATGTTAAAATAAAAAAGAAAGAGGTGTGTTTATGAAAGAGAATATAATTTTTGATTTATACGGTACTTTAATTGATATCAAAACTGATGAATTTTCATTAGATTTTTGGGAGGATTTTGCATTATCAACTAAAAATTTTAAAAAATATACTCCTTTAGAATTAAAAGATTCATATTTTAAAACTGTTATTGAACTAGAAAAAGATAAAGACGAAATTAATATTACGGATGTCTTTAATAAATTATTTCCAGGTTTGGACGAACACGTAATTGATACAATTGCGTGGTCTTTTAGAAAGATGTCTTATATTAAAATAAAGCTATATAAAAAGGTGGATTTATTATTAAGTTTATTAAAATCTGAAGGTTATAAAGTATATTTATTAAGTAATGCTCAAGAAGCATTTACAATGCCTGAACTTATCATGTTTAATTTAAATCAATATTTTGATGATATTTTTATTAGTTCAGCTCATGGCTTAAAAAAACCTAATATTGAATTTTACAACAAATTAATAAAAAAACATAAACTTGATCCTAGTAAAACCGTAATGATTGGTAATGATTATAATAATGATATATTACCTGCTAAATCATTAGGTATGGATACTATTTATTTAGAAACTAAGACATCGCCTAAACAAAGAAAAGTAGAAAAAATTAAGGGTTTTAATTGGAAGAAAATATATAATAAAATAAGAAGTATGTAATTTAATAATTAGAATCATTTTTATCTTCTTGTTCACTAATAATGGTAATTACT
>CAVJPS010000002.1:0-40745 GCA_963651465.1 bacterium
TTAGTCGTTTTCGTAATGCTGATGGGAATATAAGATTTAAGAAAATTGAACACACATTCAAAAATGGCAGGTGCATTTATTGCAATGCTAGTGAGCAAGAACTCGGTGGTTCCAAAAGAGAGAACATGGAAACCCACGCATATGAGTTTATCCATAATATAAAAGTAGAGGAGGTATTCAAAATGAAATTCGATGTCATTATCAGCAACCCACCTTATCAACTAAGTGATGGTGGCGCACAAGCTAGTGCTAGTCCTATTTATCATAAATTTATTCGAGAAGCCATTAAGCTTAAACCAAAGTACATTGCAATGATCGTACCTTCAAGATGGATGACTGGTGGAAAAGGTCTTGATGATTTCCGAGAACAAATGTTGCATGACAACAGAATGGCTGTCATTCATGATTTTAAGGATGCTTCCTTATGTTTTAGTGGCGTTGAAATCAAAGGTGGTGTTAACTATTTCCTATGGGATAGAGAAAAAACAACACCTGAAGTTCATATTATCAACGATAATGGGAAAGACGGCACTATTGAATCTGACAGACCTATGTTAGAAGATAAATGTGATGTTTTTATTAGAAACAATGAATTAGTTGCAATTTATAAAAAAGTAAGTAAACTTGGTGAAAAATCGTTTGCGTTGAATGTGTCACCGCAAAAACCATTTGGTTTTCGCGGTGACTTCTTCAAAGACACCAGAAAGTACGGCCTTCCTGGCGTAAGTGAAAAGCCATTTGCGGGGGGATACTCGATTTATGGTTTGGATTCAAGCCTTAAAAGAGTAGTTAAGTATATCCCTAAAAATTATCCGGTTCCAAAGAAGGATTATATAAATGACTACAAAATGTTTATGGCAAGAAATCAAGGCGCTGGATTTTTTGGAGAAAAATTTTCAACACCTATTTTTGCAAAGCCAGGCGAACTTTGCACCGAAACATATATTGTAATAGGTGGTTTTGATTGTGAAGAAAAAATGATGAATTGTTGGTCTTATGTAAAAACTAAATTTTTCAGAGCTTTGGTTGGTGTCAAAAAGAACGACCAAGGTGCATCATCCGGTGTTTACCAATATGTCCCAATGCAAGATTTCTCTAAACCATGGACCGATAAAGAACTATATGAAAAATATGGCTTAGATCAAAAGGAAATAGACTTCATTGAAAATAACGTTGAAGCAATGGAGGATTAACCTATGACGACAGAATTTTTTAAACAAAGGCCTGAAGTTAAGCCTACAATATATGTTTATGAACTACCTGATGTTATAAGCCATAAAGGATATATAAAAGTCGGTTTTACAGATCGCCCAAATCATGAAGATAGAATCAGAGAGCAACTTCATACTGCTGGTTTAACACCTAATATTCTTTTAGTTGATTCTGCTATGAGGGCTGATGGTTCTTGTTTTATGGATCATGATATTCATGCTGTATTGAAGAAAAAAGGATTCAAACAGTTAAATGAAGGTGAAGATAAAAACGAATGGTTCAAGTGTTCGGTCAATGATGTTATTGAAGCTATTCTTGAAGTAAGAGATGGAAAAATCTCTAAGGAACATAGAATTGCCACCTTTAAGATGAGACCTGAACAATATAAAGCTGTAGAAACTACACAAGAATATTTCAAGAAGGCAAAAGAAGAGGAGCCAAACAAAGCACCTAAGTTCTTATGGAACTGTAAGATGCGTTTTGGTAAAACTTTTGCTTCATATCAACTTGCTAAAAAGATGGGGTTGAAGAGGATTCTTATTCTCACTTTTAAACCTGCTGTTGAATCAGCATGGAAAGAAGATCTTCTTACTCATATAGATTTTGAAGGTTGGCAATTCGTTTCAGATAACGAAGCAAAAGAAGGAAGCATATCATTAGACAAGGAATTTGAAGCATGCGATAAATCTAGGCCAATCGTAGTTTTCGGTTCGTTCCAAAATCTTCTAGGTACCAATGAAATGGGTGGTATCAAAGCAAAAAACGAATTCATTCATACTGAAAACTGGGATTTGGTTATCTTTGATGAATATCACTTCGGTGCTTGGAGAGAAAACGCAAAGAAACTCTTCGATAGCCCAGACGAAGAAAGTGATGTTGATTTTGATATTGAAAAATATCAGAAAGATGAAGCTGGTAACGCCTATAACGAAACCTTCCTTCCTATCACGACAAATTACTATTTATTCCTATCCGGAACTCCATTTAGAGCCATCAATAGTGGTGAATTCATCGAAGATCAGATTTTTAACTGGACATATTCTGATGAACAAAGGGCAAAGGAAACATGGAAAGGTTCAAATAACCCATACCTTTCATTACCAAAGATGGTAATGATGACCTATCAGATTCCTGAAAGCATTAAACAGGTCGCAATGGATGGTGAATTTAACGAATTTGATTTAAATGTATTCTTTTCCGCTGATGGGAAAGGTGCTAGTGCTAAATTCAAATACAAGAATGAAGTTCAAAAATGGCTTGATCTTATTAGAGGTCAATATTTGTCTGCTAGTGTAGATGATCTAAAACTTGGTCAGGATAAGAGACCACCAATGCCTTTCTCGGATACACGTTTATTGAATGTTCTTTCACATACTTTGTGGCTATTGCCAAATGTTGCATCTTGTGAGGCTATGTATAATCTTTTGCAAGAAAGACAAAATGTTTTCTATCATGATTATGCAATAAATCTTTGTGCTGGTCCTAAGGCCGGTATTGGACTTGATGCTTTAGCTCCTGTTATCAACTCGATGGATAAGAATAACAAAGGGCCTTTAGAAACAAAGACCATTACTTTGTCATGTGGTAAATTAACAACAGGTGTCACGGTTAGACCATGGGCTGGCATCTTTATGCTAAGAAATTTGAAATCTCCTGAAACATACTTTCAGGCTGCTTTTAGAGTTCAGTCACCTTGGATAATCAAGAACCCTGATGGAAGTGAGACTATTCTTAAAGAAGAGTGTTATGTCTTTGATTTTGCTTTAGATAGAGCGTTAAGACAAATTTCTGACTATTCTTGTAGATTAAACATTGATGAAAGCGATCCTGAAAAGAAAGTTGCTGAATTTATTAATTTCTTGCCAGTTTTGGCCTATGATGGTTCAACTATGAAAGCCATTGATGCTCAAGATATTCTTGATATCACAATGGCCGGAACTTCTGCTACATTGCTTGCTAGAAGATGGGAATCTGCTCTTCTTGTAAATGTTGATAATGACACACTTTCTAAGCTTTTGAATAATAAAGAAGCTCTTGAAGCTTTGATGAACATCGAGGGATTCCGCTCTTTGAATACTGATATTGAAACCATCATTAACAAGTCTGATCATGTCAAGAATGCTAAGAAAGATAACAATGATAAACTCACAAAGAAAGAAAAGAAGGAACTCACCGAAGAAGAAAAAGAATACAAATCAAAACGTAAAGAAATTCAAGAGAAGCTCATAAAATTCTCTACTCGTATTCCGGTTTTTATGTATCTCACCGATTATAGAGAAAAATCTCTTAAAGATGTTATTACTCAATTGGAGCCTGGCTTATTTAAGAAAGTCACTGGTTTGGATGTCAAAGACTTCGAACTTCTTTGCTCTTTAGGTGTTTTTAATGCTTCTTTAATGAACGATGCTATATTTAAATTTAAACGTTATGAAGATTCCTCTTTATCTTATACTGGTATTGAGAAACAAGTCTCTAACGAAGTTGGTGGTTGGGATACTGTTATCCGTAGAAATGAATACGAGAAGTTGTTCTTCAATCAACAATCGACAATGAATGGACTTTCTGACGATTACAACGATCCAGAAGAATCTTTAAAAAATAAAATTAATCCTGTAACAGATGTTAAAACCGTTTTTTCATCTAAGCCTTTGGTTGATATAATTAATGATTATGCAGAATCTTTTAAAATCGATGAATCTAAGATTGTTGTTGGTGCTAAAGTTTCTCACAAAAAGTTTGGTGAAGGTGAAATTATCAAACTTGATAAGAATAGTAAATACCTTACTGTTAAATTTGCTGAAGGCGAAAAGAAATTTATATTTCCTGATGGATTTACAAAAGGATATTTGACCTTCAAAGAATAAATGTGTTAACACTTCGTTAATTTGTAACACTAAAAAAACACCCCGATGGTGGTTTCTTATTGGTTGTTCTTATTTTCTTAGATGCAACGCACCTAGTTTCATTTTTTGTTATTAAATTATATACAGCTAGTTAGGTACTTACTATAAGATTACTAGTCAAACTTTTCTATTTTGATATAGAATTTTTTAAAAATGTTAAAAATTTTTAAATAGATTTTGATATAAAGCGATAGAAAAAATAAAAGGTGAAAATTAAAGAATAAGTAATACAAATAATAAGGAAATTTCTGTTTACTCAATCCTAATTATTTAAGAAAATAGGTAGTGACCATAGAAAGAGGTACTAAAAAAGGATTGCCAATATACATGTTAAATATTTTTTTGAGTTTTTACGCAAAAAAAGTTCTCTGATAAATCTAGATTTAACAATTTTCTTTTAATGTTTTTTTAACTTTGAATCTATATCAAATTAATGTTGCAACAAAAGTAATGATTCAAACAAAATGTACAAAATTGTTTACTACATTTATGATCATATCAGTGGACGTAATGAATATTTGGACTCAGGTGCTGTCATTATTTTATTGTTGCTATCTTAATCTTTACTGGTATACAAAAAATTATCACTGAAAGGGAAATACATTACTAGGGGGGCGCATAAATGGCAAAAGAAAGAAAAGGAAAAGTCATCAAAGACATAAAAACAAAAGAAATAGATTATTGTTCAATAAAAGATTTAAATAAACCATCTTTATTCAAACGCATCGTATTAAAACATCGAATATCTAAATATTTGAATACTTTTATTAATGCTAAATATAAAGAGATGAAATACTTTAAGTCAATAGAAAAAGAACCATCCATAAAACTAAAAGATTTACTGAAATCTTTAAGAGAATATGTAGGAGCATATACTTCTGAACTTTCTAGGTTTGATCAGCTAGAAAAAGAAATAGAGGAACACAATCAAGAAATAAATAGTCTTAAATCATATAACTTCAAAAGGAACCCAAAAGACTTCTATGATAATCCTACAAACTATAAAGAGAACGATTTCGAAGATGATCTGAAGATAAGTGAATCTATTAAGAAATATATCGGCGTTGATCATAATTTGAATCTTAAAGTGGACGAAATTATCAAACTCGTAAATAACTATGTCCTCATAAACGAGGAATATTCCTTGCACGAGAAATACAATAGACTGATATCCCTCAATGATTCTTTTTATGATTCAAGGCAAGTAGTTGAGCTTATCAAAGACTTGAATGTCATAAAGAATGAGCTCAATGGTAAAGAACTATTTTATGAGTTTAACTTATTTGATGAAAACAAACTGAATGAATATATCTTAAAGCATAACAATAACTTTCTTCAATGCCATATCAATGATCCTATTTTCAATAATATAAATGGTAAATCATTGGATATAGAGCAAAAAACAGCTATTTTAAAAGATGAGACCTCAGTTTTAACAATAGCTGGTGCTGGTAGTGGTAAAACCTTAACTATCTGTGGAAAACTCAAATACCTTCTAAACAACGGAGTCGATCCTAAAGACATCTTACTGCTTTCTTATTCAAAAAAATCAGCTGATGATTTGGAGAATAAAGCAAAAAGCATTGATTCGAAACTAACTGTTGGAACGTTTCATAAAATTGGACTTGAAATACTAGAAGAAAATGTTGGTAAGAAATTCATGGTCGAGGACCAATTCAACGCCATTATAGAGAAATATTTTAGGGAAGAAATGCACACTGATCCTTCAGCTATGAAGGATATACTACGCTATCACGGATTATTTCTTAAATTAAAAAGCGAATATAAAAAATACGATAATGAAGGTGAATTATATGAAGATCTTAAAAGTTCCGACTTTAAAACATTGAGGGATTTTTTTTCTAATATCTCTGGAGATAGGGATAAGAAGACAACAATTAAGAAAGAAAAGGTAAAAAGCATCGAAGAACTAGAAATAGCCAATTTCTATTTCCTCAACGGCATTGACTATATTTATGAAAATCCTTATGAAATAGAAGTAGGTGATAAAGAGCACAGGCAATATACTCCTGACTTCTATCTGAAGGATTATGGAATTTATCATGAACATTATGGCGTAGATAAAAATGGCAAAGCCACTCAATACAAAGATGTTGAAGCTAGAAGATATGAGGAAGGCATTCTATGGAAAAGAGAAATACATAATACATATCAAACCAAATGTCTTGAGACGTTCTCATATCAATTCTCTGATGGAACAATTTATGATAATCTAACTAAATTACTGAAAGAGAATGATGTTAAATTCAATCCATTAAAACCGAAAGAGATTGAAAGGGCTGTTAATTCTATTTACGAGGAAGGATCGTTCGCTTCATTTATCAACCTTATAATATCATTTATAAGCCTCTATAAAGCTAGATACAAGGATAGTACCTCTTTTGATTCACTTAAGAATTCATCTTTTCCTAATATTTACCAAAAAGATAGGGCGTCCTTATTCCTTAACATATGCAAGAGAATATATGCTTATTACATAGATTACCTAAACAAAGAAGGAAAGATTGACTTCGATGATATGATTCTAAAATCAAAAGAACTTGTCTATTCCCTTCCTAATTTTAAATATAAATACATCATCGTCGATGAATTTCAGGATATTTCCTATAGCAGAATGGAATTTTTAAAAGCCTTGATTAAGCATGGAAATTCAAAATTATTTGCGGTCGGAGATGATTGGCAAGCTATCTATAGATTCTCGGGCTGTGATTTAGGTTTGTTTTTGAATTTCGAGAAATACTTTGGAAAGTCCGTAATCAACTATATAACCTCAACGCATAGAAATTCTCAAGAACTTCAAGATATAGCAGGTCCATTCATTAAGATGAACTCTCAGCAGATGAATAAGGCCATTAAATCAGAAAAACATTTAGATAAACCTATAAAGCTGGTTTATATCAATGATGATAAATACACAGCTTTCCAGCAGGTATTGACTTTTATCAATAAATCGAATCCAAATGCTAATATTCTAGTCTTAGGAAGAAACAACAAAGATGTAGAAGATATACTAAGCAATAGTTTGAGAATCAAAAATTCTTTTGGAGTCAAAACAAATTCAATTTTGTCATCCAAAGAATATCCAGGATTTAAAATTATCTATAGCACCGTCCATGGATCCAAAGGCTTAGAAGAAGACTATACAATCATTATCAACGCAGATGATAAGACGTTAGGTTTTCCAAACAAGATGGAAGATGATCCGTTGCTCAATCTGGTTTTAAGCGAGGGTAACCAGATGGAATATGCTGAAGAAAGAAGACTTTGGTATGTGGCCTTAACTAGAACAAGAAACTATTGCTATGTTCTTGTTGATGCAAAATATCCATCTCAATTTGTTGAAGAAATCAAGGAACAATGTGAAATCATTAATGATAATTGTTTAGAAAAAGTAGAGTCACCATTGCTATGTCCACACTGTAAATCAGGGAGACTTATCATGCGTAAAAATAAACATGGGAAAGAATTCTATGGATGTTCTAACTATCCATATTGTGAGTACACCATAGATGACATTTTAGAGGTAGGACAAAACATTAGATGTCCTAACTGTGGTGACTTTATAATCAAAAAATATGGCAAATATGGAAACTTCTATGGATGTCACGGATATCCATACTGCAAGTATAAAGTTAATATTGGCAGTAATAAAAAATAGCCATTGATTACCCGAAAAATCTCAACCACTTGACTTGCCTTTGCAAAAAGATAAGGACTTGGTGAAAAATACGTTAAATCATTTTCTAAAAAGTTTGAACGTTTGAGAACACACGATATGCTAAAAACGCGAACACAAAGAAAGCCCGTTGTTATGCGGGCTTTCTTGTGTTATTCCTGGCTTTAGAAAGATTAATTATTAATCCGAATCTATAAAATGTGAACGTATATTGTTCGGTTACAAATCTAATGGCGGAGAAAGAGGGATTCGAACCCTCGCTAGACTTTCATCTACTGTCAGTTTTCGAAACTGATCCCTTCAACCACTTGGGTATTTCTCCATCTTTGTTATTATAACAATTATTTATTAACTTTTTCAATTTATATTTAATCATTTAATAATGTTCACATTTTTGTAAAAAAGTATTTATTTTTTTCAAAATAGATTATATAATAATCTTGTCAAATATAGGAGGACACAAAAATGGGCTTTTTAAAAAATCAATTTAGAAAAGTAATTCAATGGGAAAATGTTGATCCTAATTGTATTGCTTACAAATATCCACTAGAAAAGCAAGTGGAAGTAATGAAACATTCAAAATTAGTTGTTAGAGAAGGTCAAACAGCTGTATTTGTTAATATGGGTAAATGTTGTGATGTCTTTGGACCAGGTACATATGACTTAGATGATGTTAAAAACATTCCAATTTTAACTGCTATCTATTCATGGAAATATGCATTTGAATCTCCATTTACAGCAGATATTATTTTCTTCCAAACTCGTCAATTTATAGATAATAAATGGGGAACTGCAAATCCTATTACAATGCGTGATCCTGAATTTGGTGTTGTACGTATCCGTGGATTTGGTAAATATAGTTTTGCTATTACAGCTCCTTCTATTTCAATGTTTGAAATTGTTGGTAGCACTGATACTTTATATAAATCAGATGTTGATAATTACTTTAAGAGTATTATTACATCTATTATGTCTAACTCAATTGCAGAAGGTAAATATGCTGCTATTGACTTAGCAATGCACTATGATGATATTGCTGATCTAGCTAAAGTAAAACTTGCTGATGAATTTACACCTTTAGGTATTACAATTAAAAATGTCTTTATTGAAAACTTATCATTACCTTCTAATGTAGAAGAAGTATTAGATAAGAGAACATCAGTTGGTGTTATGAAAGATGCTATGGGTGATTACGCAACAATGTCATCTATTGATGCTATGAAAGACGCTGCTAAAACACCTAATAGTTTTGCGGGATTTGGTGTTCAATTTGGTGCTGGATTAAACGCTGTTAATAAATTTATGAATAGTCTTAATAATATTGCTAATGACAATAATTCTAGTCAAAATACAAGTGATAGCGGAGTTAAGTGTCCAAAATGTGGAAGTGAAAACGCTAAAGGTGCTAAGTTCTGTTGTGAATGTGGTTCTAAATTAGAAGCTGCTCCTGCTCAAAGTAAATTTTGCTCAGAATGTGGTACAAAAATTGCTCCAAATGGTAAATTTTGCCCTAACTGTGGTAAAAAAGTAAATGAATAATAATAGTAATAATAATGAAACAAAATTTTATTATGATTCATTAAACAAACGCTGCTCAGGGTGTGGTAACTTTTATCGATATAGCCCTGATAAAGGTTGTTTAGCTTGCTCTTATTGTGGTAATACTATTCCTTTAGAAGAAACTCAAATGACAAAAGAATTACCTTTTAATAAAGAGGTAATTGAAGAATGTTGTCGTTGGGTAGGTGGAGTTTTAGTCAAATGTGAAAGCTGTGGGGCGACTTTTGAATTACACACTAACTCTATGTCTGAAAATTGTCCTTTTTGTGGAACAGGACACGTCATCGAAACAAAACAAATTCCCGGTATTCAACCAACAGGTGTTTGTCCGTTTTTAGTCGATGAAGATAAAGTATTACCTGCTTTTAAAAATTCTTTTTCCGGTCGTAGTTTTGTACAAAAAAACATTACTGCACTTTTTAAAGATATAAGAATTAATGGTATATATTTTCCAGTCTTTACATTTGATTGTGATACGGTTTCTCCTTATGAACTTCATTATGCAACTAGACACACAAGAACAGTTACAAGAAATGGTCATACTCATACCGAAACTTATTATTCTTATCATGTTGGAACAGGTACTATCTATCATCAATTTGATGATGTAACTTCTATAGCTTTAAGAAACGAATTTGATAATAATTTTCATAAGATTTTTAATTTTGACACAAATAATGCTTCATCTTTCCATGAACAATTCTTGGCTGGTTATTCAGCATATCGTTACGATATTAGTATTGAAAATTCTTGGGATTCAGCATGTAATATTATGGATGACACAATTAAAAGTTTAGCTATTGATGAACATAATGGTGTAGATAGAGTAGAATCATTTGATTGTGATACTTCATATTATGATGTTACTTATAAATACATACTTGTTCCTGTTTATACAATTACGTATAAATTTAAGAATAAACAATATACAGCATTTATGAATGGTGAGAACGGTATTATAAGTGGTCCAAAGCACCTTTCAGCTGGTAAGATTGCATTATTTGTTATCGTAATGATTATTATTGTTGCTGCTGTAATTGGTTTATTCTACTATTTTAGGTCTTAAATAAATTAAAATAATATTTATAATCAAAGAGAGTGTTTAAAACATTCTCTTTTTTGATTTGAAGATAGAATAATTAAATTATTTAATTCATATTTTTAAATTTCCTAGATTTACTTATATTGTTTAATATAAGTATAAAGTATATAATAAACACGAAAGAGGTTTTACATATGATTTATGCGTCGTTTCCAAATACAAATGATACATTTTTTATTTATTTGTTATCGATATTAAGTTTCGTATTATTTTTGGTATACATTATTTTTCAATCTCATTATGGAAAACACATTCGTAATAACGAGCTAAAATATATGACCAATAACTCTTATGAATTTATTTTTAATTTAAAAACAAACGAAGTAACTTTCTTTAAAAAATATGAAGCTCAAAATGTTAAAACTGAAAAATTAAAAGATTTTTATAAAAGAATTCTTGATCAACGTAAATTAACTATGTTTAAGAACTGGGTTAATGATTTAAGTAATAACGTTGATAGAACACTTCAATCAGAAATTGATGTATTAATTTCTGAAGATGAAATTGCTTCAATTTATTTTTATGAATTAACAGAAAGCAGTAATCCTAACATAATTCATATTGAAGGGAAAACTGTTTTTAAAAAGCAAAATATTTCAAATGGTAATAGCAGCAAATTAGGTATTTCTGTTGATACTGCTTTTTTACGTAAGCATAAAAATACAGGCTACATGATTTATTTAAGATTAATGCCGTGTACTAAAAATGTTCCTCAAGAGAAAGCAGCTTTAGCATTAAAACTTGTTAATCATATATTTGTTTCGTTCTATAATGAATCAAATCTTAGATTAAAACTTAATGCTTCAATTAACGAATACAATTTAGCTTTAATCGATTATACCGAACAAACACCTGATGATTATGGTGAAGTAATTAATGCGTTTGCAAAACGAATTAGTGATGAATTAAGTCTTAATAATTTAGATAAATTAATGAACTTTGTGATTGGTGTTGGTAGATGTGATGAATACCAAGCGCCATATGATTTATTAGCTGATTTAAAGAATCTTACATACGCAAATATTGAATCAGAAAATCATGTCGAATGGTTCTTCCGTAGTCAAGAATCTACAATTGAAAAAACTATTGAGGCTCGTAAAGAAATTGAAACTTTCTTAAGTGGTCGTAAAGTAAAAGGTAATACAAAAATTTTGTCTTTATTTAGTCCATTAGTAAATCTTGGAAGCGCAAAATTATATGGCTTTATGACACATTCAGTTCCGTACAACACATCTTTTAAAAACTTAAATCAATTTTTTAGCTATGCTGAAGAATTAGATTTAGCAGAAGAAGTTTGTTCTACTATGATGAAACGTATTGTTAATGTTTATTACAATGAATACGCAAAGCTTAATATTTCAATTAAAGGTAGAAAAATGGATACTCGTCTATTTTTACAATTAAACAGATTTGATTTTAAATATATGCTAGATTATATTGATAATATTCGATATCTTAAATCTTGTAATCCTGTTTTTGTGATTAGTGAGAATTTATTAAATGAAATTGCCGGTAAAAATATTACTAATGCGTTTAATTTCTTACAAAGTTTAAAAAATAAAAACTTTGAACTTTGTTTATCGATTAAAGATCGTGCTTTCCCGTGGCCAGATTCAATTTATGAAAAATTTGATTATTATCTATTTGATATGAATATTGTTAAAAAAAGAAAAGTTGACTTTGCCGCATCAACTGGTATTAAAGCAGTATTTAATAAATTAGAAACATTTGAGAAACCTTTTATTGCTATAAATGTTGAAAATAAAACTCAATATAGAATTTTAAGTGAGAAAGGTGTTAAACTATTGTCTGGTGATTATTTCGGAAAAGAAAGCGAAAATATATCACTTCCAAACTTAGTACGTATTGCTAAGTTAAAAATTAATTAATGTATAGGAGTTATATTATGGGAATAGAAAATAAAAATGAAGCTATTACATCGCAAAAAGAAGATTTTGCACAATGGTATACTGACGTATGCCGTAAAGCTGAATTAATGGATTATTCATCTGTTAAAGGCTTTATTATATATCGCCCTTATGGTTACGCTATTTGGGAACAAATTCAATCTTATTTAGATAAGAAATTTAAAGAAACAGGACATGAAAATGTTTATATGCCAATGGTTATACCTGAATCTTTATTCCAAAAAGAAAAAGATCACGTTGAAGGTTTTGCACCAGAATGTGCGATTATCACAGTTGGTGGTAAAGAAGAATTAGAAGACAAATTAATTGTCCGTCCTACTTCTGAAACATTATTCTGCGAACATTACGCTAAAATTATTAATTCATACCGTGATTTACCAAAGAAATACAATCAATGGTGTTCAGTTGTTCGTTGGGAAAAGACAACTCGTCCTTTCTTAAGAGGTAGTGAATTCTTATGGCAAGAAGGTCATACAATTCACGCAACTCAAGAAGAAGCTGAAAAAGAAACTTTAGACATGTTAGATGTTTACGATAAATTAGGTCGTGACTTATTAGCAATTCCATTTACAACTGGTCGTAAAACTGAAAGAGAAAAATTTGCTGGTGCTGTTGCAACATATACTGTTGAAGCTTTAATGCCAGATGGAAAAGCATTACAAAGTGGTACAACACATTACTTCGGTGATGGATTTGCTCACGCATTTGGTATGAAGTTCCAATCAAAAGAAGGAAAATTAGAATACGTACACCAAACATCATGGGGCGTTTCAACTCGTTTACTTGGTGCTATTATTATGGTTCACGGTGATGACAATGGTCTAGTTCTCCCTCCACGTGTTGCTCCAACTCAAGTTGTTATTATTCCAATTCAACAACAAAAAGAAGGAGTCTTAAACAAAGCTTACGACATTGAAAAAGAACTTAAAAATGCTGGTATCCGTGTAAAAGTTGACGCAAGTGATAATTCTCCAGGTTGGAAATTCCACGAATATGAAATGAAAGGTGTACCAGTTCGTATTGAAATAGGCCCACGTGATTTAGCTAATAATAACTGTGTTATTGCTAAACGTAATGATGGAGTCAAAGAAGTTACATCATTAGATAACTTAGTTGAAAAAGTTAATAATAAATTAGATTTAATTCACGATGAAATGTTAAAGAAAGCTGAAGAATACTTAGCAAACCACGTTACAGAAGTTAAATCTAAAGAAGAACTTCAAAAAGTATTAGATGAAAAGGGTGGCTACGCTAAAATGATGTGGTGTGGAGACGAAGCTTGTGAATTAGAAATCAAACAAGACTTACAAGCAACATCAAGATGTATGCCATTTGATCAAACACCATTTGACGATACTTGCCCAATATGTGGTAAAAAAGCTAAAAAAGTTTGCTTATTTGCTCGTGCTTATTAAAAATAAAATGCCCTTCGGGGCATTTTTGTTTTTTAAATAGCATTATTTATATTGAAAACTGCTTAATTATTTGTTAATATTAATAAGCAACCAAGAATATGGAGTAATACCCAAGTTGGTGAAGGGGCGTCCCTGCTAAGGACGTAGGTCGGGTAACTGGCGCGAGAGTTCGAGTCTCTCTTACTCCGCCATTTGAATTGAACATATAATTTAGGTTATATGTTTTTTTTATAAAAAAATGTGTTAACAAATTTAATGTATAAATAAAAAACGATTGTGAACGAGGAAGATTGCTCACAATCGTTAGAATTTACTTGGCATGTTGGTTGGGGGATACCAAGTTTGTATAATATAACATATTTTTATTAAAAAGTAATAGTTTTTTCTAAAATATTTAATTAATTTATTACTTTAAGTATTATAATTTTAATTGGAGGGTTTATAAAATGACAAAAAAAGCAAAAAGAATAATTTCTCTTGTTGTTGTATCAATTATTTTATTAATGGAAATTCTAGGTACAATTGCTGGTAGAGTTTTATTTGGTGGATATAGTTTTCAATATTATACTCAAAATAGTAATTACTTTAATTTAATAACATGTGCTATTGCTATACCATTTATGGTATTAGCAATTAAAAATGAAAATTATGAAATGCCTAAATGGGTACGCCTTTTAAGATTTATTTCAACAACTTGTCTTGCACTTACTTTCTTAGTTGTAATTTGTGTACTAGGACCTGTTAATAAAAATTGGAGTAGCCTTTTATTTAGCCCAAGTAACATTTTTTTCCATTTGTTATGTCCTGTCTTTTCTATGATTTCATTTGTAAGTCTAGAAGAAGGGCCAAAACTAAAATTTTTAGATACTATTTATAGTTTTATTCCTACATTTGTATACGCAGTTGTTTTAATTATTATGGCTTATATTCTTGGATGGGGTAAAGAGAATAATGAAGCATTTATTAAAGCACCTTATTTCTTCTTAAATGTGTATTCACAACATATTTTAATGTCTATAATGTATGGAATATTAATACCAGGACTAGGATATGGTTGTGGCTGTGCAATTTGGGGAGCAACTAAACTTATTAGTAATGATAAAAAAATTGAAAAAGGAGAATAAATATGACTGTAAGAGAAGCTATTAACAAACGTAAAAGTGTTCGTAAATTCAAAGATACCCCTATTTCTTCAGATAATATCAAAGAAATTCTACGCGCTGGTATGGCAGGACCATCAGCTGTAAACGCTCGTCCATTTGAATTTATAGTTATTGACGATCGTGAATTATTAAATAAAATTGCAGATGGTAATGGAAAAGCTGCTTTAATGCTTAAAGAAGCACCTTTAGGTATTATTGTATTAATGAATATGGATAAAGCATATCCTCGTGCACCTTTATTTGCTGATATTGATTGCACTATTGCTACTCAAAATATGATTCTTGCAGCTTATGAATTAGGTATTGGTAGTTGTTGGTTAGGAACTTATCCTATTGAAGAAAAAGTGAATAACCAAATTAAAATATTAGAATTACCTAGTAACTTAGTTCCTCATTCTATAATTGCTTTTGGATACCCTACAGATGATGTAGAATTTGAAAACAACAAAGACAAATATGAACCTAATAAAGTCCATTATAATGGCTTTTAATGTACACGCCTAGCTATGCTAGGCTTTTGTTTTCTCTTATAATTGTGAAAAAATTCTTAAAAATTAAAAGAAAATTTACAATTTTGTAGACTTTGAAGCTATTTCATTTTATAATATAAGTGTTAAATAGCGAGTTAATCATTGCAAGGAGGATGATAAAATGGTTACGAAGTTAGGCAAAATTTTAAGAATCATTAGAATTAATTCAGGTGATAGCATGCGTACAATGGCTGATAAGTTAGATTTATCTTTATCTTATCTTTCAGCAATTGAAAATGGCAAACGCAATGTCCCAAATGACTTTGATGCAAAAGTTATTAAAGAATACAACTTACAAGGTGAACAAGTTGTTGAATTGCGTGACGCTATTGCTACTTCAACTGAATCAGTTAAAGTTGATTTAACAGATTTAAGTGAAAAACAAAAGAAATTGATTTTTGCTTTAGCTAAAGATGATTTTGGCGATTCAACTATTGATCAACTTTGTGAAATTATCGAAAAGAACAATAAGTAATTTTTTGATACGTTTTGAGGTGAGAAATATGAAAAATACAGTTATTACACCAAAGAGTGTAAGAGGCGATTTAGTCGTTCAATTCACTAATACTTATAAAGTTGATAAAAATTTATCCTTGACTGTCCCAGTTCAATATCGTGCTTTAGTTTATCTTGATGGTAAATTATCATTCCGTGTTGATTCATGTGAAGAACTTAATTTATTAAAAGAATACGGTAAAGAAATTTTAGATAGCAATATTAAAGTTGCTTATGTGATGACAAGCAATATTCCAGCTTTAGCATGGGGCTTTGGAAATATTGAAATTAATAACGAAACTAAAAAAGAAGCTTATCGTATTGGAAGTAATGGTAAATATTCAGTAGAAGTTGAAGATTATGGACGTTTAATTAATGCTTTACCTTTAAACAAAGATATTAGTGTGGATGATATTCGTGAAAAAGTTTTATCAGGTATTAGATCAATTGGAACTCCTATTTTAAATAAAATGTTTGCTTGTGGAAATATTTCAGCTTTCCAAGCTAATATTTATGTCGGTGAATATAAAAAATTATTAGAAGAAGCATTGAATAACGATAAATATTTTAAAGAATTAGGTCTTAAAATTGTTGGATTCACAGTTGATGGAATTCATATTAATGAAGATGATATGGAAGCAATGCGTAATAAAATAAATGAAGGAGATGTCAAATATGAAGAAATATAGTCCATCTGTAAAAGGTAATAATGCTTTAAAAGATAAAGCTGTAAAAGATTTAAACAAAGTTGCTCACAAATTAGAAAGTGGCAAAGTAAATAGTTATTTAGATCAAGAATCTGTTAAAACATTTGCAGAACAATTAAAAGAAGCTGCTATTACTCTTGAAAATACTGTTGGTACTGGTAAAGAGGATGTCTCTGTAGTAGCTGAAAATGTTACAAAACAATTACTTGAAGTTAATAATCTTTCAGAACAAGATTTAACTACTAGACTTGAAGAAGCTGTTGATAATGTTGTTTACTCTGTTGAAATGTGGGGTGCAGTATTAGAAGGCTCAATGGATGCAGGTGAATTAGAAGGATCTGAAGTTGAAAAAATGACTTTCCAAAGAAAGAGACTTCAAGCTCGCTTAGATGAATTAGCACACATTAAAACTCAATTTGTTGCTAATGAAAGAAGACTTGAAAAAGATATCCTAGGTTTAGAAAAAGACCTTGATGAATTAGATAACGCAATGATTAAAGAAGAAAATGAAAGACGTATTAATGAATTATATCGTAAGATTTCTTCTTTAAAGAGTAAGTTAGACATGTTAAATGTTCGTAAGGCAAATTATAGTGCATGTTTTAATTTATTAGATTTAATTTATAGTAACGCTAATGAAATCGTTGTGGAGAGCGATTATTCATTAGAAGATTTAGGTAAAGCAAAAGCATTATTAAATATCAATCGTTTAAAAGCTGTTGTGGCTGAACCTGAAAAAGCAATTTCAATTCTTAAGAGAATGGAAAAAGACACACAAGATATTGCTGCTAGAACAAAGAGTATGGACGAAAAGGTCTTTGCTATTAATTCAACATCAGCATCAGTATCACAAGATGCATTATCTTATAAAGAACAATTAATGCGTAAGAAAAGAGAAAAAGAAGATTTAGCTAACGCAAGCAAAGGTCTTGAAGAAGCAATTAAATCTACTGAAACAAATGTTGTTGAAGTTAATGATATAAAAGGAGAGTAATCGGGAATGGCATTTTTTAAAACTAAAGCAGAAAAAGAAATTACTGCTCAAATGGAACGTGAAGAACAATTAGAAGTTTTTAACAATCAAATTAAAGAATTAAAAAACAAAAGACAAGAATATGCAAATATTGCTGCTGAAGCTGAAGTAAATGGTGACACACAATCATATGAAGTAGCATTAAATGCATTAATGGATTTAAACGATAATATTTCAATGTTAACTCAAATGAAAGCTAACTTTGATATTATTAATGTTGCTAACTCTATTGCTACTAATACAGCAATGGCAGTTAATGCTTTAAATAATATGGCATCTAGTAAAAACAAAATGCCAGATATTCGTAAAATTCAAAAAGCTAATGTTAGAATTTCAAAATATATGCGTCAAATTAAGATTTCTCAAAAAGCTATGGGTAGTGTAATGAGATCTTCAAACCCTGCAAATAGAGCTCGTTCAAGCGAAGAAATTGCAGCAGTTCGTCCTATGATTGATGCAGCTCGTGCTAAAATGTCAGGCGTATCTTTACCAAAAGCAAGTGAACTTGATTTAGCAGCTGAAATCGAAGCAGAAAAGAAAAAAATGCTTTAATTGATTATCAAATATAGGAGGCTTTTATATGAACAATGCAGCAAAAGTAGAAGCTTATAAAAGTTTCTATGATCAAGGTATTAAATTATACGCTGCAGGAGATATGGAAGGTGCAAAACTAGCATTTTTAAATGCAGCTGAACTCGCAAATCAAATTTCTCTTGAAACAACATCTTATGATTCACGCATGGAATATAATCGTGTTGCAAAAAAGTTATATGATTTTGCAAAAAATAATTGTGTAAATACTCCAAAACAACCAGTTAAACAAAATGAAAGTAAAAAAGGTTCTAATAGTGATGAAGATACACCTACTTTTAAACCTGTTGAAGCTTCAAAAGAAGATAAAATTACTTTTGCTGATGTTGCTGGTTTGCAAGATGTAAAAGACCAAATTATTTTCAATGTTATTGAACCTTTAAAAAATCCTGAATTAGCAAAAAAATATAAAGTTAAAGCTGGTGGTAAAGTAATTTTATACGGTCCACCAGGAACAGGTAAAACCTTTATTGCCCGTGCTATTGCTGGGGAAGTTGATGCTGTTTTCTACGCAATTAATTGTCAAGACTTAATTTCAAAATATATGGGTGAAAGTTCCAAACAATTAGATGCTTTATTTGAACAAGCTCAACAAAATGAACGCGCTATTATTTTCTTTGATGAATTTGATAGTGTTGCTTCAAAACGTGAAGACTCCACTGGTGGAGTTGATGCTGAAATGGCTCGATTTGTTGCTACTTTCTTAACTAAAGTAGATGGCTTTAAAAAGAGCAAAACTTGTAAAATGCTTTTATTAATAGCTGCTACAAACCGTCCATGGGCATTAGATACTGCTATGACTCGTGGTGGACGTTTCGATACACAAATTTATGTTGGAATGCCAGATTTACCTGCAAGACAATTTATGGTAAATAAAGCTATGAAAGATTTACCTCTTGCTGAAGATGTAAATCTACAAACTATTGCTGAAGAATTAGATGGCTTCTGTGGTGGTGACATCAATGCTATTTGTGACAAGATTAAAGTTGAAGCTTATAAACGTTCTGTCCGTAGTGGCAAAGAATCAGTAATTACAGTTGCTGATTGTAATAAGTATATTAAAGGTGCTAAACGTAATGTTTCAAAAGCTGATTTAGCACGTTTTGAAGAATACCGAGAAGGTAAATTTAGCGAATAAAGGAGGTGTCCTTAATGGGCAAAAATATTTGTAATATATGTGGTGCTACATATGTTTTAAAACATGGTAAAATGGTTTGCCCTGCATGTGGCGCTTACAAACCTGAAGAAATTTCAAACGAAGAAGATACACTTCTTTATAACGCTTCTCAAATTCTACGTTTAAGTAATTTTGATGAAGCTGCTGAATTATTCCAAGATATTACAGTTCGTTTCCCTCAATCATCAAAAGGTTATTGGGGCTTAGTTCTTGCAACTTATGGTATTAAATACGAAACTGACTATGATGGTAAAAAGATTCCAACTTGTTTTGCAACAAGTTATGAATCAATATATGATGATAAAAACTATTTAATGGCTTTAAAACTAGCTAGTAAAGATGACCGTGAATATTATCAAAAACAAGCAGATATTATTGAAAACAATCGTCTTGAATGGATTAATAAAGCTCAAAAAGAAAAGCCATATGATATATTTATTTGTTTTAAAGATACTGAATTAAGTGATGGAATTCAAAGAACACGTGATTCTTATGAAGCTGGTGAACTTTATAACCATTTAACAAAAAAAGGATATAATGTTTTCTTCTCACGTGAATCACTTTCTTGTTATGGTGAACAATATGAACCATACATATTTAATGCTTTAAATACAGCAAAAGTAATGATTGTTTATGGTACAAGTGCTGAGTATATTACTTCAACTTGGGTTAAAAATGAATGGACAAGATTTGCTAAAAAAATTGCAAATAAAGAAAAAGCACCTAATTCATTAGTTCTTTGTTATCATGGATTTAATCCATCTACTTTACCAGCTCCTTTAAAGACAACTCAATCAATTGATGTTGATACTATTACTTGGATGGATAGATTGGATAGCTTTATCTCATCAATTCTTGCAAATGAAGCTGTTTCGAAGCCTCGTTTAACTAAGGAAGTCGTTAAAACTCAAATTGGTAAAAAAGCAACAACCATTTCTAGTGTAAGTGATAGAATTATTGGCGCTGAAAGAAAATATGATACAAAATATACTGCAAATGAAAAAATCAATATTGTTGATAAATTTCTTGCAAATGGTATTTATGATTCTGCTAATGACTTAATTGATTCGGTTCTTGCCGAAACACCTAATAATGGAGAAGCAATATTCCGTAAATTTATGTGCATTAATAAGATTAAAGATTTAGATTTTATTTCTACTTTTGATGCACGTAAAATTCTATCTCCTGAATTAATTGATAATACATTGAAATTGTCAGATATTGAATTTGCAAATTCAGTATTAAAAGTATTATATGATTCAATTGAAAATACATTTAAAAAATATCCAAATATTAATGATAAGAATTTCTTAATTTTAACAGAAATTATATTATCGTATAATTACGAAAAACGTAGTGAAAGAGCATCTGCTTTAATTGATTTAGCTATCAATACATATAACTATGATTTATTTGATTTAATAGCTAAAGCAACAACAGTTAATGACGTTGATCAATATTGTTTGTGGTTAAATAAATTATTATCTCATAATATTATTGATGGTCGTTTTGACGAAGCAAAGCGTATTGGTGAAAAGATTTTTGAAGTCGATGAAGGCAATATAAATGCTCGTCGTGCTATGATACGAATTGAGTGCCGTTCTCAACTTGAACCTTCCCTTGTTATGTACGAAGGTAGTATTGATAAATTAAAAACATATGACTGTATAAAAAATTTATTACAATACGAAACTAAGGAACAACAAATTGAAGAATTAAAAGCAATAATTAAAGCAATTCCATATGAATCTATGAATTTAGATTTTTATACCGAATTATTAAAATATTATCCTGATAATGTTTCATGCTTTACTGATGAAATGTTTAATAAAGGTAATTATTATCTTGCTCACAATCAATTTGATGCAGCAAAATATTTATTTGAATTATTATCAAGTTTAAACCCTAAGGAAGCAACATTCTATTTATATACAATTATGGCTAAATGCCGTGTTAAGAATGAACATGAATTAGTATTCGCTGAAGACATCTTAACATTTGATGAATATATTCCAATGCTTGCTAACGCTGATGAAGGTGAAACTGTTCAATTCCTAAATATTGTAAAAGCACAAAGAAGATATCACGATGAGCAAAAAGAGTTTGAAACTAGTAATAAAGATAAAATTATTAAGAACTATAACCAAATTAATAAGATTAAAAAAGAAAAGAGTCAATGTGAAAAAGTCTTTAATCGCTGTAATCGTTTAAAGATGAGTGATAAAAAGCGTACTAAATTCGCATTTGTCTTCCTATTCTTATTTGCTTTATTCTATTTAATATCTTACGTGACAGGAATTCTTGAAACATTTAGTCCAGTTGGATATTACATTGTAATCATTGGTACTTATGTATTAGCAGGTTTATTCGTGTTACTACTTATTATTCAAATTAGTCATAAATTATTATCTAAAAAGATGTTTAAACGTTATGGCTTATTAAAGAAAGAAGAAATAAGTCTTAATAATGAGGCTCGTAATTATCGTCAAAAATATGAATTCTACGATCGTTTGGTTGAAGAATTCTCTAAAAAATAAGTGAGGGATGCATTATGAATTATATTTATAAAAGTTGTCCTATTTGTGGATCTGAAGACATTAAAGTTAATTCAACTCGTCAAATTGATGGTGATATAGTTAATAGTTATACATGTACTTCTTGTTTAGGAACTTTTTCAACGGTTGATAAACGTAAAAAAGCTCTAGAACGTAAAGAAAAAGAAGAACGTTATAAAGAAGAACTAGCTGAAAAACGACGCCTTGAAATTGAACGTAAAGCTAATGAAGAAAAAAATCAATATGCTGACGAAAATAAAAAATTATCAGCTAAAGAAATTTTTAAGAAAACTCGTTATTCTCTTGTTGAACTATATTGTGATTTTGATGAAAAGGCTACAACTGGTACAGGTATCATTATCTCTAATAAATATATTTTAACTAACGCACACGTTGTTTTTGACCCTGAAGATAAAAGCGGTAATACATTATGTAATTCAATTGCTGCTCGTTTTGCTGAAACTCAAGAACTTTATGAAGTTGAATTTGTATTTGCAGATAAGGTTAAGGATATTGCATTATTAATGTTCGAACGCGATGATATTCGTAACGGAGATTATTGTCCAGTTGAACTAGCTTGTCGAGGAATTGAAACTGGTGATACTATCTATACTTTAGGTAATTCCAAAGGACAAGGTATCGCTATTTATCAAGGTATTGTTTCTGATGATCATCGTGAAGTAAAAGGGTTAGATTACATTATGTTAACAGCTATTGTAACAAATGGTAATTCTGGTGGTCCTGTCTTTAATGATTTAGGACAATTAATTGGTATGATTACTTTAGGTGAACATCAAGTTGTATCAATGAATTATGCAATACCACTAAATACTTTAATTGAATTTATTAAAGAAGTAGAAGAACGAGAAGAAATTCAAGTTTTATAATTAATAGTCACTTCATTGAAGTGACTTTTTAATTTGTTATGATATAATCATTATGTTTATAGGAGATTTTGTTATGGACAATTCATTAGAACTTTTAGCTCCAGCAGGTAATTTTGAAAGTTTTTACGCTGCTATTAATAATGGTGCTAATGCCGTATATTTAGGATTATCAGATTTTAACGCTCGTATGAAAGCTGATAATTTTAATACTAGCAATATAAAAGAAGTTTGTGATTATGCCCATTTACGAAATGTTAAAGTATACGTAACAGTTAATATTTTAATTAAAGATGAAGAATATGATTCTTTACTTGATATGATTGAAGTTGCTTATAAAGCTAATGTTGATGCTTTTTTAATTCAAGATTTAGCTGTTGCAGCAATTTTAAAAAAGAATTTTCCAGGTATTTGTTTGCATGCTTCTACTCAACTTGGTATTCATAATCTTAATGGTGCATTAGTTGCTCAAAAACTAGGCTTTAGTAGAATTGTTTTGTCCCGTGAAACAACTGAAGACGATATTAAAGAAATAAAAGATAAAACTAACTTAGAAATTGAATATTTTATTCAAGGCGCTTTATGTGTTTCATTTTCAGGTAACTGTTATTTAAGTTCTTTTAAAACATTAAATAGTGGTAATAGAGGACGCTGTCAACAATTATGTCGTTTAAAGTATCAATCTTTTAGTGATGATACTTTTGTTAAATCTGGATATTTATTATCACCTCGTGATTTATGTTTAATTAAAGATATAGAACACCTCAAAAATCTTGGAGTGAAATCATTAAAAATAGAAGGAAGATTAAGAAGACCTGGATATGTAAGTACTGCTGTTAAAACTTATCGTAAAATAATTGATTTAATTGAAAAAGGCAAAACACCATATAAGTTAGATGAAGATATTTTAAATTTAAGAAAAGTATTCTCACGTGGTGATTTTAATTATCATGCTTATTTACATAAATCAATTAATGAAGAAATTATTAACTCCGATATTCAAAACCACTTAGGAGTTAAAATTGGTAAAACAATTTCTTGTCGCGCATTTAAAGATATTTATAGATTAGAAGTTTATAGTTCTCACCACGAATTAACAAAAGGTGATGGCTTAAAATTTATTAGCAATAATAAAGAAGTAGGATCAGTAGGCGTTGGTAATGTTGAAAAACTAAGTCCAACTAATTATGTGATTTATAGTAAAAATAAGATATTAAATGGTACAGATATTTATTTAACTTTAGACAATAGACTCGAAGAAGAAAATTTAAATAATAAAATATACCGTAATATTTCAATATATTGTTATGCCTTAATAGACGGTAATCTTGTAGTAGTTGCAAATAGTGAAGATTATTCATATACATATTCATCTTCTTACGTGGTACCTAAGGCAATTAAAAATAGTACTACTAAAGAAGAGATTATTGCACAATTATCAAAAGTTAATGATTATGATTTTAAAGTTAAGGATATCGAAGTAGAATGCGATGATGTTTTCATACCAAAAAGTATTTTAAATGAAGCTCGTCGCGAAGCTTGTTTAGGATTACAAAATGTAATACTAGGTAGTTATCATACTCATAAAGATATCAATAAAAATAAAGTTAGTTGTATATCATTACAAAATAAACCTACTTATTTTAAAGATATATTCATTATAAACGAGAAGATAAAATTAGATGTTTTAAAAAAGTTTGATTTAGAAGATAAACTTATTTGTTTTAGCTTTGAAGATTATAAACAAGCTGAAGCATATATTGAATATGTTAAATCAAATTACAGTACAAATGATTTTGCACTAAATTTACCTATTATTAACAATAAAAATGATTTAAAAATTATAGAAAAATTATTAAATAAATATAATTTTATTGTTATTGCTAATAATGTTTCTCACCTAAATTATTTAAATAAATATGATGTTATTGCCGGTTTAGGATTAAACGTATTATCCCAAAATTCTATTAATAATTATTTAAATATGGGATGTAAAAATGTAATTATTTCATTAGAAGCTAGTAAAGAAGTTATTAATAATAATAAAGAATGCTATTATTATTCAATTGGTTATAATACTTTAATGAATTTTGCGCATTGTCCTTATAAAGTAAATTACGGTAATACATGTGTTCATTGTTCTTTTAATGATTCTTTAATATATCAAAATGAATCTAAAGAACAAATGAAAATAAGACGTATAAAAATATCTCAATGTTATTTTGAATTATTAAATTCAAAATTATTGGATACATATTCTTTAAATAGTAATAATAAATTAATTGATTTACGAACATTAAATAATGAAGAACTTGATGAGGTCAATAAAGTAATTAATTACGAAAAAGAAAATGTAGTTTCATCTTATACTGGTCTATTTTCAAAAGTAATTAAATAATAATGAATTAATAGTGGTTTAGCCACTATTTTTCATTTTATAAACTTGAATATGGTCTTATGTTAATATATAATTTAAACGCTAAACAAAGGAGGAAAAATTATGTTTTTATTAGAAATTAATTCTATTGATCAAATAAAGAAATACGCTAATAAAGTTGATGGTTTTATCCTCGGTTATGAAAAATTTACTTCATTTGGTAGTAAATGTTTTAGCTATGAAGAAATAAGTGAAATTACTCATAGTATTGATAAATTGATATATATAAATTTAAATGCTATGATGCATAATAGTGACTCAAATGAATTTAGATCAGTTCTTTTAAAATTAAAAGAATTACCTGTTCATTTTATAATCCAAGATTTAGGTGCTTCTATGTTGGCAAAAGAAATAGGAATTATTAATCGTAGTATTTTTAATCCTTATACATATATTACAAATAGTAATGACGCTTTATGTTATTATGAATTAGGATTTGAAGGAGTTATTATTTCTAGTGAAATAACTTTAAAAGATTTATTAATTATAAATGATAAAGTAGGTAATTGTGGTAGTATTGTTTTTGGATATCATCCAATGTATCAATCATATCGTCATATTGTAGATTTATATAAAGAGACTAATAACCTTAATTTTGAAAATAATGATTTAAGTATTAGAGAATTTACAAGAGATTTTAAATCTTACGTTATTGATAATGAATATGGATCAGTTGTTTTTAGACCTTATGTCATTTCTTTATTAAATGAATTTGACGCTATTAATAATTTAAAATATTGTATTATTAATACTATATTTCTTAATGATGAGAAAATTGATTTAATAGTCGATACTATATATAAATTGAACAATAAAGAATTATATAGTGATGAAGTATCATTATTATTGAAAGACCATTTTAATATTGAAAGTGGATTTACTTATAATGATTCTGTTTATAATCCAAAGGAGTTTTAATTATGAATACATTTGAATTATTAGCTCCTGCTGGAGATTTATTAAAATTAAAAGTTGCTTTAACTTATGGTGCTGATGCTGTCTTTATTGGAGGACAACAATTTTCATTACGTTCTAGAGCAAGTAATTTTACAATTGACGATATTAAAGAAGGTTGTGAATTCGCTCATAACCTTAACAAAAAAGTATACGTAACTTGTAATATAGTAATGCATGAAAACGATACTAAAAATTTATTAAATTATTTAATTGCTCTTCAAAATGCAAAAGTTGATGCAATTATTACTTCTTCTCTTTATATGGCTGAATTAGCTTTAAAAGAAACTACTTTAAAAGTTCATATATCAACTCAAAATTCTATATTAAATCTAGATGCAATAAAGTTTTACCGTGATTTAGGGGTAGAAAGAGTAGTATTAGGCAGAGAATGCTCTTTAGTAGATATTGAAAATATTTGTAAAGCAGATTTAACTCAAATAGAAGTATTTATTCATGGTGGTATGTGTTCTTCCTATAGTGGTAAATGTATGCTATCAAATATTATGACTAATAGAGACGCTAATAGAGGTGGATGTGCTCATTCTTGTAGATGGAAATATGATCTATATCAAGGAAACAATAAAATTAATAAAGATGATTCTTATTTTGCGATGAGTTCTAAAGACTTGTGTGCACTAGATTTAATGCCATCTTTAATTGATGCTGGTGTTGATTCTTTTAAAATAGAAGGAAGAATGAAATCTATTAATTATATTGCCTGTGTTTGTAAAGCATATAGAATGATGATTGATGATTATCTTAATCATAGAATTCTTAATTATGAAAAATACCATCAAATAATTGCTAGTGCAGAAAATAGAGATACTGGCATTGGATTTTTAAAAGGTAATATTACAATTAATGAACAATTATTTGAACTTGATAATGAATGTAAAAGAGCAGGAGAATTCGTAGGAATTGTTGATTCTTACAATAAAGAAACTCATGAAGCAACAATATTACTAAGAAATAAAATTATTAAAGGAAATTCATATGTTATATTTAGTGCATATAACGATAATATAATTATTAAAGTGAATGATTTTAAAGTAATAGGTAAAAATGAAGATTATGAATCTTATTCTGTTGCTGATGATTATGTTATTTTTAAATGTGAGAACGAACTTCACAAATATGATATTATTAGAGTAGTTTATTAATAACTACTCTCTTTATTGGGGTATCGTCAAGCGGTAAGACACATGGCTCTGAACCATGGATCACTGGTTCGAATCCAGTTACCCCAGCCATATATTTATATTAATTTATCATTAATGATTACTTTAAAGTGTAAAAAAAAAATCTATTTTACACTTTTCCTATAAAATTGTATGTAAAAAAATACACTTATCCTAAAATTGATTTTTTTTAGATCGATTTTTTTAAACGTTAAAAACAGTATTTTTCAAATTTTTACAATATCATTAAAAGTATCATAAACCAATAAGTAGCAAATCAATTTGCATAAAAAAAGACCGAATAGAATAAATTTTTGCTATCGGTCTATGTCATTGAAAATTGTTAATATGTATACATTAGATATCAAAATTGATGTCAAATTTTTATTTTTTTGAATTAACAAAAATTTCTATTTGTTTTATTATGTTTTCTTCCTTGTCATTGGCATTTATGTAAAGATCGTAGTTTTCTTTTTCTCCCCAAACTTTGTTTGCTATCAAAGAATAATATGTTTTACGAACAGCAGTTGATTCTTTAATATGTTCAATTGCTTGTTCTTTTGTATCACCATACATTTCCATAACTTTTTTTATCTTGTAATCTTCATCAGCATATAAAAATATAGTTACTAAATTCTTGTGATTTTTTAAAATGTAATCAGCACATCTGCCAACAATTACAAACGACTCTGTGTTTGCAAGCTCTGTTATGATTTCACTTTGTGCAATAATAGAGTCCTTGTTTGCGTCAAGCGAAAGATAGATATTATAACCATCTTCATCGTTATTGTCTTTAATATATTTTTTATCAAGCCCTCTTTTCTTTGCCTCAAGCAATGTAAGTTCTTTGTCATAGAATTTTATACCAAGCTTATCAGCAAGCATCTTGCCAATTTTTTTTGCTCTTGTTCCGTGTTGCCTTGAAATTGTGATGATAAGGTTATCACCTGAAATTTGTTTTTCTTCCAAAGTATCAATTTTCTTTTTCATAACATCTTTTAAAATAAATAAGGAAACAACAGCTGTTAACGCTTCTGAGATTGGTAATGCCCACCAAACAATGCTTACAACATTTGGTGATAAAGTAAATAAGTATGCGATTGGTAACACAAATACTACAAGTCTAAGTAATGCTGTTAAAAAAGGTTTGAATGCGTAACGAAGTGCTTGTAATACGCCTTGAACTGCAACACTAAATCCCATAAATATATATCCGATTGATGCTATTCTTGTGGCATTTTCACAAACTGAAATAAGTTCACTAGATGAACTACCAGAAAGAGCAAATAATTTTGAAAGTGGATTTGCAATTATCTCAAACAATATCGTTATAGCTAAGGTTACAATAAATGTATCTATAATTCCATATCTAATACATTCCTTTGAGCGTTCTTTGTCTTGCATACCGTAATTAAAAGACAAAATTGTAATGATTGTATTTGAAAGTCCAAAACATGAAAATAATGCTATTTGTTGAATTTTATAGTATATTCCAAACGAACCAACAAGAATAGTTGGGTTTGCATTTGCTGAACCTAGAATAATATTCATTCCAGCCATCATAACCGAAAGTAATGCTTGCATAATGGCAGCTGAAATTCCAATTATATAGATGCTTTTGATTATTTTTCCACTAGGTTTAATATACTTTAAATTACCACTTATTTCTTTATTTTTTGTGTAATGTAAAATCATTGCAATAATTAGTGAAACAAACTGACCAAGAACGGTTGCCCAAGCAGCACCTGCGACTCCCATATTAAGTGGAAAAATGAAAATGTAATCAAATAGAATGTTTATTACTGCACCGGAAATTTGTGCGATTGTAGAATACATTGTTTTCCCAGTTGCTTGCAAAAATCTTTCGTAAATTGAAAAGCCGATTGCACCAAATGATAGGCATGAGCAAATCATCAGATAGCTTCCGCCCATTTTAATAACTTCTTCATTTTTAGTAAAAAGTGAAATAAACCAATTTGAACAAGTTAGTCCAAAAATCAAAAATACAAGATAAATAACAAGTGCTAAAAATATTCCGTTTCCAGCAACTTTATTAACTTTTTCTTTGTTTCTTTCGCCTAAACTTTTTGATAGTAATGCGTTTAATCCCACACCAGTTCCAACACCTATCGCAATGATTAAAATTTGGATTGGAAAAGCATAAGTTAATGCTTCATTAGCTAAAGCTCCTGTGCCTTGTATATTTGCAACAAAAACACTATCAACAACATTATATAGTGCTTGTAAGACCATTGAGACTATCATTGGTAGTCCCATTTTCCAAAATAGTTTTTTTAGTGGCTCTATCGCCATTTTATTTTGTTTAACTTCTTCCATAAATTCTCCTTATTTTTGCCATAAAATAAAAAATGTGCAAGCTCAGTAATCAACTGGACTTACACATTTCTGTTACTCATTGACCAAAATATTTTATAAAAATCAAAAAAGAATTTCAAGCAACGAAATAAAAAAAATTCATTTTTACATATTTTCAATTATAAAATCAGCTAACAATTTAAAGGCTCTACCACGATGAGAAACATCGTTTTTTTCTTTTTCATTTGCGTCACCAAATGTTTTATTTAAAGTGTTTGAATAAAATATTGGATCGTAACCAAATCCATTTATACCTTTGATTTCTTTTACAATATATCCTCTTTCAATTCCTTCAAAAACATATTCTTTATTATCTGGAGAAATAAGAGTAAGGACACAATGAAATTGTGCACCTCGATCATATTTATCTTTAAGTTTTTCTAATATAGCTGCCCATTTAACTGGATAAGGTTCGTCTTTCATAAAACGGGCACTATATATTCCAGGGAAACCATCTAAAGCATCAATTTCTAATCCTGAATCGTCTGCTAAAACATATTTATTAGTGTATTGTTTTATCGTATTAGCTTTAATAGATGAGTTTTCCTTAAATGACGAACCATTTTCATCGATTTCAACATTGATGTTTTCATCTTTTAAACAAGTGATATTAATACAAGGAAAATCTTTAAATAATTGTTTATATTCACCCATTTTATGAACGTTACCTGTTGCTATAACAATATCAATTTTACTATTGTTCTTTTTATAAGGAATTCTACAATAATATTTCTTTTCATCATAATGATGAATATAACCATTATTATTTAAAATTACTTTTAATGAAAATTGATTATCTTTGTTACAAGATATATAAATTTCATCATCGTTGAATTCTTTAATTTCTTTTAAAGTCTTAATTGCTATTTCTAATCCTTTACTAGCGTATCCTTGATGACGATATTTTGTTCCGATTGCATAACCTATATGACCGGCACCGTGTTTTAGTGTTTTGTTAAGATAATGTCTAATATGAAAACATCCAACGATATTATCGTTAACCCATAAAAGATATAGTGAACAAGGAACATAGCCTTCTTTAAGATTAATGCCTTTATGCATATTTTCTATATATGGAATATATTCATTTACAAATTGTTCATATGTTAATCCATAAGCATCATTTTCAAATCCGTTTTCGGGTTTTAAATTAGCAAGAAAATCATATTCTTTAAGAGGAGTAGTTCCTATTAATTTAAGTTCCATAATATCATCTCCTATATATTATTTTTACAAATAACATTACAATCTGTTATTGATAATTCTAAATTAGTTAACTTTAATTTTAATATATTGTTAGAGTATTTATAATCAATAATTAATTGAGAAGTATCAATTATTAAATCTTTATGAGATTGATCTTCAAAAATAAACAAATGATTTACTTGATAATCAAAAAAAGGACGACAACCATTTGCAATATAATCCATTTGAATGTTCATATTAACAGTTAAATATAGTGTATTGTTTCTATATTCTATTTTATTAATTTTCCATTCTTTTAAATCATAATTGTTTATTAAATCTTTAATATTCATAATTAATCTCTATCAGAAGCTTCTTCACTAATAATTGGCATTTGTAATTTTTCATTTAATGCTACAAAATAATGACCACCAATCATTTCATCAACATTATTAGAATTAAAAATATAATCGGTATTACATGATACTTCTTGTTCATCAAGTCTAAATGTCACAACTAAAGCATATTTATTACCTTTTTTTATAAAATCACTTTCTTTTATAACAACGTGGTGAACATCAATGTATTTTTGAAATCTAATAATAGTAATCATTCTTAAACATTTATATACAATAATAAAACATGGAATTGTAATAAGTAAGATAAATAAAAGTGACACTAAAATCAATGTATTATCGTGAAATTCTTTAGCAGCAACGTAAAGAACAATTGAATCCAAAATAACAGGAATAGAGAAGTATATTAAAAAATTCTTAAAATAATATTTATAAGAAACTCCATTCATAAAGTTTGACATTATAACACCTCACTAAAAAAAATATAGCCTTTTAATTAAAGCTATATTTATTATATAAAATATTTACACTTGTTGTGAATTGTTATTTAAAAATATAATTACTCATTGGTATTGTTATTTATTTTTTTCTCTTTAATACCCCTATAAATAAATAAGGCAATGACTATTATAGCAAATATTATTATTGCACCTTGAGAGAAAAGTTCTAGAAGATGCATACTTTCATCAACTTGACCTCCTCCAATTCTAATTAATTCAAATTGAAACATTTCAAGAGTAAACAATGCACCAATTAAAGAAAACCAAGAAATAATTTTTGTATATTCATCTTTACATTTGTTTTTGGACAAATTGATAATAGAAAGTGTTAATTTAATAGTTCCATATGTAGCGTATCCAATTGGAATCCATTTAACACCAAATCCCATTGGGTGCTTAAATAAAATAGTCATAACCATTGATGAAGCAAGTGGGATAAGTAAAATAAATAAAAAAGCTGAGCTAATAATGTATAAATTATTAACGCTTCTATTCATTAAAAATAAAATAGTTTTAATTATAACCATTAAATAACAAAATACCATATAACAAATTGTTATCCACGAAAAAATGATTATAGATGATATTAAATGAAAAGTTCCCATTAGAAAAGTCGGTAAAATTGACATCCAAAAATCTAGATGTTTTTCTTTATATTTTACTTTTAATTCGTTAATGTCCATTTTTAAATTCTCACTATCTCTTTAATTAGATTAGCAATAACGTTAATATCTTCTTTACAATCATCTTCTACCCAAGTCCTGACAATTGAACTAATGCCATTAATATAATAAGAGATATAATATTTCTTTTTAAAATCATCTATCATAAAACGATCAAGAATAGGAAATAAAATGTATTTTACTAAAGAATCATATTTTTCTTTAGATTTCAATTCTGTTGAGTGAGTATATGAAAGTTTAAATAATATTTTATTATTTTTCGTAAATGTTAAATATGGAATTAAATAGTCATCTTTAATTAAAATGAGGCTTTCTTTATCTTGATTAGTAATGCTTTCTACAAATTCTTTACCAGTTATATCAAAAGAAGATTGAAATTCTTTATTTTTGTTCTCAAGACATTCCGTTAATAAATCATCAATTTTTTCATAGTGTAGATAGAATGTTGATCTATTAACGCCGGCTTTTTCACATATATCTTTAACAGTAATGAATTGATATTCTTTTTTATCAATGAGTTGAAGTAAACTTTCATTCATTAAAAGGGCAGTATTGAAATATTTACTTTCGTTCTTATTCATAATACTACCCTCCATAAATCTTATTTAATTTTAATCATTTTCGACTATTTCATTTGCTAATTTAATTATATCATTTCCGTATTTGATTTTACCACGTTCCAATATCTTTTTATAAATTGGATAATTAATTGATAAACAAATAATAGCTACGACACCTAAAACATATCCTAAAATTAATTGCCATAATTCGTTATTACCAATTACATGTAATGATAAGCACATTGAAACTCCTAATACTAAAGTCATGATACTGCCAAATGTATACGCGAATACATTAGCACCTAATTTAGCCTTTCTATCTAACTTTTTTAGTGCAACAACCTTTCTTTCGCTTTTTGGTGCATACTCACTAGCGATTTTTTCTGCGTAAATTTTATCTGTGTTCATAATAATACCTCCTTGAATTTACATCTTTATCTTAATAATAAAAAGAGCTTATTTGAACAACACAAAACCTCAAATGTGTTGAATTGTAAAAAAATGAATAATTAAAAAAAATTGTGATAGATTTCTCAATCACAATTAATGGTATTTAAATAAATTGATATTATAAATATTTATTTTAACTATTTTATGATAACAAAGTATAATTATTAACTATATTGTTATCTTCTTCGGCGTTGTTTGTAAAAGCCATATCCACAAATATATCCAGCTCTAAAATAGAAATCACTTGTCCTAAACAAATTTAAAACTGATTCATAATTATCACGTATATACTCGTAACACTTTTTATATCTTATATTTCTTGGATTATCGTGACTTAATGCTAAAAATTCAGGTTCTAAATATGAGAAATAAGCATCACAAATATCAGTACGTTCTTCAACATTTATACAATTTGCAGTTGAGACTACTTCATCACTAATATAAACTTCTTTAGCGCCACTTTCTTTTAAACGAGTATAAATTTCTTTACCTAAAAATCTATTGCCAGCAGCTGGATCTTTACGTAACATTTTTTTCATTTCTGACATATAGCCTTTATCGTCAGGATAAAACGCAATTAGATCATCATCGAGTTCGTTAATGAATATAAATCCACCTTTAGGATTTAAATAAGATTGAAGTAATGATAATACCTTACTAGGATTTTGACAATCCTTTAAAACTAACGTGCATTCTATAATATCAAAATATTGAATATTATTTAATTCAAGAAGTTTCTTTAATCCTTCTTCATAGGTTGCTTCTTTACAACAGTCAATAAAATGATTTTTTCCAAATAATTCATCACAATCTAAAAGTGTATTTTTACCTTCTAAATTTTCCATATCATGACAAAAGCCATAAGCTTCTATAGGAATATATTTGTCATTTTCTTTAGAATTTTTAATCTTTTCTAATATTGTATTTTTATCATATAAATCTAGTGTAAAATAATTTAGTTTATCTCTATCCTCAAATGAATCAATCCATTCGTCAGAATCAAACATAATTTTAAACAAATTGTTATCCATTCTTTTACATACTTCAAAAATCTTACTCATCCATAAAACATCTTTTTCGGTGATTTTATGAGTATCATACCAACTAGAATTATCTTGGGGAACATATCTCCATTGATAACCATTTTCATCCTTCATTAAACTAATAATATTTTCAATATCATGTTTTTGAGTATCAGTGGAATATTTATTATTGTTAAATGTTTTTAATCTTGAAATATATTCATTTTCTTTAGACCAATCAACACTTCCTTCATCAAAATCATCAACCTTGATTACAATTAAATTCTTCCCTTTTTTTATAGCTTGTTCTATTTCCCATCTATAATAATCAACTTGATTATTTTGTTCTCTAAAAGAATCAGGAGAAAGAATTAATAAAAAGTTAGGTGCTTCTTCAATATTCCAATCAATCATTTCAAAGAAATCATCATTTTTAATTTCATGCGTATCTAAAAAAGCATCTACGTTTTTTTCTGTTAATTTATCTCTTATACTTTCTGCCCAAACAGCAGCGGTTCTTCTATAACTAATAAAAACATCCATATTAAAATCTAACCTCCGTTATATCTTTTCTAAAGGAACTTTATATTTAGGTGCCGGAAAACATTTTTCAATTATGTCTAATTCATCATTAGTAAATGGTTCAAATACTTCATTTAAATTATTTTTTAGATGTAAAACATTTGAAGTTTTAAATGCTGTAATAATATCATTATTTCTAATAACAAATTTTAAAAGTAGATTTTCTAAGCATTTATAATTGTTTTCTATAAGACTTCTTAATTCACTAGAATTATTTAACACTTCTTTATATATGCTATTATGAGCTAACGGTGAATATGCCATAAAAATAACATTATGGTTTTTACACCAAGGAATTAAATCATACTCAACACCACGAGATGATAAATTATAAAGGCATTGATTTAAAAAGCAATGATTACCATTTTCACATTTAAATAATTCTTCCATATCAGCTACGTCAAAATTAGAAACACCCCATCTTTTAATTAATCCTAACGATACTAAATGTTCCATATTATTAACCATGTCTTGTAAATTGACATTACTACGCCAATGCAATAAATATAAGTCAATATAATCGACACCAAGTCTATCTAATGACTTTTTACATGATTCTAAATATAATCCTTTTTCAGCATTTTCTGGTAAAATCTTATCTATTATATAAATTTCACTTCTATCATGGTTCTTTATAAATTTAGAAATTAATTGTTCGCTTTTTCCATTTCCATACATTTCAGCTGTATCAATCAAGTTAATTCCATAATTTTGTAAGCCATATTCTAAAACATTTAACTCGTTATTAGCTACTGTTTCATCATCACCAACCAAATAAGTGCCGATACCTATTGTTGGTAATTTAATATTATCTTTTTGTATAAAACGCATTTAACTCCTCCATTTTATAATCATAGAAATCATCAAAATCAATTGGATATATCTCTATAACCAAGAATATTTTATAAGAAAGAAAATGATGTCTGTTATATCTATTTTGTTTTAGTATTATTTAAATCTTCTAATCTTACAATTTTAATACCTGCTTCTTCAATTACTGATGGTAAATTATCCATTAAATCAAAATCTTTAATAAATATTTGAGAATAGTTAGTTTTTTCTTCTTGTGTTAACTTATCCCAATTTGCTAAGTAATTTTCTAAATCTAATAATCCTTTGAAAGATAAAATATTAGAATGTAATTTCAATTCTTTATTTCTTCTATTATATTTGTCATCCTTAAATATTGATTCCTTTTTCATAGGATGAATATTATTAAATATTTGGAAATTATTCCATCTATAATGTTCTAGAATTCCAAGATTTATCCTTGCATTATCAAAATTATAATTATTCATATCGAGGTTTCTATTCAAATTAGAATTGCTGTATATTTTAAAATATTCGTCATCAGAAATACATTTAATATTTGGATCTTTTGATAATGTTAATCCAAGTAGATTTAATTTAGGAATAATATTCATAGAAGCTGAACGATTTGAGTTTTTATCAATCAATGTGAGTTTATCCCATAATTCATCAATAGATAATTCATTTGACGCATTACCATACATTTTTGAATAATAATAATTAACATTTTTAGCTAAAAAATCAAGTGATTGATCTATAATAATTCTCTTTGACAATATAGAGTCATAATCACCGTATATAGAAATGTTACGATTATTTAATTCTTTAATATTGAATTGATTATTTATTGAATATCTAATATATATTTTATAGTTTTCAATTTGTAAGCTCTTGAAAAAATCATCAAGTTCAATTGCTTTTTCAAAGTTTATCTTATCGTTATCATAATCAATATAGTATAAATTATAATTTCCTTTTGAAGCTAACAATTGTGCTTTTAATTCGTATGAGTTTTTCTCATAACTTACAGAATTTAATTCAAATCTTGATGGTTCTAAATCAAAATATTTCTTCTTTTCTACTGGATCATTAATTATATCGTTAATATGTTTATTAACAAAATATTTACCATTAAATTGATCTATAAAATATTTGGAATCATCATCACAAATAAATAAATGCAATTTATCGTTAATCATTTGATAATTAGAAATGATATTACACATCAAATGTTCTGAATACTTATTAAAACCTAAAAAGAAATGTCTTATATTAGTATCTTTAAGCATAGCGTGTTTGTAATCAATCATTTTTGAATTAATTTCTTGATATAAAGGATATTTTGAAATAAAGTCCCTAGCTACTAAATCCTCCATATTATAAATCTTTATGTTCTTATCTTGATTAATGTATTTTGAGACATCAAATGAATCATAATTTATGAATGCTTGATTATAATCTGGAAGCATATCATTCAATATATTTAAATACGATAAATTTAATTCTTCATCTATAGATAAAGATAAAAAGATTGTGCCTTTTGTATTAATTCCAGCAGCTACTAAAGCATTTTCTTTTTTATCGTTATATATAAAGCAATACTTTTTGCAAGAATACTTCCTTGCATTGTTTTTTAATTTAAGGTCATTTTTTAAAATAATTATTGAAGGCAAATTTAAATTTGATACAGCATCAAGTTGTTCTAATTTATCTAAAACGATAATATAATGTGGTTTCTTTTTTATCATTTTTGCTCTGATAGAATCTTTAAAACCAGTAAATATTGCAAGTAATAATATGTATATTGTATTTAATGAAGCTAAAAACCACATTAAACATATTGCAATTGTATATACAACATTTGATTTTACTAAATACGAAACAGTGCTTATATTAAGGTCTAAAGCAAAGCACTTTAAAGCAGCAATAGATGTTTCAATTAATTTCATAAATAGTGGAATACCTGAATCATCAGAGAAGATAGCACAAAAATACAAAGCCCAGCTTACTACATAGACAGGTAAAAAGAACCAAAGAATTGTTTTACCAAGTTTTGTAATTTTCTTCTTTATTACTATGAAAGCAATAATTAATAATACTGCTATCGCAATTGATGAAATAATTGTTATTGTAAGATTTGACATATAGACCTCCAATTTGTTAATAAGGTCTATTGCCAGTTTCGCATACATAATTTTTATTATTTTGTATAAGGCTAAAAGACCTTTCTTTGTTATAATAATTATACAATTATTAACTCCTTTTTTTCAATATTAGACAATTCTATATCATACACTTTTTTGAGTATTATATATTTAGTATGAAAATGTATTTATTATTCGTTTATCATCAAAGTATTGCTCTGCAAATATTTGATATTATTCTGATAATTAAATACAATAAAAAAAGAGGCAAAAAAAATTATATAACCATAGAAAAACAACTAAAATATGGGTCATTTCTCAAAGACGAATTCATTTTAAATTTGTTTAGAAAGTAATTTCTATTTTAGAGCTGGTTATATTTGTGAGAGTAGCTTTTACAAACAAAGCCGAAGAAGGTGATTAAATGAATAATAAGGATATTTTTTTATCATATAATAGTTCAGATAAAGATTTTGTTACAATTATAAAAAATAAAATTGAAGATAGAGGATGTTTGTGCTGGTTTCAACTTGATGATAGCAAACAAGATTTTGCTTTAGAAATATTTGAAGGTATAAAAATAGTATTTGTTTTATTGCATTTTTGTCTAAAAGTTCGATAAAGTCTAGCTACGTTAGAAGTGAAATTAGTATTGCCTTTAAAAAATATAATAAAAATAAAAATTATAAGATTTTACCTATTATTTTAGAAGATATTTTTGAAATGTATGAATATGAAACCTTAGATTTGTATTTATCGTGTTTTAACCAATTGGATGCTAGAAATTTTGATTATGATACGCTAGTTGATAAAATATATGAACAACTTAACATACCATTATTTAAAATGAAAAAATTTAATAATTATCAATGGAATACTAAAATTGAAGAAGAAAGAATTTTATATCAAAACAATTTATTATTAAAGTATAGTAAAAAGTTTTTTGAATTAGATATTCTTAAAAATAGAAAAAGAATTTTAGATGTTGGCTGTTCAAATGGCTATAATATTGTTGATCCACCAAATACTTTTTTTGATGATTGTTTTTATATGTATCAAGAATCATTTCAAGCTGGGGATAGACATATGGGTAGAAAATTGCCTAGATTATTAATTGAATCGGGCTTTAAAAATATTCAAATATTACGTGATGCAATTACATCAGAAGATTTTAATGGGGAATACAAAGAAGAACTTTGGGATTTGTACTTTAATCCTTTTTTGTGGAACGCAACAACTCCAGAAATGTTTAGAGATATAAGAGCGTTTGAAAAACTTGATAATTATAAAAAATTGCATAATAAAATTAAGGGAGAATATCTTTTAGGGAACTATTTTATAACTTTAGGTATATTTTTCCTAATTGCAACAAAGTTCTAAACAACAATTCGCAAAAAGTATAAATATTTTATATAATAAATATAGCTTCTAATTAAAAAGCTATATTCTTTTATAGAGAGGTATAATTATGAATACATTTATTATGACTGACGAAAACATCGGCTCAATTTCAGTTAAAATATTATTAACGATATTAAATTTATTTATTATCGGTGCTTTTTTAGGATATGTTATAGAAGTGATTTATAGAAGATTCTTTTCAGTAAAAAAATGGGTCAATCCTGGTTTTATGAAAGGTCCTTGGTTACCGATGTATGGTTTTGGTTTGGTATTCCTTTTCTTTTTATGTGATTTGTTTTATCGAATATTACCAACAAACATGACACTTTATAATCCTACTGGTGAATTGTTCTCACGAACGACTATCAGTGGGCCTTCTATTTCTGATTTGCTTATCATAATTATCTTAGCCTTAACCATGATAGCTTTAGAATTCATTGCTGGATTAATATTTGTCAAAGGATTTAAAGTTAAATTATGGGATTATTCCAATATGAAAGGAAACATATTAGGAATAATCTGTCCTGTCTTTAATCTTATTTGGTTACTAGTTAGTGTTATCTATTATTATGGTATCAATCCATTTGTCTATAAAGGTTTCCATATAATATATGAATACCTTTTTGGAAATGAAAATAACGGAATGGTAATCCATTTTGGAACTATATTTATATTAGGAATCATATATGGAATATTTATTATTGATTTAGTTCACTCTATTAATTTATTTAACAAGGTAAAAGTTCTTGCTAAAGAAAGTGGAGTTATTCAAAAATACGAAAAACTTAGAGAACAAATTAGATTATCTCAAGAGGATATTAAAAAGAAATTCTTTGAGAAATTACCTGAAGCATTAAAAAATAAAAAGAAAGAAAATAAAATATCAGAAAAAATATATGAGAATGTACGAAAAACTATTTTCATAAATCCAAATATTAATAGCACCGAAAACAACTACGATGAAAATGGTAGACCAAAGAAAATTGAATAATTAATTCATTAATCATTTTCAATTTTAAACTTTTCAATAATCATTTTTAACGCAAAAAGACGACCATTACTCAATTACGAGTTTTGATCGTTTTTTTTAGTTTATCCTACATTCCAAAGAATTTGTCAAAGAAAGCTTTTATTTTTTCAATGACTGTTTGT
>CAVJPS010000003.1:0-32809 GCA_963651465.1 bacterium
TTGACAACCTTATATATATATCTATATATATATAATAAACTTGTTGTAAAAACAAGGAGATTGTTTATGAAAAAACAACTTTTTAATTTTTTATTGGTTATAAGTAATATATCTAATTTTACGAACGCACCAATAAACAATATGCATTATGGAAATATAACTGCAAAAAATGTACAACCAACAATTAAATTTTATATAAAAATAAAGCTCGGGAAACCCGAGCTTTTAATATGTTATTATTCGTTATAGAAATTAATTATGTCTTTGTAGACTTCTTCACGGCCAATTTCGTTTATGATTTCATGTCTCATAACAGGATATAATTTAACTTTAACATTAAGACCATGTTTTTTATATTGTTTGTATTTACCTAAAACACCTTTACCGTATTTACCAACTGGATCTTCTTCACCAGCAATAAGGAAGATAGGAAGATTTTTAGAGACACGTTCAACGTTTTTATCTTTATGAACTCTATTTAAGCCTTTCATAAATTCAGCATAGAAACCAGTTGTACAAACATATCCACAACGGAAATCTGCAATATATTTTTGGTTACTTTCATCATTTGTTGATAACCAATCAAATTGAGTTTTAGGGTTTTTAATACGTTTATTGTAACTACCAAAACTTAATTTATTTAATAATTCATCACGATATGTATCACGGTCGAATTTCTTTGCACGGGAATTTGCAATTGCACCACCCATTTTTGCAATTAAACCCATTGAGTCACATGAACCACAAATAACTGATTTTTCAATAACATCACTATGTAATTGAATAAATTCTTGGCTTACAAACGATCCCATTGAGTGACCAAATAAGTAGACAGGTTTTTTAGTTTGTTCTTTTACGAATAATACTTCTTCGTAAACCATTTCTACAGCTTCACTAAATCCATTAACAGGCCATACGCCTAATTCTTCTGGCTTTTCACAGTTTAATCCTTGACCGTAATGATCAATACAGAAAACACTAAATCCAGCTTTGTTTAATTCGAGAGCAAATTCATCATAACGATATGATGATTCTGTCATACCAGTGACTATAACAACATTACGTTCACTGCCTTTAAGGGGCCATTGACAGCCTTTTAATGTTTTTCCATTTTTTAGTTTTAATTCAAAAGGTTTCCACATATTATTCTTTACCTCCAATTTTTGAATTTCTTTATAATATTTTAACATATTAATTTAATTAAATGAAATTAAAGAATAAAAATTAAATATATATGAGTTATAAATTTAAATTTTAGGTATTACATTAATTTTTATTAAATTTTTTATAGGGTATAATATAATAAATAAAAAGAGGTATTTTATGAACAAATTAGTTAAAGAAGATGTAGAAAAGATTACAAATTGGGTATATCAAAATGCTCGTGAAATAGATACTGCATTATTCAATAATGCAATATTTGAAGATGATAAAGATATGGTTTTAAATGCTTTAACATTATTTTTAAATGAAGATGGTGGATTTGCAAAAGGTTTAGAACCTGATTTACAAAATCAAGAATCAAATGTTCTTGCTACTTCTAAAGCATTTGAAATATTGCATCTAGTAGGATATAAATACGATCCTTGTGATGAGTTATTTAATACTGTTATAAATGGTGCATGTAAATATTTATTTAACCAAGCACCTAAAGATAATAAAGGACGTTGGTCATTAATTGAAGAAAGTAATAATAAATATCCTTGTGCGGAATGGTGGAAATTTAAAGATGAAAAATATGTTACTTTACCATTTAACCCAACACCAGCTCTTATTGGTGAAATAATGTTATTTACTAGTCCAACATCAAAATATTATTTAAAAGCAGAAAGTATGTTAACAGATATATTACGTCTTTTCTTCACTAACAATGTTAGTGATAAATCAGATTTACGTAACTTCTATTTGCTTTTTGATGCTTTAAATAAGATTAACTACACTGATAATTTCATTGAAGAGTGTAAAGAAAAATGGTTAAGTGATATTGATTATGCCTTAACTCGTAAAAAAGAAGAATTTGGTTCTCCTTCTTCAGTTATGTTATTTGATATAGTACACGATATTGATCTATTAAATGGTAAGTTTAAAGAAGAATTAGAGAATAATTTAGATTATTTAGTAGATTGTCGTACTACTGCTGGTTTGTGGGTCCCAAATTGGGGGTGGGGTAATAAAGACCCTTACTATGATATAGCTTATATTTTGTGGGCATCCTATTTAACTGTTAATAATGTTTCTATTCTAAAGAAATTTAATAGAATAGAAGAAGGAGCATTTGATGAATAAAAAAGAACAATATGAAGATATTATTAAAGTATTACCGTCATTATTAGATGGTGTTAATGACAATATTGCAAACATTGCTAATACTGTCTCTTTAATATTTCATAATTTATCTAATGTCTCTTGGTGTGGAGTGTATTTTAATAAAAACAATGAATTAGTACTTGGACCTTTCCAAGGTAAAATAGCTTGTACTCGTATTTCTTTTAATCGTGGTGTATGTGGAAAATGTGCTAGAACTTTAAAAACTATAGTTGTTCCTAATGTTCATGAATTTGAAGATCATATTGCTTGCGATGCAAGTTCTAACTCTGAAATAGTTGTTCCGATGATTAAAAATAATAAGCTAATTGGAGTACTTGATCTTGACTCTTATGAATTTAATACATTTGATCAAATTGATGAGTTGTATTTAACTAAGATTGCCGAAATTTTACTAAATAATTTTAATTAAATTATTTAATAAACTTTAAAGAAAAGTCTTTTCATAATGTAAAATATTTTCATAAAAAACTTCTAATTTTTAATTTACTATTGTCTTTTATATTGTTATAATTTTGCCATGTAAACAAGGGAGGATAATAATAAAATGGATATTAAAAACTTCATAATTGAAGAAAAGAAAAGACTGCAAAAAGAAGTAAATAATTTAAGTATTAAACCTTGTATGATGATTATCCAAGTAAATGATGATCCAGCATCAAATGCTTATGTAAGAGGTAAATTAAAAGATTCTGCTGAAGTTGGTATTAATGCTATATTAAAGAAATTACCAGAATCAACAACTGAAGAAGAATTACTTAGTGAAATTAGAAAAGCAAATGAAGATAAATCAATTCATGGCTTAATTGTTCAAATGCCTTTACCAAAACATATTGATGAAGAAAAAATTAAGTTAGCAGTCGATCCAAAGAAAGATATTGATGGTTTCCATCCATTATCAACATTTATTCCTTGTACCCCTAAAGGAATTGTTACTTATTTAAAATCTGAAAATATTGAATTTTCAGGTAAAAATGCTGTTGTAATTGGCCGTTCTAATATTGTTGGTCGTCCAATGGCAAAACTTCTTACTAACTTAAGTTGTAATACAACAATTTTACATAGTAAGACAACTAAAGAAGATATGGAATTTTATCTAGAACACGCTGATATAATTGTAGCAGCTGTTGGTAAGAAATATTTTTTAAATAAGACATACAAACTTAAAAAGGACGCAGCTGTTATTGATGTTGGTATCAATCGTGTAGATGGTGTTCTTTATGGTGATTGTGAACCAGATTTAGATGTTAAATTACAAACACCAGTTCCTGGTGGAGTTGGTTTACTAACTAGATTAAGTTTACTTTATAATTTAATGGAGGCATACAATAATGGAATTTAAAATTGAAAACGTATCAGTATATGGAATTGAAAAAGCAGTCAAAGCATCTGGTAACCCAATGCGTACTGCTTTAGATAATGGACCAGTTACTGAAAAAGATATGATTAGAGCATCTAAATTAGGTACTTGTAGAGGTGGAGAAGGACACGATAATTTCTTAAAAGGATGTCTTGTTCAACTTGACGTTACTGCACCTTTATATTGGTGGAAACAAGCTCAACGTTATCACTGGTTCGACTTTGTTTCTTCTCAATCAACTATGCATAGTTTATTAAAATTTGATGTAGCTACTCAAGTAGTTCCTACTACTTCTAAAGAAGTAGTAGCTATTATTCAAAAAATGGTTACTAATTACTTAGCTTTACCAGAAGGTGATCCTTCTAAAAACGAAAAATGGCAAGAGATTGTTTCTTCTTTACCATGTGGCTTTTGTCTAGGTGCATCAATGACTACAAACTATCAACAATTAAAAACAATGTATCACCAACGTCGTCACCACAAATTAAAAGAATGGCAAGTATTTTGTGACTGGTGTGAAACATTACCACACTTTAAAGAAATAGTCTTAAAACAAGACGAATAATAGAAATATAAGGCAACTTACATAAGTTGTCTTTTTTTGTCCTTTAGTATGTGTGTGGGGGACACTTCTCTTGACTTTATTACTCTTTAAGAGTAATTTAAATAATGGAGGTAAAATTATGGCTAGAAAAGCACGTGAAATTTCACCAATTGGCTATTATTCAATCAGATTAAGAACTGATACAGTTCGATTTGAAGAAGATGACCGTATACTTTTCTTAGACACAGTTAAATCATTTTGTGATTACTGTGGGCTTTTAGGCTATTTACTTTTACCTACATCATTTGCATTTGTTTTAAAGATGTACGATGCTAATATTTCTACAGTTATGCGTAAAATTTTAGCTAAATTTATTGTTGCATTCAAGAAGAGTAAAAAAATTGAAGGAAATGAAATTTTTAAAGATCGTTTCCATAGTACTCCTGCTAAATGTTATAGTGATGTATTTTCATTTATTGGTAAACTACATGATTTAGGATATCTTGGCAATATTTCTATTTGCAGTAGTAACAATTATCTTGAAAACAAATACATTGATTTATCTTTCTATCAAGAACGTTGTGATGACAAAGAAGAGTTTGCTCGTTTATGTAATTTAGCTCACTATGATTTTGTAGCTCATCGTATCAGTGATGAAGATATTAGAACATACTTTAATAAAGTTTATAAAGTTAGTGCTGAAGAAATTAAGAATATGCCTCGTAATATGATTGTTGAAATGTTATCGGGTGTTCTGAAATGTAATAAAGTATCAGCATTACAGATTAAGCGTATTACTAAATTGCCGGTTACTGTCTTAGTTAAAGTTAAAAAAGAATCACTTCTTAAAAGAATTCTTAAAAACAAAAAGGATTTAGGAAATGAGTAAAAGAATTATAGAAGTAGTCGCTGAAAAAAAAGAAGACACGAAAATTGTTGCTGAATCAGTTGATGAATCTATCGATGATGTTAATTTAAAAAAAAGTAAGAAGAAGAAAAAAGTAAAAAAACCGGCTAAAGTTCTTACCAAAAAACAAAATATCATTATTATGTGCTCCGTTAGCGTACTTGGCGTAGCTAGTGGAGGAGGAATTGGTGGTTATATTATTAAAGCCCAACAATCGGGTGTCCGTGTTTTAGAAGACACATCAAAATACCTAGATTCATTGGACACTATTCAAACTAATTACTATAAATGGCTTGTTGCAAACGATCCTTCTTTAATTAGTGAATATCAAGATAATGAAGCTGTAAAAAATTTTTATAATTCTTCTGTAAAAAAAGGAAATGTTGATACTGATATTTCAAGTTATCTTTCAATAACTGACATTCTTCAAATTTCTTTTTATAACTTAGAAAACAATGTTGAAGAATACGTTACTGAATCTATTGGTAGTATGAAAACATCGCCAGGTGTTGGTACTCAATATTTGACATCTGTTCATGGACGTAAAGGAAATATTTATTATTTTGAAAACGATTCAGTTTCATCAGTTGTTAATTTTGGTATCCGCTTTGTATTAAATGAAGATGGAAATATATCTTATTATCGAGCAGATACAAAAAATTTAACTCAAACTGGTAGTAACGGAAAAGAAATTATTCAATGTACTTTTCCAAGTGAACCTATTCAACATATGACTGATGATGAATATAAAACATTATATGGTGCATCCATAAAAGATCCATGCATATATCTTATTTCATCTAAAACTTATTCCAAAAAATACGAATCATCAATTACTACATTAGATGACGGTAGTGGTTATGAAATATCAATTACTTTTACAAAAAAAGCATGTCAAGATTATATAACTCAAATTATCAATTCTTCGGACGGAAAAGTTAAAAACGTTACAGGTTTTGCTTATAGTACTTGGGTTGTTCGTCTAGACAATAATTTATTACCAACTTGGAGATCACTCTCCGAAATGTATACTACTTTCTCATTAGGTATGAACGTTACTTGTTCTTCTTTTATTGAAGAAACATTCTATTACGATAACGTTTACTTCCCTAATACCGATGAGAAATATCCAGTTCGATTATTACAATAAAATTTTAGTTTAATGAAAGGAGGTCGAACGATATGAAAAAATTCTTTATATACGCATTAACTTATATTGGAATAACTTCTACAGTAGCCACTACTGTAACTCTCGTTGGACCTGCAATCATTAAAACTAGTGATACGGTCGGTTCTAATGATGAAGACGATGAAATTGAAGACGAAGAAGAAGAGGAAGAAGACATATTTGAAGTTGATGATGTTTCTTGCATGATTAGTGGTTTAACTAGTATGCGTTACGTTAATATTTCAAATGCTGCTTTTAATATTTATGACTCAAAAGAAGAAGAGACATATAAAATTACTCTTTCTAATTTATATGCAACTATTGATATTGAAGGTTTAATGACTGGTGATTTCTCAGGATTAAATGTTCAAGGTACTTTAGGTATTAATGCTTATGGTTTAGATGTTGCATTCGATTTTGCATATTCTGATGTCTATAATGCTTATACTTCTGAGAATGCCGGTTCTGATCGCGGTGGTATTTATGTTGCACCGGAATTAACAGACGATCCATATGGAAAATGTATTTTCTTAAGTAAACATTATAACCACGTTACAAATGAAGGATTTAATCCATATTTATCAGCAAAAATTTACACCAATGATTTAATTGATGGATTAAATAGAGTATTACGTGAATTCAATATTGAAATGCCAGAATTAAATATGGATATGGATATGGATTCCGAAAGCTTAATTGCTAAAATGACTAGTATGGTATTTGAACCAGTAAGCGATACAAATTATCATAAAGCTACTTTAGATTTGGGTGATATGTTTGAATTAGGAACTGCTATTCCTGTTGATTTATATTGTGTCAAGGAAGGTAGTGGATTTGAAAAAAAGGTATCACTAAGACGTGGTGTTATTAATGAATTTGAAATGAATGGGTTTGCTATTTCAGGTGAACTTGATTTACAAACCTACGAAGATACAATTACTATCGTTCAACCAGACGCTCGTGATTATTATGTAGATTATTCCCGTGCATTTGATTTATTTGATTCTATTATGGCATTAACTAAAAAAGAATCATTTGGAATGGAGTTTGAGTTCTTACTTGATAAGGATGGTACTCATTATGGTTCATTTGGTGGTAATGCAATACTTAATGTTAAAGGACAACAACCTACATTCCAAGCTAACTTAGGTGTTGAACTATTTGGTAATAAAATTAATATGCAAGCTACATATCAAGATAACAATATGTATTTTGATTTGAATGGCTTATTAAAAACAAAAATTAATGTTCCTACAATGGGAGACATATTAGATTATCTAAAACAAACTTACGGTAGCGATAGTGCTGCAACATGTATTGAAGCATTTGTAAGTTTAGTACAAAATACAAACTTTAAAGAGCTTATTTCTGGTAATTTAGATAATTTAGAGGATTTCTGTTCGCGTATCTTTAAAGATGGTGGAGATATAATTGCTGAATTACAAGCTGATTTACTAGGCTTAGGTGACATAATTAAAGGTAAGATTTCAGTAGTAATTGATGAAGAAACAAAAGCAATTAAAGCTATATACTTTGATGGCTGTGATATTTATTCGTACTTAGAAGATTGTTACTATAATGTAACTGCTATTATTTCATTAGCAGTTGATGACGCAACTGAAGCTGTTGTTCATTATTTAGAAATCTTTAATGAATATGTTGATATTGCAGATCATTATTACGAATTATATAAAGGATATGTTGATTTAGGAATTGAATATTTCAATAAAGCATATTCATATATTGATGGTAAAGACTTTACTGACGCAGCTGCATGGAGTAATTTATTTGAAGAAATTCTAGATGCAACAGGTATGAAGAAGTTTGCTGCTAACTTTGATGTTGATATTTGTAATGTTATTGATGGTGCACGAACTGATACGACAATGAGTGTTAGTGGATTCTTGCAAGTTGATATGACTGATGCATTTAATACTGAACACCCAACTAAGACATATGGTATGAAATTATATGCTTCAGTTGATATATTCGTAGTTGATCATCCGGATAAAATTCATAAAGTTGAATTACAAATTATTCACGATGTTGTATATGTTTCTTATATGGATAAGCTTAAGTTCCAAATGAATTTAACTTCTATTGCTGAAATAATTATGAAGATTATGGAATTAACTGGAACTGATACTTCTAAGGTTGATAAAGCTCTAGAATTAAATGAAGGTGGCTTTGGAAATATAGCTACAGATACAATTAGTGATACAAGTTTATTAAGTGAGGAAGATACATCTAATTCAAGTTTACTTGCTGCTAATTCAATAACAAATATTGTTGATGCTGTTATGCAAGTAAAGGATATGTTAAAAGCATTTAAAGAATACGAATTTGATAACGAAAACGGAAATTATAGTGTTACTTTAGATGGTGATTATTTAGGCTTAGGTGGAGATTTAACACTTAAGTACAATAAAGGTACTGAAAACGGTGATTGCTTAACTATTCACAATATTAGAAATGGCATTGACGCTGTTGATATTGTAATGTACTTTGTTGATTACGATGAAACTAAGTATATGTCTACAAACTTAGATGATTACTTTGATTTTAATACTTTAACAACATTACTTGATTTTGGTATTAAAGATCTTGATCGTACTTACTTTAGATTAACAGGTACTGCTACGATTTCAATTATAGGTATTATTAATTTTAATATTAATGTTGATGTTCAAATTTGGGTTGACGATAATAAAGAATTAACAATTAAAATTGATTTAAGTAATTTACCAAATGTTGGCGATGTAACTTGTGTTGGCGCTGGTATTTTATATAACGACGAATATAAACACACAACAAATGTTAATGAAAAAACTTATACTACGGCTGCTCGTTCTGCAGATATTAGTGATCGTAAAGCTTCTATTTATATTCAAAATAATATGGTTTATATTGAACGTTCACAAACTGAAAAATTTACAAAGGTTCTTAAGAAGGTTTATGAAACATATTATAGGCATGCAATATGTACTTTAGATGAATTCTTAAATACTGATTTCATACTTTACTATATGTTTGAAACAATTATTGATTTAACTGAAACAGTACAAAATTCAATTCTTGAAAGTATTACTCCTACAGATATTAATGATATGAACTTAGAAGATGTTTTAAGTGAGTATTATATGACTGAAGGAACAAATGAAACTAAATTCACATTTGGTTTTGACCTAGATGCTTTATCAAAAGATAGTTCAGCATTTAGTGATGAATATCTATATTTATACGCAAATGAAAATGAACTTTATAAACTTGATTTCTCAATGTCAATTGTAAGTGTTATTGATATGAGTGCTACATTAACTCTTGCTGATACTCAAAAAGATGATATTGCAAGTGTTAATGAATATATTGCTTCATTTGCTCAATATGATGTAGTAGTAAATGAAACATACCACGAAACTGCTTCTCATCCATTTGCATAATTTATTAAGGATTGTAGTCTTTTATGAAGACTCAATCCTTTTCTTTTTACACAAATATAAATAAAAATATTTTCATTTTTAAAAAAGCGGTATCATTTAAAAAATGAAAATAAAGTATTGTACAAAAGTTATATTCAGTATATTTTAATAACTAGAGGTGTTATATTATGAAAAAAGAAGAAGAAGTTGTAACTTCTAAAGAAGTACAAACTACTGAAACAACATCCAATGAAGAAGTAAAGGCTAATGATTCTACAAATAATGAAGAACCAAAACCTTCTGTTGGCAAAAGAATCCTCAATTATGTAGTCACAACCACAAATGGTATGGCATACGGATTATTTGCTACTTTAATTATTGGAACAATATTAGGTACAATTGGCATGCTTTTTAGCAAAGGTACTGGCAATGCATTTTGTGAATTTATGGCTAAGATCTTTGGCGTGTCAGGCACATCGGGAGTTTCCTATATATTACAAATTTTAACTGGTGCTGGTATCGGTGTTGGTGTTGCAATTGCTTTAAAGTTAAATCCTTTACAAACAATTGTTTTAGCTGCTACTGGTGAAATTGCTAGTTATTTCTCGCTTTCAACAAAATTTGTTACTGCTGGTACATATTCAGATAAAATACAAATTGGTGATCCTTTAACAGTTTATTTAGTATGTATTTGTGTTGCATTAGCATTTAAATATGTATTACGAAAAAAGACTCCAGTTGATGTCTTATTAATTCCATTATTTGGTGTATTTGTTGGCACAGTTGCTGCATTACTTGTAAGATATCCTGCAATTTATGTTACATATGGTATTCAATGGTTAATTAATAGTGGTACTAACGCTGTTCCATTTGTAATGGGTATTGTTGTTGCTGTATTAATGGGTATGGCATTAACAGCTCCAATTAGTAGTGCTGCTATTGGTGCTATGATATTTAACTTAGGAAACGAGATGACAATCGCTGAAGCTCTTGCAGATCCAAGTAAAGCAGGTTTAGTTATTGCTTCTGGTGCTGCAATTGTTGGCTGTTGTTGCCAAATGGTTGGCTTTGCTGTTCAATCTCGTCGTGATAATTCTATTGGTATGGTTGCATCAATCTTTATTGGTACATCTATGCTTCAATTTAAAAACATTTTAAAGAAACCAATCGTGTGGTTACCTACAATTATTGCTAGTGCTATTTTAGGACCTGTTTCAACTTGTTGGTTAAAACTTGCATGTATGGGTGCAAATGCTGGTATGGGTACAGCTGGATTAGTTGGTCAAATAGGTACATTTGCTTCAATGGGCAATACATGGCAAACTTGGGTTGGAATATTTGGACTTGAAATTGTTTTACCGGCTGTATTAGTATTTGGTATTGACTTATTATTCCGTAAATTTAATTTAATTAAAGACGGAGATTTACACGTATAATAAAACAAAAAGAGCATTTTATTAGAAATGCTCTTTTACTTTGTAATTTTTACTTATTTTGGTTATCTTCAATATTATTTTCTTCAACAATATTGTTTTCTTTAATTTCAACTTCAATTACGTTTTTTGAGTTTCTTCTTGCGTAGAAATCTTCTTCCACTCTATGAAGTGGACCTTCTTTATTTCTTATAAAACGAATAAATGTATCAATAGCAAGTAGGTATAATGCAATACCGATTGTTATACCTATTAAGAAAGAATAACTATCGTTTTGTAATCCTAGTATTGCAAATACTAATAATAATATTCCAACCACTAAGTAAACAATTGCGTTAATTATAGGATATAATGGATTTTCTTTTATTATTGTATAGTATTTTATTGATGCTAGCTTTAAGAATCCTAATAAGATTAAACTTGCAGCTGAAACTATTAATATTGCGTGCATAATATATTTCCATCCAATAATAAAGATAATACCTGTTAATATATACATTAAAGGAAGAAATAAAGGTGAGTATTTTCTGTCTTTAAAACGTGCGAACCATTCGACCAAACCTTTAAGAATTAACAAAGTACCAGCTATTAAAGCAAAATAATTGCCAACTTGTTTTGGATAGATAAAACATAATGTTCCAGCAATAAAGACCACAATAGAAAATATTAATTTTGAATATCTATTTATAGCTTTCATAGTAATGCCTCCAATCATACATATATATAATAAAATATTATCGAGCATTTTTCATTTAAAATGAAAATATTTGTAGTAAAATACTTAAAAGAGGTGTTAATATGGATCAAGAAAGAATTAAAAAATATGCACAATGTATTGTATTAAAAGGTGCTAATGTACAAAAAGATCAAATAGTAGATATTTCTATTGCTGCTGATCAATATGAATTTGCTCGTTTATTAGTAGAAGAATGTTATAAAGCAGGAGCAAAAAGCGTTAGGGTTGATTTTGTTGATGACGTAATTTATAAACTAAATGTTAATAATAAATCATTAGAAACTTTAACTGAATTTCCTTTATGGGAAGAAGAAAAATTGAAATATAAAGTCGAACATTTACCAGTTCGTATCTATATTACTTCTGAAGACCCAGACGGACTAAAAGGTGTTGATCAAGAAAAATCTGCTAAGGCTCAAATGATTAATTACCCTAAAATGAAAAAATACATTGACCAAATGGAAAATAAATATCAATGGGTAATTGCTGGTGTACCTTCTAAAGAATGGGCACGTAAAGTTTTTCCTGGCTTAAGTGATGACGAAGCTGTTGAAAAATTATGGGAAGCAATTTTATATACATCCCGTATTACTGAAGACCCACTTAAAGCATGGGATGAGCATAATGCTAATTTAGCAAACCGCTGTAATTATTTAAATAATTTACATTTAAAAGAATTACGTTATAAATCAAGTAACGGTACTGACTTCAAAGTAGGCTTAATTGAAGATTGTCTATTTGAGGGTGGTGGCGAAACTACATTAGGAAGTAATATTTATTTTAATCCTAATATGCCAACTGAAGAATGTTTTACATCTCCTAAAAAAGGTGAAGCAGAAGGTATTGTCTATTCTACAAAACCATTATCATATAATGGTGAAATTATTGATAATTTCTGGTTTAAATTTGAAAAAGGTAAAGTAGTTGATTACGGTGCTGAAAAGAATAAACAATTATTAGACCAAATGTTAAATCTTGATGAAGGTGCTTCTTATTTAGGAGAATGTGCTTTAGTTCCAGTTGATTCACCAGTTTCTAATAGTAATATTTTATTCTTTGAAACTTTATATGACGAAAATGCATCATGTCACTTAGCATTAGGTATGGGCTTTACTAACTTAATTAAAGATTACGATAAGTATACTTTAGATGAATTACACGCTAAAGGTATTAATGATTCAATGAGTCACGTTGACTTTATGATTGGCTCAAAAGATTTAGATATCGTTGGTGTTGATCAAGACGGTAAAGAACACCAAATCTTTAAAAATGGTGATTGGGCATTCTAATATTAATTTATTTACTAAAGAAGCTTATTTTAGCTTCTTTTTTATTTTAACTTTAATAATATTTAAAAATTATATATTATTTATTATATAGACTTATGCAAATAAAGAAGGAAAGGAGCGTTAGAAATGAATATATCAAATATAGGTAAAAATATATACGTTAATCTAGACGTAAAAGAATTATTAAAAAAAGCTTTAGACAAAAAAGAGGGTACATTAGCTAATAATGGAGCATTAGTTATTTATACAGGTAAATATACTGGTAGAAGTCCAAATGATAAATTTATAGTTGATACTCCTTCAGTCCATAACGACATTGCGTGGGGAAAAGTAAATAAACCTATTAGCAATGAAAAGTTTGAAAACATAAAAAATAAAGCTTTAAAATATTTAACTAATAAAGATTTATATGTTTTTAATGGCTTTGCCGGTGCTGATAAAAAACATCGTAAAAAATTTACTATTATAAATGAATACGCATCTCAAAACTTATTCATTCATCAATTACTGGTGAGACCTAGTGAAGATGAACTTGCAAACTTTGGTACTCCAGATTACACAATTCTTGTTGCTCCTGGATTTAAATGTAATCCCGAAGTTGACGGAGTTAATAGTGAAGCTGCTATTATTATTAATTATGAAAGTCACGAAATTGTAATCGTTGGTACTGCTTATTGTGGTGAAATTAAAAAATCTGTTTTCTCAACAATGAATTATGTTTTAACAAAAGAAAATATTCTCCCAATGCATTGTAGTGCAAATAAAGATCCTTTAACAGATGAAACTGCAATATTCTTTGGTTTATCCGGAACTGGTAAAACAACATTATCGGCGGACTCTAATCGTAAGTTAATCGGTGACGATGAACATGGTTGGTCAAATGAAGGTGTCTTTAATATTGAAGGTGGATGTTATGCTAAATGTATTAATTTAAGCAAAGAAAACGAACCTGACATTTATAACGCTATTAAAGAAGGCGCAGTAGTTGAAAATGTAGTGATGAATGAAGAAACTAAAGAATTAGATTTCTTTGATTCTAGATATACTGAAAACACACGTGTTGCATATCCTATCAATTATATAAATAACGCTGAATTAAAAGGGACAGGAGGAATTCCTAAAGTAGTAATATTTTTAACTGCTGATGCCTTTGGAGTATTACCTCCTATTAGTAAATTAGATAAGAACGCAGCAATGTATCATTTTGTTTCAGGCTTTACTTCTAAACTTGCTGGAACAGAAAGAGGAGTACTTGAACCTCAACCAACATTCTCTACTTTATTTGGTGAACCATTTATGCCAATGAGCCCAGCGATTTATGCTCAAATGCTTGGTGATAGATTAGACAAATATGGAACTAAAGTTTATTTGATTAATACTGGTTGGAGTGGTGGCAGTGCATCAAGTGGGGCAAAACGTATTAAACTTTCATATACTCGTGCAATGGTAAACGCTTGTTTAAATGGTGATATTGAAAAAGAAACATTTAAACATAGTGATATATTTAATGTTGATTTCCCAACTAAATTACCAGGAGTACCAAGTGAAATACTTGATCCAAAAGAAGCTTGGGAAGATAAAGAAGCTTACGATAAAGAAGCTAATAAATTAGCATTAATGTTTAATAAAAACTTTAATGAAAAATATTTAGATATGCCAGAAGAAATTAAAAATGCTGGTCCAAGAATAATAAAATAAGAACATCAAAAAAAAGCAATTGTTGAAATTGCTTTTTTCTTTGTTATTCATTTGCGTAGTTATCAAAATAACCTTGGACTAATACAACAGGAGTTCCTTTATCTCCAGAACCTGAAGTTAAGTCACATAAAGAACCAATTAAGTCTGTGATTTGACGAGGGGTTGTACCTTCTGAAATCATATTGCCAACAAGATTAGAATCTTTATTTTTGATTTTTTCTCTTATAGCTTTTTGTAATTCTTCATCTTTAAGATTACTAAATTCATTATCAGCTAAGAATTTAATTTTAATTTCATTAGGTGTACCTTTTAATCCATTAGTATAGAAAGGAGAAACAACAGGGTCTGCGAGTTCCCAAATTTTTCCTTGAGGATCTTTAAAAGCACCGTCTCCATATACCATAACTTCAACGTGTTTACCGGTTCTTGTCTTAATAATAGATTGAATGTCTAATAATAATTTACTAGCATCACGAGGGAAGAGTTTTACTTTTTCTTCACTTGATTTATTAGAACCTAATAAACCATATTGATTATTATAACCACTACCATTTATAGATACATTTAATATATCGTCTAAACCATAGACGATTTTTGCACCATTTTCAATTAATATTCTTTTACTTCTTCTACGAGTATGAATGTCACATGTTAAGACATTTTTAGTGTGATTAAGAATTTCTTTAACTCTATTTGCAAAGAAAACTTCTACTTCACAATTTTCTTTTTTAATTAAATCAATATAGTAATCAATGTAGTCTACACCAGTGAATTCATGTTTTTTGTATCCAAATAATAAACGATATTTTTCTAGATTTAATACATCAGTATAAGGGTTAACATTTTTTTCATCTAATTCATCATATGATAATAAAGCATTACCGACTTCATCAGAAGGATATGAAAGCATTAAGTATATTTTTTTAACACCTCTTGCAATGCCTTTTAGAAGAATTGCAAAACGGTTACGGGATAAGATAGGGAAGACAACTCCAACTTCATCACCGAATTTAGATTGAACATCATAAGCAATATCGTCAACTGTTGCATAATTGCCTTGGGCTCTTGCAACTAATGATTCTGTAATAGCAATAACGTCTTTATCGTTAATGTTAAATTTTTCATTTTTTGCTGCATCTAATACTGAAGTTGAAACTATTGTAGCTAAATCGTCACCTTCTTTAACAATTGGTAAACGAATACCACGGGAAGTTGTACCTGTAAATCTTTTCATTTTAATCATTCTCCTTATTTAAAATATTTCTTGCAATATATATTCCACTAGCACCAGCTTGAGCTAATCCTCTTGTTAAACCAGCACCGTCTCCACCAACAAATAAATTTTTTATATCGTTTAATTCAAATTCATTATTTATACTTGGGTGAGCACTATAATATTTTGCTTCAACACCATACAACAGGGTATGTTCTGTAGCTAGTCCTGGAGTAATCTTATCTAATACTTGAATCATTTCAATAATGGCACTCATTGTTTTATATGGTAAAGCATACGATAAATCACCGGGGATTGCTTCTTTTAAAGTTGGTTTAACAAATCCATCTTTAATACGTTTATCTGTAGAACGACGTCCACGTAATATATCACCAAAGCGTTGTACAATTACTGAGCCACAAGATATTTGGTTAGCAAGTTTTGATACTTTTTCAGCATATTCATTAGGCTTTTTAAAAGGTTCACTAAAATGATGAGAAACTAGTAAAGCGAAGTTTGTGTTGTTACTTAATAAACTTGAACTATTATAGGAGTGACCATTTACATTAATAACTCCATTATAGTTTTCCATAACAACATGACCTCCAGGATTAGAACAGAAAGTTCTTACCTTTGATCCATTTGAAGTTTTATAAACAAACTTTGCTTCATATAGATTTTTATTTATTTCATCCATTACTAGGTTAGGACATTCAACTCTAACACCAATATCAACTTGATTTTGAGTCATTTCAATTTTGTATTTTTCAAGTAAATTACTTAACCAGGAACTACCTTCACGTCCAACGGCTAATAAAACATATTTACTTTCTATTATTTCGCCAGTAGATAACTTCACACCATTAACTTCTTTATTATCGTTAACAATAATGTCATCAACAGCACATCTAAATTTAAAATCTATTTTGGTTTTTAAGAATTCATATATTCTAGTTAATATTTTAAGATTTTCTTCGGTACCTAAATGACGAACTTTAGAACGAAGTAATTTAACTCCTACAGCCATTGCTTTCTTTTCTATTTCTATAACTTGAGGAGTAGTAGGATCAGTAACAACTGTTGTTGCACCAAATTTAAGATTTATATCATCAACATATTTAATTAAATCTAATAGTTTATCATCGTCAATATAATCAGTTAACCAGCCACCAAATTCAGTTGTAATATTAAATTTTCCATCACTATAGGCCCCAGCGCCACCAAAGCCATTAGTAATAGAACAACATGGATAACATTCTTTAAAATCTTTACCATTATTAGGACATTTAGTTAAACGATGCTCTAATACCGGACAATGACGATTATATATATCGTTTCCTTTATCTATTAATATTATTTTTAAATCAGGATTCTTAAGTGAAAGTTCATATGCAGCAAAATAACCACAAGGCCCTCCACCAACAATTACAACATCATACTTCATAATAGTTCTCCTTTGCACACAAAAAATTTTATAGCACATGAAAAAGTAAAAATCAATAAAATTTCGACGACTTCGAAAAAAGCGGTTACATTCGATTAAAACTACTAAAAATAAATAAAAAAGATGGTTGCATAGCAATCATCTTATCAGTAATATCTATTTTTTACTTTGAATATATTGATCAATAGCTGCAGCAGCTTTTTTACCAGCACCCATTGCAAGAATAACAGTAGCAGCACCAGTAACAGCGTCTCCACCAGCAAAGACACCTTCACGTGATGTTTGACCAACTTCATCGGTAATAATACCACCATGGTCATTAACATCTAATCCATTAGTAGTTGATTTAATTAATGGGTTAGGATTTGTACCTAATGCCATAATGACACAATCCATATCTATAATATGTTCTGAACCTTTCTTTACTATTGGTCTTCTTCTACCAGAAGCATCAGGTTCACCAAGTTCCATATCTACAACTTCTAAACCTTTTACGTTTCCATTTTCGTCGCCAATAATACGAGTAGGGTTACATAATGTTTTAAAAACAATACCTTCTTCCATTGCGTGTTCAACTTCTTCTTTACGAGCTGGAAGTTCATCTAATGAACGACGGTAAATAATATAAACATTTTCAGAACCTAATCTTTTTGCTACTCTACAAGCATCCATAGCAACATTACCACCACCAACAACAGCAACATTGTGACCTTTATAAATTGGAGTAGTAGAGTTATCTTGATATGCTTTCATTAAGTTAGTTCTAGTTAAGATTTCATTAGCGGAGAAAACACCTTTTAGGTTTTCACCAGGTATACCCATAAATTTAGGTAAACCAGCACCGGAACCAATAAATACGGCATCAAATCCTTGTTCGTCTAAGAGTTCATCAATTGATAAAACTTTACCAATAACCATATTAGTTTCGATTTTAACACCCATAGAAATTAAATTATTAACTTCTTTTTGAACGATTGTTTTAGGTAAACGGAATTCTGGAATACCATAGACTAAAACACCACCAGCTAAGTGTAATGCTTCAAATATAGTAACTTCATATCCAAGTTTTGCTAAATCGCCAGCACAAGCAAGTCCACTAGGACCCGAACCAATAATAGCAACTTTATGTCCGTTACTCTCAATAGGAGTAGGAGTGGTTTTACTGTGTTCGTTATGCCAGTCAGCAACAAATCTTTCTAATCGACCAATTGCTACGGGCTCATTACCAGCTCTTACACCTCTAACACATTTAGCCTCACATTGTAATTCTTGTGGACAAACACGACCACAAACAGCAGGTAAAGAACTTGATCTATAAATAACATTAAATGCTTCTTCAAATTCACCTTTAGCAACGTGTGCTATAAATTCAGGAATATGAATAGAAACTGGGCAACCTTGCATACATAATGGGTTACGACAATTTAAACATCTTTGAGCTTCATCAATTGCCATTTCTTCAGTATAACCAGTTGTTACTTCTAAGAAGTTTTTATTACGAACATTTGGTTCTTGACATGGCATTGGATTTTTTTTCGGATTCATATTTGGCATATTATTTTGCCTCCTTTAATAAATTACAATGTTCGTCTCTTGCTTTCTTTTCGAACTCGGTGTATTGACGGGAACGAGCAATAGCTTCATCAAAATCAACTTCAAAGCCATCGAATTCTGGTCCGTCAACACAAGCAAATTTTGTTTTACCTCCTACAGTAAGACGGCAACAACCACACATACCTGTTCCGTCAATCATAATAGGGTTCATCGAGACAACAGTTTTAATATTGTATTTTTTAGTAACTGCAACAACAAATTTCATCATAACAAGAGGTCCAATTGCAATTACTTCATCGTATTCATTACCTAAATTAATTAATTCTTCTAAAGCATTAGTAACTAAGCCTTTTTCGCCAGCAGTTCCGTCATCAGTCATTAATTTAGATATATCAGATGCTTGTTCGAATTCTTTAGCAAGAATAACTAAATCTTTATTTCTAAATCCGATAATAGAATGTACTTCACATCCGTCATCGTGTAATTTCTTAGTAACAGGGTAAGCAATAGCACAACCAACGCCACCACCTACAACAGCAACCTTCTTTAAACCTTCAGTTTCGGTTGCTTTTCCTAATGGTCCAACAAAATCGTGGACGTAATCACCTTCATTTAATTCGTTTAAAGTCATTGTTGAGCCACCAACAATTTGGAAAATAATTCTAACAGTTCCTTTTTCTCTATCGTATCCAGCAATAGTAAGTGGAATTCTTTCACCAACTTCGTTTGCTCGAATAATAATAAATTGGCCTGGTTCAGCTTTTTTAGCAATAGCAGGAGCCTCAATATCCATTAATGTAACAGTAGGATTTAGACTTTCTTTTTTAACAATTTTATTCATAAAAATCTCCTTTTATTTAAATGCTTTAGTAACTTTAAAAATCGGTTCATATAAAGATTCATTAGTATTGATTTTAATAATTTTAAATAATTTTGTAGATTTTGAAAGAACAATTGTATCTTCATTACCAAAATCAATAGCTTCCATTCCGTCAACTTGTAATTGTGGGAATGTATCTTTATATTCATCATGAAGTGATAAAGTAATTTTATCATCACCGTCTACAACCAAAGATGTAATAGTTTTTAATTGTGGACATATAGGCGTTATAACAAAACTCTTTGCAGTTGGAATTAATAAAGGGCCACCAGCAGACAAGTTATAGGCACTAGTTCCAGTTGGAGTAGCAACAATTATTCCATCAGCGTAAAAATTTGTATCGTTATTATCGTTAACCTTAATTCCAATATTAATCATTTTAAGTAACATACCACGAGTAATAGCTAATTCGTTATAGGCATTAATTTCTCTTATTAAACTATTTTTGTGGTATAAGCCAACTTTTAATACAATTCTATTTTGAATTTGATATTGTCCTTCAAGTACTTTATCAATTACTTCTTTATAATTTGTAGGAGTTGCTTCACTTAAACAGCCAACTCTTCCTAGGTTGATACCTAAAAAAGGAAAATCGTATTTTTCAAATTTATGAGCAGCTTTTAAAACTGTACCATCTCCACCAAGAACAATTGATAAATCAATATTAGCAATAGAAGCGTGATCAATTACACGAACATTAGCAACTTTACCCATTAGTTCTTTTTCGATATAAACTTGAACTCCTTTTAGAACAAGATGATCGATAATTTCTTTAGTAATTTTAAAATCTACGTCTTTAGTTTGATTTAGTTCTAGTAATACCTTCATCTATATCAACTCCTTATATAATTATATAGACGGAAGTACGGTACTTCCGTCTTTAATAATCTTATATAAATGTCACTTAAGAAATGACTTATATTTACAATATTAATATAACTTTTATATAGTATAAAATCAACGCAACAACACTAAAAATAAAGTAATTTTTTGTATTAATTTTATTGAACTAATGTTCATTTTATTGAATGAAAATAAAAAGCATATTACTATCAAAAGCAATATGCTAAAATCATTATTTTTTATAATTTTATTAGAATGATAAAGCTGGGAAAAAATGAGATAAGACAACCCAAATACCCAATAAAATAAGAATAGAACCACCAACTATATTACAAATTGAGAAATTACCTTTTAAAAGTTTTTCAATTTGATTACCAAATAATACTCCAAGAAGAGAAATAGTAAATGTACAAACCATAATAATTGCAACATGAAGCCAAATAGTTTGGTTAGTTGAAGAACCAGCGTGTAATTCAATACCAGCAGCTAAAGCATCAATTGCTGTAACGACACCCATTAATAAAACTTCTTTATATGAAAAGTTTTTAAGTTCTTTCTTTTCTTCATCACTTACTTTAAGTTTTTTAATACCCTCAATTAACATTTTTGTACCAATAAAGAGTAATAAAGTAGCAGCAAGGAAAACAACACTAATAGCAAGAATTTCACCTGCTTTTTCTCCAGAAGTACTACCAACAATTACTGTAACACCTTCGATAATCCAATAGCCAAGTAAAGGCATTAAAGCTTGCATTACTCCAAAGACTGCTGCAATAAATATACTACGACGGACATTAATATCTTTATATATTAATCCATCTGTAACTGAAACTGCAAAAGCATCCATTGATAATGCTATACCTAATAGAAATACTGAAATTAAAATTGACGCTGTCATAAAAACTCTCCTTAACAACTTAATAAAATAAAAAAAGTATATTTCTATACTTTTAAAAATGACAAAAGTATAGAAAAATCTATACTTAAGTCTCGTTTATTAAGATTAGCCAGGTTAGTAACCAGTATGTTGACTAATCACTTTTGAAAGTTAACTACTCCCTTAAGTCTTAATCATTTTAACGAGCAAATATTAAGTTAGTCAAGGCTAATCGTTACTATTTTAATTTTTATCGTTATAATCGTCATTTTTATAGTTATCTTGATAAGGTTGATAACCATAATCATTAAGGTCACGAGAGAAAGTTGTGTCTGTGTTGGTTTCATAATAAATTTTCTTTGGTCTATATGTGAAAACAGTGTAAAGAAGAATTGCTAATTCACATAAGAATAATCCTACAGTCGATAAGAAATTACATCCATAATATACAAAAGCACTTAAATTGACTGAATCTTCAATAAAAGCAATTGTTGAGATAGTAAAATAATATCCATTTAAAAGCATAAATAGTGCTGGTGATATTAAATTTAAAGACCAAAATATAATTTGTAAAGTTGGGGCTGAATTTCCTTTCTTTTGTTGAACAACTAGAACTATTAAAATGATAATACTAGTTAAGTAAATAGGTGATCCAGTTAAAATAGAAATTAATCCAAATACTGGTGAGGTAAGTACAGATGAAAAAAGATTAAAGCCTGTTAATAACTCAAAAATTAAAATTAATAAATAACTGAAATTTAGGGGTTGAGTTGTTCGCATATGTTTTAAAATTGCTACACAGAAATAAATTGAAATTAAAGTTGATAAAATACCTGAACCGATAGTTCCATCTAATAAAAGCATTTCTGCCACAACTACACCTAATGTAAATATCGAATATATAATAGTACCAAGCTTCATTAATAAAACTGGCCATTTATTTGAATGTTCACCATAATAAAAAGATTTTTTCATAAATAAATCTCCTTTCACATATATAATATTATATTTTAAAGATATAAAAATATCACTATTTTTCTTTTACAAATACTATATCGTCTATTTTTAAATTGAGCTCACTACCATGAATTATTCTATTTATTAAATCAATTTCTTTTATATATTGTTCAATCTCATATATATGTCCGTTTTTATAAAATCTAAATATTAATAATGTTTCATTAGTAGCGTTAGTTAATGTTTGATTTATCTCTTCAGCTAAATCTTCACTAATAATAGGCTTTTCAATGCGTGAACGAGATTCACGCATTTGCTCCATAAAGTATTCTTGTTCATTTAAAGATTTGTATGGTGCCCATTTTTTCATTCCACGATCACTCATTTACGATGTCCTCCTATTAAAGTATGTCTTTCTTTAATCATTGAATTCTTTAATTCAGAACTTCCACGTAAAACAGCATCTTTACCATATTTATTTTGAATATCGTCTATTGCTTTATTTAAGTTATGTTGTTTTTCTTGTTTTTCTGGAGCAATGAATAAATCGAGTTGTTCAAATTCAGTGCTTTTAAAGTTCGCAAACGATACATATATTTTACGTATATAATTAGAAGTTTTGTATTGATTATAATGATATAACAAAACTTTATATATTTCATCTTGGTCATCAGTTGGATTTAAAAGTGAAACTTGTTTACCAACTCCAGTTTCAAAATCAGAAAAACCAAAAGCAAATGCAATAACACTTGTTTTTAATCCTAAATTTCTCATACGATGACAAAGTTCATCTATTAATTCACGAAAAACCAGTTTAGTTTCGTCAAAAGTATAATCTCTATATAAAGTTTGTCCCATTGAAAGGGAAGTTGAATCGGGGATATATTTTTCTCTTATTTGAGATTCATCGATTCCATTAGCGTGGTTATATAATTGTTCACCCATTATACCAAACTTTTCTTTTAATATATCTAAGGGATAAGTTGCTAAATCGCCAACTTTTCTAATACCTAAAGCATTTAACCTACGTTGGTAATTAACTGATATTCCCCATAGTTTATTTAAAGGTGTGATAGGCCATAATTTTGTTTTAACATCATCCATCGTCCATTCAGCAATACCGTCTTTAGCTTTTTTGGCTTCAGTGTCTAACGCAACTTTTGCCATAAACATATTAGGGCCAATACCAGCAGTTGAAAATAAACCTGTTTTTTTATTTATAGTATCCATAATATCTTTAACAATATCGTGAGGACTTTTTTTATACATTAAAAGATATGGTGTTAAGTCGATAAACGCTTCATCAATAGAATAAACATGCATATCGTCTTCACCAACATAATCTAAAATAATATTCATTACTTCAGCGGATTTTTTAATATATAGTTCCATACGAGGAGTAGCAAGTATTAATTCTTTTAAATTAGGTAATTCATATCGACGAGCTCTTGATGAAATACCAAGTGATTTAGCGTAAGGGGATGCAGCAAGACAAATAGTATTTGGAGATCTAGATGCATCACATACAACAAGAGGAGTAGTAAAAGGATCTAAACCACGTTCAATACATTCAACGGTAGCATAAAAAGACTTTAAATCGATTACTGCAATATATCGTTTGTTTTCGTCCATACTATCACCTTCGTTAACATTTTAACAAAGTTAATGACTTTTTAATATTAAAATAAACTTATATGTTAAAATAAATAAAAAGGAGATTAACTATGGTTACTCTATTACGTAAATGGTTTATTAAAGATTATAAAAATGTTAATGATAAAGAAGTAAGAAAGAAGCATGGGTTATTAGCTGCTATTGGTGGAATTGTGATGAACCTTATTCTTTTTGTTATTAAATTATTAATAGGAATTTTTACTTTTTCTATGTCAATTATAAGTGACGCAATTAACAACTTAAGTGATTTATTTTCTTGTGTAGTAACAGTTGTTGGATTTCTTTTTGCATCAAAAAAAGCCGATTCAAAACATCCTTATGGACACGAAAGAATTGAGTACATTAGTGGAATGATAATTGCTTTTATTATTATATGTGTAGCTGGTGTATTAGGTTATACGTCGGTAATAAAACTTATTTCTCAAGAATCTTCAACAGTTTATTCGACGACAGCATTTATTATCCTAGGTGTTTCTATCATAGGTAAATTATTATTAGGCCTTTATTATCGTTCTATTGCCAAAGCTATTCAATCTGTTAGTTTAAAAGCTTCAATGCAAGATTCATTTAACGATTGTTTTTCAACTAGTGCTGTTCTAATTGCTGCTGTTATTCAATATTTCTTTAATTCACTTTGGTGGATTGATGCGGGTATGTCATTAATTGTCGCTATTGTTATTTTGATAAGTGGAATTAAAATGGTAGTTGAAACTGCTTCACCATTGGTTGGTATGTCTCCTGATAGTGAATTCGTTAAAAACGTATTAAAAGATGTTAAAGATTACGATGTTGTAATGGATGTCCACGATGTAGTAATTCATTCATATGGTCCTACAAAAATATTTATGACTATGCATGTGGAAATTGATGGATATGGTGATATGTTTGCAGCACATGATTCAATCGATACAATTGAACATGTAATTGGAGCAAAGTATGGCGTAGAATTAACTATTCATATGGACCCTATTGATACTAAAAATAAAGAATTACCAGTTATTAAAGAAAAGATAACTGAAATATTAAATGATATTGATACTAGATTAACATTTCATGATTTACGTATGACACAAGGTCCAACACATTCTAATATTTTATTTGATGTAGTAACTCCAATGGAAAACTTTAAAATGACTGAAAAAGAATTAACTATATTAATCAGTAATAAACTACGTGAATATAATACAAAATATAATGCTGTCATTAAAGTTGATCAAGATTATATTAATTAAAAAAAGTTTAATACAAATGAAGTTAATTTTTATATAATATAAATAAGAGGTTAAAATATATGGAAACTAGAATGAAAAAAATTGATTCAAAAGAAGTATTCAAAGGAAAGATTATTGATGTTTCGGTTGATACTTATGAATCAAGCGATGGTGTTCAATTTGATCGTGAAGTTGTTCATCATAAAAAAGTAAGTTGTGTTTTAGCACAATTACCTAATGGTAAATTTATTATGGAACGTCAATATCGTTTCCCATACGATAAAATTATTTATGAAATTCCTGGTGGACCTTTAAAAGATGGTGAAGACCATAAAGTTACAGCAATTCGTAAACTTGAAGAAGAAACTGGATATTTTGCTTCTACAGTTCAATATTTAGGTAAAATTTATCCTTCAGTTGGTTACACTAATGAAGTAATTTATTTGTATTACGCAACAGATTTGACTAAAACTAAACCATCTTTAAATGTTGAAGAGGATATTGAATTATTTGAAGTAACAATGGATGAAATTATTCATATGATTAAGGATGGTACAATTGTTGATGCTAAAACAATTTGTGCTGTAGGTGAATATCGTTTAAATATTCTATAAAATCAAGATAGGCAAATATAGATAATATCTAAAATTTGCCTATCTTTTTATGTGCTTAATTAAGTTGTTATGTTAAACTATTTATGTGTTAAAATATATCAATAATTTACTAATCTAAGGAGGGGTACAATATGGAGAAAAAGAGTTTTAATGAATATCAAGAATTTGCATATTCTTTAACAAGCGAAAAAGGTAAAGAAAATCCTGTTCTTAATGGAGTATTAGGTTTAGCAGGGGAATCTGGTGAATGTGCAGATATAGTAAAAAAAGCATTATTTCAAGGACATGAATTAAATAAAGAAAAACTTAAAGATGAACTTGGAGATGTCTTATGGTACATTTCTTTAACTGCTAAAGGATTAGGCTTAACCTTACAAGAAATTGCAGATTATAATGTTGAAAAATTAAGTGCTCGTTATCCAACGGGACATTTTAGAGCAGAAGATTCTATTAATCGTAAAAAATAATAAGGAGTAAATATGAAAAGAGAAGGTTATATTTCTTGGGATGAATATTTCATGGGTGTTGCTTTTTTAGCAGCACAACGTTCAAAAGATCCTTCAACTCAAGTTGGTGCTTGTATTGTTGATAAAGATAATAAGATTGTTTCTTGTGGTTATAATGGAATGCCAAGAAACGTTAATGATGATTCATTAAGTTGGGAACACGGAGAAGGATTAGAATCAAAATATTTATATGTTTGTCATGCTGAATTCAATGCTATTTTAAATACACGTGGCAGTTTATTAAAAGGCTGTAGAATTTATGTTTCTTTATTTCCGTGTAATGAATGCGCTAAAGCTATTATTCAAACTGGTATTGAAGAAGTTATATACGTAAATGACAAATACGCTGATACTATTAGTACTATGGCAAGTAAAAAGATGTTTGCTTTAGCAGGCATTAAAACACGTAAATTTGATGGTAAATTACCTATAGTATTATTTAATGAAGAAAATAAATAATTATTTGAAATAAGTTAATACCTGCTAGTATTAACTTTTTTTTACGCATATGTTGATGCTAAACAAAGAGTTTTATATTGGGACTATTGAGAAATAGATTAATGAGAGTGAATTTGATTTATTCTATTGATAGTTAAATAACATCTATTATGAAATTAATGAATTGAAATAAAATATAAGACATAATATTATTTCAATTTGTACTTTGATAATATATTCTTTTATTTTTAATGTTATGATATAATCATAAAGCAAAAGGAAGGTTATGAAGATGGAAATACTAAAAGTAGAAAATTTATCTTATACATACGGTGATGTTTCTAGTAACGAGTATGCTTTGCATAACGTTTCTTTTAGTATTGAATCCGGAAAATATATTTCTATTATTGGTCATAACGGTAGTGGTAAATCTACTCTTGCAAAACTTATTATGGGGTTACTTGCTCCTACTGGTGGAAAAATCTTTTTATTTGGTAAAAGACTTACTGCAAAAACAGTAACTGAAATACGTCAAAAAGTTGGTATTGTATTTCAAAACCCTGATAACCAATTTATTGGTTCTACAGTAAGAGATGATATTGCATTTGGATTAGAAAATAGGAAAGTTCCACATGAAGAGATGGATGATATTATAAATGAGTTTTCTAAAAAAGTTCATATGGAACAATTCCTAGATAAGGAGCCTACAAACTTATCTGGTGGTCAAAAACAAAGAGTAGCTATTGCGGGTATTTTAGCTATGAAACCAGAACTTATTATTTTAGATGAAGCTACTGCAATGCTTGATCCACAAGGACGTAATGAGATATCAGAAGTAATTAAGGAACTTAGAGAAGAAATTCCTTCTTTAACAATTCTTTCTATTACTCACGATATTAATGAAGCTTTTAACTCTGATGAGGTTATTATTTTAAATGATGGTAACCTTTATATGAAAGGTGAACCTAAAGAAATATTAAAAGATGAAAAAGCATTAAAATCTATTGGTCTTAGTGCTCCTTTTGTTTACGAATTATATAGTTATTTAATAGAAGAAGGCATTAATATTGACCTTTGCTCTAATTTGGAAGAGATGGTGAATAAATTATGTCAATAAAATTCACTGATGTATCTTTTATATATTCACCTAAAACACCTTTTCAATATGAAGCATTGAAAAATATTAATCTTGAAATTAAGAAAGGTTCTTTTACGGCTATTGTTGGTCAAACCGGAAGTGGTAAATCAACTTTAGTTCAAGAAATTAACGGCTTATCTATTCCTACATCTGGAACTATCGATGTTGAAGGATTTGTTTTATCTAAAAAAATAAAGGTTAAACATATTAAAGAATTAAGAAAAAAAGTAGGAATGGTTTTCCAATTTCCAGAATATCAATTGTTTGAAGATACAATTGAAAAAGATGTTTCTTTTGGCCCTAAAAACTTTGGTTTAAAAGATAAAGAAGCTATTAGTGCTGCTCATGATGCACTAGCTCGAGTTGGATTAGATGAATCTTTTTACGATAAATCACCTTTTGAGCTATCGGGTGGTCAAAAGCGTCGTGTTGCAATTGCAGGTATTATTGCGTCTAAACCTGACGTATTAATATTAGATGAACCTACAGCTGGATTAGATCCTAAAGGTACAGATGAAATGATGTCTTTGTTTAATGAATTACATAATGAAGGCATTACAATTGTTTTAGTCACTCACGATATGAATTTAGTATTAAAATACGCTAGTGATGTTGTGGTTGTGTCTCAAGGAGAAATAAAAGAACATTGTACTCCATTAGAACTATTTTCAAATGATCATTATAGTGATTATGCATTAGATATGCCTCTTGTATATAAAGTTGCTACTACTTTAAAAGAAAAAGGTTTAGATATTGATTTAACTAAGATTAAAGATACAAAATTATTAGCAAAACAAATTTCACTTGCAAAGAAGGTGAAATCTAATGAATAACATTTCTTTAGGTCGATATGTACCATATGATTCTAAAATTCATAAATTAGATCCTCGTTTAAAATTAATATCCTTAATAATGTTACTTACCTCTATATTTATTACTTTTGACGTAGGCGATGTTTGGGGAAATGTATGGATGGGAGCGTTAATACACGGTATTGTTGCAGTTATTATCCTAATATTAATGATTATCTCTCATGTTGGTATTGGTACATTATTTAAGCAATTAAAACCTTTATGGATTATGATGATATTAATTACTATTATTAATATTTTTGTACTTTCAGATGACTCCTTAGGCCACTTTGTTATTCCTTTATGGAATAATAAAACTTGGACAATATACTATAAAGCAATTTACCAATCAATATATATTATTATTAGATTAATTTTAATGGTGGGTTTAACAATGATTTTAACTGCTACTACTAAACCACTTGATTTAACATATGCTTTAGAGTGGTATATGGCTCCATTAAAATTAATTAAATTTCCTGTTCATATTATTGCTATGACTATTTCTATCGCTTTAAGATTTATTCCAACTTTATTAGATGAGACAACTAGAATTATGAAAGCACAAGCAAGTAGAGGTGTTGATTTTGAACATGGACACATTAAAGAAAAAATAAGAGCAATTGTTTCTTTAATAGTTCCATTATTCTTATCAGCTTTCAAACGTTCCGAAGAACTTGCAAATGCAATGGAAAGTAGAGGATATGATCCAGATGCAACAAGAACTCGTTATAGAATTATGAAATGGCATTTTAGAGATACTATATGTTTAATCTTATGTACTTTACTTCTAGGAGGAATAATTACATTATCTGTTACTCATATTAATGTAATTTCAATAATAGGAGGATTATTTGTATGAGTCGATATGTTGCAATATGTAGTTATGACGGCACTAACTTTTTAGGTTATCAACGTCAAAATGAAGGACGTACAGTTCAAGGAATAATAGAAGAAATTATATCTAAAATATTAAATACTCCAACTACTATTACAGCAAGTGGAAGAACTGATGCTAAAGTTCATGCTTTATATCAACCTTTTCATTTTGATGTTAATAAAGAAATTGATGAAAGTAAGTTTAAACATTCATTAAATTGTTTATTACCTGACGATATTGTGATTTTAGATGTTTATAAAGTAAAGGATGATTTCCACGCTCGTATAAATGCTAAAGAAAAAACATATTCTTATATTATTAATATGGGCGAAAGAAATCCATTAAAAGTAAATTATGAATATGAATTAGGCCGTAAGCTTGATATAGAATTAATTAAAAAAGCAAGTAGATTATTTGAAGGTACTCATAATTTTAAAAATTTTACCTCTAAAGAAGAAGATTTTAGTAATTTTATTAGAACAATTACTTCAATAGATATTGAATGTAACAACGATATACTTATTTTTAAATTTACTGGTAATGGCTTTATGCGCTATATGATAAGAATGATAGTAGGCACATTAGTAGAAATAGGATTACATAAAATTGATGTAGATTATATAACAAAGCAACTAGAAAATCCTAATCGAAATATATGTTCATATAAAGCCCCAGGACAAGGGCTTTATTTAGAAAAAGTAAATTATTAATGCTTTTATAAAAAAATTAGTATAAAATAATTAAGAAATGAATTAAAAAAAGAATGGGGGGCGAAAATTATGGATGAATTATTTGTTAATGAAAAAATAAGAGAACTTAAACAGCCATTAAATTGCGATTTCAATTTTAAGGAATCAAAAGCTATTATTGAAGAAATAATAGAACATGTTGGTGGTAGTGATTCTTTAGATTACTACAAAGTTTTATTAGATGTTATTGAAGCGTGTGAATTCAGTGTTAACGGTATTTTTCCACGTATTAAAGTTCGCCGTTTTTATTATAAATTTTTAGATTATATTAGCTATAAGTTTAGATATATAGAATTTCTTAATGTTGATAAAACTTCAACTGAAGAATTAAATAAAATACTAGATATTGGTGGTAAATTCTGTATGCGCCTTTCAGCTGTTATTGGAGGCGTTAAAGGTTTATATTTCTGCTTTGGTATTATCACTTGCTTAATCCGTGATGCAACATTTAAAGCACGTTATGCTTCAATTGGATTATATTGTTTTAGATCTTTAAGAATCGCAATTGAAAAATTTGAAGTTACTAATTCACAAAAAGAAGAATATCTTGAACGCACTCAAATATTACTTTCACGCAATAAGAAATTCTTTAGAAAATCAGAAACTTTATAAAATTTATAAGCAAACCATAATGGTAATGGGTTTGCTTTTTTATTTTTAAATGATATTTTATAGTTGCTTTATAATAGCACAGTAATTGATTTACATAAAAATTTAAAACTTTAAAATTGAGTAAAATATCAAGTAAATCATATATAAAAAAGTACCATATAATCGTAAGAAAATGATTTTTTTCATATTTTAATTATATGCTAAGTAAAAAATATAAAAAAATATAAAAAATTATTGACTTATGACGTTAATATATTTAATATATTAATTGGCACTATTGCCCAATTGTCGTCCCGGTAAGACAGCAGTTTGGTAGGAGGAATTATTTATGCAACGTCAAACAACATTTGCAAAGCCAAGTCAATTAAATAGAAAATGGTATGTAGTTGATGCAACTAACAAACCATTAGGTCGTCTCGCATCAGAGGTCGCTGTAGTATTAATGGGTAAAAACAAACCTACATATACTCCACACATCGATACAGGTGACTATGTTATCATTGTTAACGCTGAAAAAGTCGGTTTAACAGGTAACAAACTCAAAACAAAGAAGTACTACAATGCATCTTCATATTTAGGTCATTTAAGAGTACGTACAGCTGAAGTTATGCAAGAAAAATACCCTGAAGAAATGGTTCAAAGAGCAGTCTGGGGTATGTTACCAAAAGGTCGTTTAGGCCGTCAAATGGTAAAGAAACTCTTCGTATACAAAGGCCCAGATCACAAACACGAAGCTCAAAAGCCTGAAGCTTTAGAGCTTAAGTTCTAGGAGGTAAAAAGAAATGGCTACAAAGAAAAAAGATTTAGTCCAATATTATGGTACAGGTCGTAGAAAATCTTCAGTCGCTCGTGTCTTTTTAGTTCCAGGCGAAGGTAAGATTTTAGTTAACGATCGTGATGTTAACGAATACATGCCATATCCAACATTAGTTATGGATTTAAAGCAACCATTAGAAATTACAAATACAACAGATAAATTTGATGTTAAAGCTACTGTTGTTGGTGGTGGCTTCTCAGGTCAAGCTGGTGCTATCCGTTTAGGTATTGCAAGAGCATTATTACTTGCTTCTGCAGATTACCGTGGTGCATTAAAAGCTGCTGGTATGTTAACACGTAATGCACGTGCTAAGGAACGTAAGAAATACGGTCTTAAAGCTGCTCGTCGTGCTCCACAATTCTCTAAGCGTTAATCAATTGATTATAATTGCAAAGATGAAAATATTAAGCAGGATTCAATCCTGCTTTTTATTTTGTTAAAATTTTTTTAACTTTAGGATTTTTGCAATTCACCTAATTCAATTAGTGTTTGTCATTTATAATTTTTTTTATCATATTGAAGAACTGTTTGTTTTTTACTTAAATCAATAATTTATTATAATAATTATTTATGTTGGTATAAAAAGCACTATACAACAAGTAAAAAAGTTTAAAAATGTGCATAATACGACATGTATTGTTAATTAATATTTGCGTTTGACATTGTGTGAAC
>CAVJPS010000004.1:0-10903 GCA_963651465.1 bacterium
TCCATTATTATTCAAATACTTTTTATTTGCGCTTCTAGTTACACTCGGCGAACCTGTAGTTAAGCGCAAGGCTTTGCATTATATTGCATTAAAAGAAAATTAGAACTGATTTTTTTGATAGTTCCTTTTGATTCATACCAGAATTTTTCATCAATTCTTTAACCTTGTCTTCAAATTTCATAATGTCCTCCCGTACTATTATCTTTAGTACAATTATATTTATCATTTCATTTATGAAATTACAACACTTTGAATATGAAATTATAAATTGATTAAAAAAAGTAGTCCCAAATTAATGTGACTACTCTCTTGTCATTATTTTATACGCGCCATAATGCATATAAATCCATTATTATTTATATACTTATTGTTTATTTTTTTTTGATTACGTTAGGTAAACCCCTAAAGTAGGATCGTGTGATGAAAAATACTATACGTTCACCTTATTTTTACTTTATCTTTAAAATTATTAATTGTCACTACGACTATAACTATTTTTCATATGAACAGATGCATTTAATAAAACTTTATCCAAAGTATTTAAAGTAAGCTTTTTAGTCATATTTGCAATCTTACCATTTGCTTCCTCTTTTAAAGAGAAGTCATTTGATTCAAGCATTTTTGCATCATATTCATTTAAAATTGCACGAGCTTTTGCAACTGTATTTTTTTGATAACGTTCAATATGTTGAATAGCTGTACCAAAATGAGGATCTGCTAATGCACCAATTAATCTACTGCCCCAGTAGAAAGTATTTGTATTTACTTCTAATGTAGTTGATGAAACATATAAAGGCATTTTTGAAACATTAGTATACATAGGAATAATAGTATTAAAAGCATTTGAACCAAAGCAAATCCATTCAACGCCTTTAAGTTCATTTGGCATATAACCTCTAATTTGAGAAATAGCCATAACTCCAGTACGAGAAATACCAATTGTACGATAAATTCCTTTTTTAGGATTATCAGCTTTCGTGTAAGGATTATAATCAGTACCTTGGAAATATGAAGAGAGAATATACTTTACATCTTCAACAGTAATTTTTCTTTCTGGTACCATACTCCATGGAATATCATCACTTTCAGGTGTGAAATCAGCATCAGGTCCATCCCATTTGTAAGTACGAGGATTAAAATAACGTCCCATAAACCAAGCACGTGGTGTGTTATAAACATGGTCACTATCATCGTGACTACCAAAAACTAAACGAGGATTGAATTCACCATTTTGGTTACAATCTAAATAATTCTTCTCGATAAATTCTTTTAAATCACTAGAACACATATTTTCTTTTTGTTCACCAAATGCATCATTAAAATCAAATTTGTCTAAACCAAATTGGTTAGGCATAATTACATATTCTTCGTCTTTTACTCGACGAGCAATCCAATGGTGACCACCAATTGTTTCTAACCACCAAATTTCATTTTCATCATTAAAAGCAATTCCATTAGGTTCATAAGTTCCATATTTTTCTAATAATTGACCTAATCTAATTACCCCTTCACGAGCGCTCTTAATATAAGGAAGAACTAAGACAACTAAATCTTCTTCACCAATTCCTCCAACTTTTTCTTTTTTTGTCCCTTCACCTTTTTCGTATTCAACATAAGGATCCCCACCAAGAACACGTGGGTTACTAGTAATAGTTTCAGTAGCACTCATTCCTACATTTGCTTCGTTAATACCTTGAGCAGCCCAAACACCATACTTTTGATCAACGCTTGGACAAGAAGTATAACGCATTGGATTATCAGGTAATTCAATATTTAAATGTGAAATTTTACTTTTGTATTTTTTAGGTTGGTCTTTAGGTTCAACAACAATTAACTTTTTAACATCAAAATATCCATCATCGTTACGAGCAATCATAGTACTACCATCATTACTTGCCTTTTTTCCAACTAATATTGTTGTACATGCCATAATTAAATCTCCTTTTCTTAATTAATCTTATTATATTCTACTTTTGTTAACTTGTCTTAAATAATAGTAAGTAAAAAATCTAGAGGCATAACGTACCTCTAGATTTTGCTTTTACCATATAAAATTTGATTTGGCAGCTTCACCATTATCAATTAAGATATCTTGTGCTGTCATAGATTTATTAATAACAGTTACAAAATAGCCCCATTTAGCTATTTCTTCTACACTTGCCCACTTAGGTAATAATGTTTCATTCATTACTTGATCCCATAAATCTTTATTATCAATAATATGTTGATTTAAAGACGTAACAACTCCTCCAGGAGAAATTGAATTAGAAGTTGCTCCATATTTTGCAATACGTAAGGCAACATTTTTCATATACGAAACTAATCCACCTTTGGACGCACAATATAAAGGAAATTCAGCACCAGTTGAAGCACTAGCTGAAGCAATAAATAATACCGATTTAATATTTTCTTGGAAAGCATATTTTTCAGTAACTTTAATGTTACCATTTAAATTTACTTCAATATCGTTGTCATTTTGGACTCCTGCATTATTAATCAATATTTCACAGTCATTAATATTTGGTAATTCATCTTTAGAAATATCTGCAACAAAATGAACATAATTTAGATGTTCAATTGTTTTTTCAAGTTTATCTATTCCAAAAACTTGGTGTCCATTATTTAAAAATTCTAATGCAATTCCTTTTCCTATACCTCTGCTTGTTCCTGTTATAATAACTTTCATTATTTTATTACCTCTTCATTTTTATTATTTGATTTGCTTGCAACATAATCGAGGTATTGTTGTCCGATTTTTTCTTGTTCCCATTTATTACAGATATGATAACCTAATGGTGAAAAAATAACTTCCATCAATAACTCAAATAAACCACCAGTTACAGCACAAGTGATACATGCTAAGAATGACCATTCAAAGTTCCAATAAATTGGAGCAAATAACATAAATGTTAAAACCGCAAAGATTAGATTATCAATAAATTGTCCAATAAATGTAGAAATATACGTGCGTGTAACATAAGCTAATTTTCCATCCGGATTCTTTTTAAACATTTTTCCAATCGCAAAGTTAAGAAAATTATTTACAAATGCCGAAACAATAAAAGCAACTGAACTACTTAAAAGTATAAACCATGAACCACCTAAAATTTCATTTACAGCAGTAGCATCTTGAGTAGGTACATCTGGAATAATACTTACAATCCAGAATAGTAAACAAGTAAATAAGTTAATTAATAATGCTACTATTGAAATCTTTGTAGCAGATTTAGGTCCAAATCTTTTTGTAATAATATCCATACACATAAAGGATATCCAACTTACTAAAAATCCTCCATCAAGGGCAAACCATTGACCGATACTTTCGTTTTCAAATGAAATAATAGTTTTGTTTGCCATTAAATTCATAGCAATAACCGAAGCAGTAAATAAAGCCACTACTAACGAAGGTATATTTCGTAGTAATAACTTAAAATCATAAAACATTTCTTTAATTTTTTTCATTTTCTAGAACTCCTTTAATAAAAAAACAAGGCACCCTAGAAACAGAAAGGATGCCTTTAATTAACTAAAAGTAATTCTTTAAGTCCCTAGTTTTAATTTAAAGACAGGATGGTGACGTCGAACTGTCTTCTATTAGTTTAATGATTTATATAAAATTTTGCAAGTATACTTAAAAATTAAAAAACGGGCTAGTTTTATTAGTCCGTCATCTTCAAATTGGTGCGGGTAACAGGACTTGAACCTGCACGAATCGCTTCACTAGATCCTAAGTCTAGCGCGTCTGCCAATTTCGCCATACCCGCGTTGCTTATTTATAATAACTTTTTATTTTGAAAATTTCAATATTTTTATTACAAATCAATAATAAGAAAAGGAACTTAGAAAAAATCCAAGTTCCTTAAAACATACATTATCTAAATTTTAACAATTAGTTACCGTATGTGCTTACTAAGCTTCTCCATGTTGAGAAGTTTGTTTGTGCGCTTGTATAGTATGTGCCTTTGACACAGTTTGATGAAACCGCCCAGAACATACATAGACCATATGAGTTACCAGCACCTTTACCACATGAACTGTATGCAACTAAATTAGCAAATGCAGTCAAAACAGCATTTGTATAAGTTGAACCAGGGTTGAATGTGCTATTTGCAGCTAATTTATTAACAAAATCTTTAGCATCAAAGATACCATAGTATTGATAAGAACTTGAGCCTGCATAGTATTTTGTACCCTTAACTAATGTGTTGAATGAAGATTTATTGCTTGATGTTAAAATATTTGATAAAGCTGAAGCCATATTTTCCCAAGCTTTTTTATATTCATCCATGTAAGATAAATCTAAGTAAGATAATGTTTGATCATTACTGCTTGAAGATGTACCACCATTATCTGTAATGAAACCATCAACGATAGCTTTTAAGATTGTAGTTGTACCTTTTAATGAATATAAATCATCAACCCAAGTATCGTAATCCCAACCATAACCTGCTTCTGATTCTTCAGATGCAACCATATAATTAAAGTAAGAAGAGTTGAATTCAGCAATATCTTGAACTTGCATTAAACATGCATCGTAACCGATGAATTCTAATTTTTCAGTTCTTCCTAATGATGAGAAAGCACCTGCAACTGCAGCTGAAACTTCGCTATTTAATAAGCAGTCATCGCTATAGTTTTCATCGTAACAAACCCCACGCATAGCACCACCATGGTTCCACATAATAACACCGGTTTTTTCTGCTGGATAGTTTGTTAAACCCCATTCCAAGAAACTTTGGAATGTAGATGTTAAGCCCATTGAAGCTTTTGTAATAGAAGAGTCTAAAACTAAGTCTTGATTTTCAACATGCCATCTTTGTAAGTAGTTTGCACTAATACCATGTGTTGAAGCCCATGATGAAGCTCCACCAGTTTCAATAATGATATTAACGTTTTCAGGTTGACCAGAAACGTTTAAGATTTCTGTAATATCACCTGAAGCTAAACGATAGCTAGTTGTTGATTCAAGATCAGCACCACACATATAGATCATAATTGTCCATTCTGCGCCTGTTGAAGTTGAAACTTCTTTAACTGTAACTTTTGCTGTAGCTTTGATTGAAGAATCATAAGTACTTGTAGCAGTAATTGTCGCAGTAGCACCTGCAGTAGCGTTTGCACCAACTGTAACTAAACCAGTTGAAGAAACTGTAGCTACTGATGTATTTGATGAATTATATGTAACATCTAAGTTAGCATTTGCATTTGTTGGTAAATATTCAACTGCTAATTGTTGTGTACCACCTTGAGCAAGTTCGATTGTTGAAGGTGTTAATGAAATTGATGTTGGGTTAACTGGTGTATCAACGTAAGTAAGTGTAATTGATTTTAAATAGCCAGTTGAACTACCAACTTTTAATTTGAAGTATGTATCGCCAGAAGTAAAGTTATATGTATTACCATTTGATACAGTTTGTGAGTGAGTTGTAGCACCTGCTGTTGTACCACTATAAAGTGTACCAGAGAATTTCTTACTACCATAAGTTTCTAAAGTGATTGATTTTAAACCGTTAATAGCAACACTATTTTGAATGTAGCCATATGATTTATAGAATCTTAAATAAGATGTACTATATCTTGCAATATAGTAACTATAGAATGTATAATCACCTTTTGTAAGGGTTGCTGTACTATATGAAGATGAGAAATCAGATGGACTAAATTTAATTTCGCTTGTTGTTTCGTCTTCTGTTTCTTCTTCAACTTCTGTAACAGTAATTGTTGCTTGAGCTGTGTAAGAACCATCTTTAGTAGTAACAGTAACTTTTGCACTACCAGCTGCTACTGCTGTTACTAAACCATTGTTATCAACAGTAGCAACTGCAGTATTTGAACTACTCCATGTTACGTTTTTATTTGTAGCATTACTTGGAGTAACTGTTGCTGTTAATTGTTTTGTTCCACCAACTTCTAATGAAGCAGATGTTGCGTTTAAGGAAACACCAGTAACAGCTACTGTTGTATCTTCCTCTCCTTCGTCTGTGCTTGTACCAGCATATTGTTGATAAATAGCAACAGCTTTTTGGCTACTTGATGAACTATAACATGAGAAAATACCACTTGATGTGTTGTATTTTAATTGGTTACGAGTATAAGAGCCCTGTGAAGTTAATGTTGCTGCACCATTTGAGAAACTGATTTTAAAACTTGCATTAGCTGTAAGAGAAGAACTTGTTCTCAAATAATTTTTTGTTGAACTTACTGCTGTAAGATAGCCAGAATTATTAGCATCATAAAAAGCATAAGTTCCTGTTGTTGTGCCTGTAGCTAAAGTAAAGACACCAACGTTTGTTGACCAAGTAGCAACTGTATTTGATCCACTTGTGGTTTTAGTGATTGCGACGCGTGCTCTATTATTTGACTTTTGAGTTGCTGACATTGCATAGTTGTATGCACTAGCGGCGATAATAACATTGCGGCCAGTAACTAATTCGTCAAGTGAGTTGACTAGGACATAGTCACCGTCTGAAACCCTAGAACCTTTTTCGTTTGTTAATACTGGTAAAGTATCTTGTCTTGCTCTACGTGCTGCGTCTTGTGCTGCGTTTGCACCAGCAGAACCAAGCATTGCAAGAACTAAACCAAATAATGAAACTTTAAAAGTTTTTTTCATTGTTTATTTCCTTTCTCCAAAAATGATATAAGATTACAAGAAAGGTCAAAATGGATGGATTACTCCTCATACATTAATTTTTTTATTATTCAAACATAATACAACAGTACCTAAATATTATCTAAGTTTCCGTGGCATAAAAAAGTTTTGAGTAATAAACAAAAATAAATTAACTGTACGAAAAAAAATCGGTTATAATAGAACATCCACTAATAAATAAAATATTTCCTTTAAAAATGATTAAAGTAAAACTTAATTATATTTTTTGTGCCAAATTGATACTTCCTAGTATCGATCAATTATAGTTAATAACAAAAAACGAATTATTAATGTTTATTCCTTTCTTTGTATATCTTGTTTTCAATTATAAAACAATCGCATTTAAAGTCAACAATTTTTTAGGTATTATTTTATTTTTCTCTAAATTTTCGAAAACACCGAAAATATAAAAAAAATAACCCTTACTATAAGTAAGGGTTTGTATTCGAATGGTGCCTTCTATAGGACTCGAACCTACAACCTACTGATTACAAATCAGTTGCTCTACCAATTGAGCTAAGAAGGCATATTTGGTGGACGCTACAGGGATCGAACCTGTGACCTCATCCGTGTGAAGGATACGCTCTCCCGACTGAGCTAAGTGTCCGATTCCAATGCTCATTTATATTAGCAAATATCAAGCCAACTTTCAATAACTTTTTTTAATTTTTTTCATTTTTTTATTTATTATCCACCTATAAACATTTTTAATAGCCTTTTAATGTTAATTATTAGCAATATTTTCGTTTTTTTCATTATTGATATTAATTGTTAAGTTTTGTACCCATTTATGTTGTTTAACCATAATTATACCAATTACGGATTTTATAACGTCACAAGATTGGACTGCAATATAAACAAAAATTAATGGTAAAGACGTAAATAATGTTAAACACCAAGCAGTAGGAATAAATAATACCCAAAGCAAAACACTATCTAAAATAAATGTAGTAATAGTTCGTCCACCAGTTTTTAAAATAACGTAAGAAGATGTACAAATACAGAAAAAAGGAATATAACAAGCATAAATTCTAATTAAACTACTTGCTAATTCTTTTTGTTCGTTACTTACTTCTGCAAACATTAAAGGAATAATTGGTGAAAAACATACTAGTAACGTCGTAGCAATTAAAGCAATAATTACTCCTAATACATAAAATTTCTTGACGTAATCTTTTGCTTTATCAAATTCATTAGCACCTAGGCATCCTCCAACTAATACTCCAATACCAACAGATAATCCTTGGAAAACAATACCAAAAACATCACTCATTGTAGATACAACGGCTAAAGCACTAAGTACTCCCTCTCTTTGAGCGTATGCTAAAGAAATCATAACCATTCCAGTTACCCAAAATACTTCGTTTAAAAATAAGAATACTGATTTACGAGCAATTCTTTTAACTAATTCTTTTTCAATCTTATTATCTTTTTCCTTTAATATATTATAAGAAAATTCAAACTTAACTATTTTACTAATAATAACAATACTAATTAATTCAATTGTACGAGCAATACAAGTTGCAATAGCAGCTCCTTTTACTCCCATTTTAAATACATATATAAATAAAGAATTAAATATAACATTACTTACAAAAGCAATGATACCTGCTATCATTGCGTATTTAGTTCTACCTATTTCACGTAATGATGAAGTATATGCTAAAGCAAACATATATGGAATATAAGATATAATTACAATATTTAAATATTCCATTCCTTGTTCTAATATTATTGTAGCGTTACTATCACTATGGCAGTAAAACCATATTACCTTACTACCAAATATATAATATAAAGGAATAATAATTATTAAAAATAAAACGCTTGTAATTAATTTAATTTTAAAAGATTGTTTAAGATGCCTTTCGTCTTTTGCACCAAAAAATTGTTGAATAAAAATTCCAGCGCCACTTAAGATTCCCATTGAAGTAACTAAAAATATATATGTTGTCTGATTAGCAGCGTATACTCCACTAACAGCTTCATTTGATACTGTACCAACCATTAAATTATCAACAAATGAGACAATAAAAAGAATAAAAGCATGAACCATAACAGGAAAAGCAACTTTAAAGAATCTTTTTATAAATTCTTTATCTTTAAATGGATTCATAAAATTACCCTCCTTTGGTAAAAAAAAATACCTATCACTAGGTACCAACAATCAAAATGGTGGGCCTTAATAGACTTGAACTATCGACCTCACCCTTATCAGGGGTGCGCTCTAACCAGCTGAGCTAAAGGCCCAATTTGCATTGCTTTATTATATTAGTATAATTTTTTATCTTTTGCAAGACTTAAATGACATTTTTTTATAATTATTTATTTAATATATTAAATAGAACATCATTTTATTAATCATAATCATTTATAATTTGCTTTTGTGCTCAATTAAATATATATCAATTATAAAAGAATCGTTGTGTAATTATAATAAGTTGGAGAGAATATTTATATGAAGTAATTAAAATAATATTTTACTATTAGCAATCTTTATTCGTTTAATAATTATTTTAATTAAGAAAAAGTGGTATCGTCTGATACCACTTTCATTTACTCTTCAATTTCAATTTTTCCTTCTTTAATTAGCTCTAACATTATATCTGCTATTTTAGGATCAAATTGAGTTCCTTTGTTTTTCTTTAATTCTCCTTCAATAGATTCAATACTTAATTTATTTCTATAAACACGAGTCGAATTCATAGCGTCAAATGCATCTGCAACACTAATCATTCTAGCAATTAAGGGGATATTTTCTCCTTCTAATCCTTTAGGATATCCTTTACCATCATATCTTTCATGATGATATAAAGCTCCTTCTTCAACGTTTTCTAAGCTTTTAAATCTAGATAATATCTCTCCACCTCTAGTAGTATGAGATTTAACAATTTCAAATTCTTCATTAGTTAATTTATCAGGTTTTCTTAATATATTATCTGGGATTGCAATCTTACCACAGTCATGAAGTAAAGCTACATAATATATTCTATCTAATTCTTCATTAGAATATCCCATCTTTTCTGCTATTAAGCGAGTATAAGTTGCAACACGACTAGAATGGCCATTGGTATACGGATCTTTAGCATCGATAAATCCAATGAATGTTTCAATTGATTCTTTAATAATTTTATTATCACGTTCATGTAATACACTAAATTTCTTACGTTGTAATTCATTTAAAACATGAACTAATACCCCTACTGCCAATATTAAAAATACAGACATAGATATAATAAAGAATACATCCTTAGTAAATAATTTATTGAACTTATATTCTAATGTTAAGGATGAACTTTCAATATTTTGCCCCATTTCAACATATATAATCATTCCTGGTACTGTAACTTCATGTGGTCTAATAGGCATTTCAAGCGCATTCAAAGATACACTTGGATGATACACAATATAATCTCCGGTGTACATATGAATAAACACATCACCATCTAGTTCATAATATTCTAAATTATAATCACCAATATCGTAATCACGTAAATTTGGAATGGTTTCTACAATTTCATTTGTATTTACATTTTGATGTATCTCAAGTGTTCCATTCCATGCCGAAGAAAGATAAGCATCATTTGAAAATGTAAATTTAAATGAAAACTCATCTACTTCATCGCTAGTATTATTAGATACATAAAAATCATAGGTGTATGCTTGATAATTATTTTCGGTTAATCCGACATTATCAAAATCAAACATTTTGCCCCATGTATCTCCTCTTGCAGCTGCACGAATTGACACACTATCTTTTGCGTTATCTTCGTTTTTAAATAATGTTTCTTCTTTTACAAATATTTCATTCACGTTAGCATTATAATTATTAGTTCTAATAATAGAAGTTAATAAAAAGCCTACCCCAAGAGCTAATGTAGTCGCGTGTGAAATATAAATTATACTTTTCTTCATAATTCATCACCCTAACAAATGTAAATTATCCCGTTTTTTTTATTATAACATAACGATCATTAAACTTACTATTATTAAAAAGATAAAAATTAATAAGAAAGCACAAGTTAATGTAAAGCAGAAGTATTACTTGTTTCAAAAAGGGTAATTGAAATTTTTATTTTTGTAGTATAGAATCAAATTACCTTTAATAAACTCCACAATACTTTTCGAATTTACCATTTTTTAATTAATTCATACAAATAATTATTTTAAATATTTTTTTCCTACGTGTTCGGATGTTAGAATGTATGATAAATTAATTAAAGAAAATTCTGATAATCCTAGTATTGGTAT
>CAVJPS010000005.1:0-17808 GCA_963651465.1 bacterium
CAGTTGTTGTGTCACCCGGCATCACTACCTTCCATATTTTTCCTAAGCCAAATAATTTTTCTACATTTTTTTGCAAGCAACTCTACTTTTATCATATATAATCGCATAGTGCCTTGCGTTTCGACAACTCCCTTATTTTTTTACATAGTCATTCGGACAATATTTGTCCTTTCGAGAATATTTTTACACTAAAATCAGTAAATTCTTCGTGTGACACCATTTGAACACGCAGGATACTTTATACAAAAACTTTATCAATCTTAAGAATTCATCATTAGAATTCTTTAAAAAGATTCCATTATATAAAATAGCTCAACAAATGTTGAGCTATTTTTAAGTTATTTTTAATATTTTTTACTTCTACAAAAACAATATCGCTTTATCTTTAAGAACTTGCTTATTTTGCTTCAGTATCAACTTGTCCTTGTCCACCAATATAAGTATTTGTTGCAGGATTTGTTATTGTTTGATAAGTTCCATTTGTTGTTGTTGAAAGAAGTAGATTTGTAATTGTTCCACCTTGATAAACCAATTTTGCAGCACAATTTGTATCATATTCAACATAAACATTAGTGATATTGCCGCCTGTAATTGTTGTTTGAGCTGTTGGAGATGCAACAGAGTTTGAGTTAACAAACATACTTCCAATTGTTCCGCCAGAAATTTCAGCAACTGCTTCTGATCCTATCCAAAGGTCATTAGCGTATTTCAAAAAGTCTGTATAACCACTTGTATTATCAGTGATTTTACCACTTGTCATTCTGAAAATACTATTATCTGTCATATAGACGCCGCCAATATAACTTGAACCAGCATTACCATTTTTAATTGTTGCACCATCAACTACTAAGCCCTCGTTTGAAACGACAATTGCTCTTCCTTTGTTGTTAGCATCAATTGTTACATTTTTGAGAGTTAAAGTAACTATATTTTCCTCATTATTGTCGTTAGGAACACTGATTAACATTGAGCCTTCTGCAAAAGTATTACTTGTTTTGATTGAATACTTGTTTTGTCCATCAATTGTAAGTGATTTTGAAATTGTAATAGTTGCATCGGTAGTAATATTTTTCAAAAGTCCAATTGAATCTCCATTTTGTGCATTTGACATTGCATCTTTAAATGTAGCATAGTAAACTTTGTTTTGACCATTATCAACAAATGCTTCAGTGTGAGCTACATCTATGTAGTTACAAACCTTACAAACAAAGTTCTCATAATCATGTTCTGCTTTGTCATATGTTTCTTCACAACCTTCTACTGTGCAAGCATGCCAATGATAGGTTTCGTTTGTTGACCATTCTGCTGTAACCTTGTGTTCTTCTGGTTGTGGTTCTTCAGCACAAGCAGACATCATAAAAGCGCAAGGTGCAATAAGTGAACCAAATAATAATGTACATAAAATTTTGTTTCTCTTTTTCATTTTTTTCTCCTTTATATTATTAACATTTTTTGTTTACTTAATTATAGATTATATTTAATATCTATTTCAAGTAGATTTTAGATTTTTCATAAATTTTTTTATATTAAACCAAATTCAAAAATGTAGTATTTGATAGTGTATTGTGATTTTTTATTATCATATAGTGTCAAGTAGCATCCGTTAAATCTGTATATAAGTAAAATTGACAATGCATTAAAATATATAATTCAAAACAAGACCAGTTAAATATCCAAAGAATAGCATTTCAATATTCTCTAAATGATTTTCATAAAAGGAGTTTTGTTAATGCCTTTCAAGGTACCTAAGGCAGTAAAAGTCATTAACATTAAAATAATTTTCTTATTTTTCATTATATTTACCTCACTATTTAAAATATAATTGATTATTATTTATTAAGCAATAAAAAATCCTCTAGAAATATTCTAAAGGATTTATTAAATAAATTAAAGTTTTAAATTATTTGTTGTACGTGGGAAAGGCTGAACATCACGAATGTTTTCAATACCTGTAACGTACATTAATAAACGGTCAAAACCAATACCGAAACCAGCATGTTCACAGCCTCCATAACGACGTAAATCAAGATACCATTGTAAAGTTTCTTTATTCATTCCTAATTCATCCATACGTTTTTCAAGATAATCATAACGTTCTTCACGTTGTGAGCCACCAACTAATTCACCAACACCAGGTACTAATAAGTCAGCAGCAGCAACTGTCTTTCCGTCATCGTTTAAACGCATATAGAATGCTTTAATATCTTTTGGATAATCTGTTAAGAAAACTGGACCTTTAACTACTTGTTCAGTTATGTATCTTTCATGTTCGGATTGTAAATCCATACCCCATTCGATATTTGAGTTTTGGAATTTATGGCCTTCTGCAACAGCTTTCTTTAAGATTTCAATACCTTCTGTGTAAGGCATTCTTTTAAAGTTAGATTTAACAACAGATGTTAATCTTTCTTTTAAAGATTTATCAATAAATGAGTTGAAGAATTCAACTTCATCAGGACAATTCTCTAAAACATATGAAACACAGAATTTAATACAATCTTCAATTAAGTTCATATCATCTTCTAAGTCCGCAAATGCGATTTCAGGTTCAATCATCCAGAATTCAGCAGCGTGACGTGTAGTATTTGATTTTTCTGCTCTAAATGTAGGGCCAAATGTATATACATCACGATATGCTAAACAGAAAGATTCAACTTGTAATTGACCTGAAACACTTAATAAAGCTTGTTTACCAAAGAAATCATCAGGTTTCTTTAAATCTGTGACAACACGGAATGTTTCACCAGCACCTTCACAGTCATTGCCAGTAATAATAGGGGTGTGTACATAAATAAATCCTTGGCTTTGGAAAAATTCATGAATTGCCATTGATAAGACACTTCTTACTCTAAAGACTGCGTTAAATGTGTTTGTGCGTGGTCTTAAATGTGGAAAATCTCTTAAAAATTCAAATGTAGAACGTTTCTTTTGTAATGGATATGAATCATGTACAGTACCATCAACAATAACATCATGTAATTGAATTTCAAAAGGTTGTTTAGCGTCTGGTGTAAGAATAAATTTACCAGTGAAACTAATAGCAGCACCTGTTTGAATTTTTTCACATACTTCAAAATTCTTAGAGAAATCCTTTGAATAAACTATTTGTGCATTTTTAAAAAATGTACCATCATTAAATTCAATAAAACCTAGTGAACCATTATTACGATTGGTCTTAACCCATCCTTCTAATTCAATAATGTCGATTGATTCTTTTTCCAAAGTATCACCATAACGACATGTTTCATAAAGCTCACGAACAGTTTTAAACTCTATTTCTGCCATAATATAACCTCCAAATTCAACAATGTATCTTAATTATAGAATAATTTTATTAATTCGCAATAAAAAAAGAATATAGATAACGATTTTATTCTACATTCTTTTTGATTTTTATTTATTAAATTTATCAAATTTATCAATTTGCCAAGATGGATCAACAGTTAATGAAGAATCCGCGAATATACCTTTGTCGTATAATCTACTAGCAACACGAGCAATCATTGCAGCATTATCGGTACAACACCACATAGGTGGAATAATAACATCAACATCATTTGTTTGAATTTTATCCATAACTTGTTGACGTAAATACGAGTTAGCACTAACTCCACCAGCAAGAACTACTTGTTTTACTTTATATTCTTCAACAGCACGTAATGCTTGCTCAATTACCATATCAACAGCTGTTTCTTGGAATGAGCAACATAAATCATCACGATTTACTGTTTCACCATTTTGTTCTAATTTATGAACTAGGTTGATAACTGCAGTTTTTAGTCCGCTATATGAAAAATCATATGAGTCATCATGAGTTGATGGCTTAGGTAATTTATAACTATGTTTACCTAATTTTGCATATTTATCAACTGGGATACCGCCAGGATAAGGAAGTCCCATAACACGTGCTACTTTATCGTAACATTCACCAATAGCGTCATCTCTTGTTTCACCTATAATTTCAAAATTAAGATGATCTTTCATAATAACTAACTCTGTATTACCACCAGAAACAACAACTGCAAGTAGTGGAAATTTTAATGGTCTAACATATTCGTTTGCATAAATATGTCCTGCTAAGTGATGTACGGGAATAAGTGGTTTATTGTATAAAAGTGCAAGTGTCTTAGCAGCTTGTAAGCCTACATGAAGAGCACCAATTAAGCCAGGCCCACGAGTAACGGCAAACGCATCAATATCTTCAAAAGTAAGATTAGCTTTTTCAAGAGCTTCTTTTAATACAATACCAATATTTTCACAATGTAAACGGGAAGCAATTTCAGGCATAACTCCACCATATTTTGCGTGTACTTCAATTTGTGTTGAAACAATGTTAGCAAGTAAAACATCATCTTTAATAATTGCTACAGCAGTTTCGTCACAACTAGATTCAATAGCTAATATAGTTTTACTCATCTTCATTCAACTCCTTTACCATATAATAAGCGTCATCGCCATTATCGTAATATTTTTCTTTTGTTAGGATAGTTTTAAATCCTAAACCTTCATATAATTTAATTGCTCTTTTGTTATGTGTTCTAACTTCAAGAGATACTGAAGTAGCATTAGCAAGTTTAATACGTGCAAATGCATCTTCCATCATTACACGAGCAATTCCTTTTTGTCTAAATAATTTTGAAACAGCAATTTGATTAATACAAGCTGTATCAAAAGTAATCCAAAAATCAATAAATCCAATTATTTGTTCGTTATGTTCTGCTACAAATAATAAGCTATATGGATTTTCGTTTAATTCATATAAAAATTGTTCTTGATGCCAACAAGATATAAAAGATTCATTTTCAATTTCTAAGACTCTTGTTAAGTCTTTTTCTTCCATAGGACGAATAATCATAATTAATCCTTCAAATATACAGGAGTAACTCCTAAAGCATCTTCAACTGGCAAACAATCTTCTTTTAAAGAAAGCATGCCTTTAATTAAATCGGGTGTTTTACCTTCCTTTCCTAAGTAAGAAGCATCACCCATTAAAGAATATGTTGGATGTTCGTTAATATAAGAAAGTACTTCTTCATTCGTCATTACTCTATCACTCATTAATACATTAGAGCCTTCATATACTCCAATATAGGAACGAGAACTACGAGCGTTAATTACACAAATAGAAGCATTATTACCATCTTTCATAGCGTGTAAGCTTGAAATAGTATATAAAGGAATATTTAAAGCAAGAACCATTACTTTAGCAATAGTTAAAGCAATACGAACTCCAGTATAAGAACCAGGACCTATTGATGCAACTACTTCTTTAATATCGTTACGAGTAATATTATTTTTCTTCATTAACTTTTCAAGTTCTGGAATCATTAATTCACTTTGACGTTGCCAAGCTTCATAGCTAATCTCGTCAATAATCTTATTATCTTTAGCAATGCCAATAGATAGATTTACATTTGAAGAATCTAAAATTAAAGTATACATATTAGAATCTCTCCTTTAATTGTTCAAAAAAATTATGATATGCCATTGATGATGTAGAAATCTTAAATTCGCGATTATTATCACCAATATTGTGAATTTCTATATTTAAAGAATCACTTGGAATTAGATGAGAAATAAAGTTAGGCCATTCAATTAAACAAACACCATTGCCTTCAATAAATTCTTCTAATCCAATATCAGCATTAGTACCTTCTTCTAATCGATATGCATCAATATGGAATAATGGTATTCTAGCTTCAAAATAACAACGCATAATGTTAAATGTTGGGCTCATAACTTTTTCTTCTACTCCTAAAGCTTTAGCAACTCCTCCAGTAAAAGTAGTTTTACCCGCACCTAAATCACCCGATAATGTAACAACTGCACCACGAAATAAATTATTAGCAAGAATCTTACCAATTTCTTGAGTTTCTTCTAAAGATTTAGTTTTAAAAAAATATTCTTCCACATTATTCACCTCCGCGCAATTTTGTATTATAGCACTATTTACCGTCTTCGTGTCTATATTGTGACTCCATCATTTTCAAAAATTCATCATAATACTTTTGAATTACATTATTTGAAAATGGATAAGTACCTTTTTCCATCATTTTATGTATTTTCTTTACTTCTTTAGTTAATACTTTATCTAAATCATCACTATAAGAATATTTAATACGATGTCGTTGATATTCATTTTCGTCTAAAACTTTAATATTTCCATCTTGGAATAATTTCAAATCTAAGTCATAGTCAATATATTTAACCATATCTTTGTGAATTAAAGATGGTGATGCAATATTACAATAATAAGAAATGCCATCTTCTTTAATCATACAAATTGAATTATACCAATCTTTAAACGAAAAGATTGTTATAGCAGGCTCACGAGTATACCATCTACGGCCATCAGCTTCAGTAACTTTAGTACGACGTGAACCGACAACAATAAAATCATCGTTGATATCTAGAACCAAACCATGATCCCAGCAACGATGTAATGAACCATCATGTTTATAGCTTTGGATTTTTATCCAATTCCCCTTTTTGACCATTTATATCACTACTTTCATTAACCTTAAGCTCAAATTTATTATAAACTCACACTATATAAATGTCTATTTATATAAAGAAAAAAGACGTTATTTAAACGTCTTAATTTTCATCATTTTCTTCAGTAACGTCAGCAGGCTTTACGTCAATTGGAGCTTCACTAGCATCGACAACTTCTGCTTCACTTGTAACAACTTTATCTTCTAATTTTTCTCTAGCATCAACAACTGTTTTACTTAAAATAGCTTTACGTAATGATTTAACAAATAATGCAAGTTTATTAACATCATCTTTATGTTGTAATTGAGGCTCTAAAGAAAATTCATCTGCTAAAGGTAAAATCATTAATTTATCTGTATAACTTAATGCAACATAGCAAGCATTTGATTGAATGGTAATACAAACATCTTCTAATAATTCATTAGGTTTAAATGCTGTTAAGGCATCAACAACATCACTTGTCAAAATCTTTTTAGCGTTTTTCATATTAGACCAAACGCGAGTATTAGTTGGTAAATCTTTAATATCCTTAAGTTCGTCTAAGCCAACTAAATCATTTGGTCCTGCACCGTTATTTGCTTCTGGTCCCATATAAATTACAATACGACCATCTAAAACTTTATCTAATTGAATCATATAGAATTCACCTAAGAATGCAGTTTCAGTAACGTTATTATTTGTAACACGAGCAACACAGTCACAAGATTTAAAATTTAAACCACTAATTCCACCATAGATTGTATTACGAGAACCAATATGAGATACATTAGTAACAAATCCAGCATCAATAAATTCTTCAGGAGTAATTTTTTCCATTGCGTGACATACAATATCAGTAAAACTCATTTCATCTTGGTAAACAAATTTACAAGTTGTGTTGTAATAATAAGTAATATATTCATCAGTTAATGCATCCATTTTCTTTTTTCTAATGCTACTAAATACAAATGTACCAATTAATATAACAGCGACTACACCAATAGCTAACCAACCATTAATTCTTGATAATAATAAGAATGAGCAAGTAATACCAGCTAGCAATATTACTAATACGACTGTAGAAATTATTTTATATTTTTTATATTTTTTTTGAAATTCTTTTCTTTTCTCTTCAATTGCTAAATACAATGGATGATCGATAATTTTCTTCTCTTCTATTTCAGTTACTTTTTTTGCCATAACAATTCTCCTTTGATTGTAAAAGATTATAACATATATTTATTTTTAAAACTACATTATAAAAAGGTATAAAAAAAGGTTCCCGAAGAAACCTTATATTTTACGATCAACTGTGTGAGGAATATGTGTCCATTTTACTTTACTAAATAATGCTTTGATTGATAATGGAATAAATGTGAAAGCAAATATTGGGAATAAGAATGAATACCATATTTCTCTAATTAAGCTACAGTTAGAATGTTTGTGGTGCACAAATGTAACAAATAAAGCTTGGAACACTGCTACAATATATGTACCACTTAAAAGACCTAACCCAGTATCTTTAATATTATGAAGGAATGAAGAAACATCAATTAATCCAGTTGCACAGAATATACCCATTAATATCACATAAATGATTGTCCATGCAAAACCAATAATTGGGAAAGGTGAAATATGACCAAATAATTCGAATATACCTAATTTATCTTTACATCTTAAATATTTTTTAAGAATACGAGAATCATATTTTGCTGCACATTGGTGCATACCTTTACACCATCTAACTCTTTGTTTAGAACTTAATTTCATTGTAATAGGTTGTTCATCATAGAAGATAGCATCTTTACAATATGCGACTTGGATATTGTTTAAGTTACACCAAATTGAGAATTCAATATCTTCGGTCATTGTTCTAAATGGCCAGCCATCAAACATTTCTAACACATCTTTTGACAAATAGAATCCAGTACCAGAAACATATGTACCTTCATTAAGGAACATTTTTGAGTTATGAACAATATAACATTCACGATAGAACATAATAGATGCACATGCACTTACCCAAGATGAATCATAATTCTTTGATTCTCTGAATGATGTTGAAACTTTAACACCAGCATCAAGTAAGTTATTCATTTCAAGTGTATAATTACGAGTTAGAAGATTATCAGCGTCAAATATAAAGAATGCTTCAATATCTTTATAATGTTCGTCTTGTTTAACGTTATTAATTAAAAATTCGAGAGCGTAACTCTTACCAATTTCTTGTTCATTATTTCTTTCAAAAACTATTGCACCATGTTCACGAGCTATTTGTGCAGTCTCATCTGTACAGTTATCAGCACAAACATAGACAAACATCTTATCTTTATCGTAATTTTGCATAAAAATAGAATCGATTAAGTTACCGATAACGATTTTTTCATTACGACCACAAATTAAATAACCAAATGTGTGATGTGTTTTTGCTTTTTTCCAACTTTTACCTCTATAGAAAATAGAAATAATTGTATGGACATATTGCATAATGTAAACGATACCTAAAACAACAGCAATAACAATATTTAAGTAATAAACTATAGATACTAAGACTCCATATTGTGTTGTTTCAGGACGAGCTGTTTTAATTGCTATTGATAATATTTGATTTAACATAACAATTCTCCTCCCTTTTTTTTAAAAAATAAATGTTTATATTTTACCCCAATATAAACTTTGTACGAATATTTAACAAAAAATAGATTGACGAGAATCTAAAACTACTTTATAGTACAGGAATTTCCTATACTTTCATATATTAACACTTTTAAAATATAATGCAACTATTTTTTCTTTTCTAATTTTTTACTTTAAGTAATAAGGTATAATAAAAAGTAGAGGGGTGCCAATATGAAAGAAAAATGCATTATTATAGGAGCAAGCAAAGAATCCCAACTTCATTTTGATTCAACTAATAGTTATGTAATAGCAGTTGATGCCGGTTATATATTTTTAAAACAAAATCATATTAAACCAGATTTAATTGTTGGTGATTTTGATTCATTACAACATGAGCCTTCTGATATTCAAAATATTATTAAACTTAACCCAATTAAGGATGTTACTGACACTCACGTCGCTATCGAAGAAGCTATTAAACAAGGTTATAAAAAGATTGATATATATGGTTGTTTAAATGGCCGTATAGAACATTCAGTTGCAATATTACAAGACGTATATGGCTTTTTAAAGAAGCATAATGATTTAGTTTTTACTTTATATTCTTTCTCTCAAAGAATCGTATTTATATACAATAATGAAATGACATTTAACGAAGATGAATCTGGTTTTATCTCGGTTTTTGCTTACGACTATGCAAAACATGTTACAATTAAATGCCTAAAATACGAAGTAAATGATGTTACATTTACTAATGATTTTCCACTTGGAGTTTCTAATGAATTTATAAATAAAAAAGCAACCATCAAAGTTGAAGATGGTTGCCTAATGGTTATTATTTAATTTCTTGTTTTGATTTATATTCTTGAATTAATCCAAGTGTAAAACACACTAATAGAATTAATGTGAAAATACCAACCCAAAGGTAATTTTGATAACTTTGAAAATCAAAAATTTCACTATTTAAATTAGCTTTTGACAATACTTTAAAGAAAGTGCCTAATGTATAGAATGAAATTACTAAAGTAGAAGTAAAACCGACTATAAGTCCACCTTCTACTTTTTTGTTGTTAATAACAGCAATTAAAGCATAGATAGTAAACACTACTACGATTAATGATACAGCCATAGCTACACCATAATCTTCATTAAAACTTATATCTACACCATATTCGCCATAGTCTTCAAATCCATAACTTTTAATAAAACAAATGAAACTTAAAACAAATACAAATAAGGAAGCAAGAACATATAAAATATTTTTAGTTACTTGAATCTTCTTCATTGACTTTTTCCTCCTTTATTTGAGATTTATTATTTAATAAGAAGAATTGTGGCATGCGTGCAACAAGTATAACCATAACTGCACAACAAATGATAATGCTTGGTAACATATAACTACCATTGTAAACTAAGCTATAAATGTATGGTCCACCATATTTTGCATTTGGCCAAAATACTACACCAGAAATATAGTGGCAAACAAATTTTAAGAATCCACCAATAATTGAACCAATTAATACCCATTTAATACGTGCTTTAGTTGTAGTTGCATTTTGAAAAGGTTTATAAAATAACCCCGCAAATGCAACAACTGGATAAGCTAAAATGTAATCAAATAAAATTTGAGCTAATACTTTATCCCAAGTATCTGAAATAACATATAAACCTCCAGTTAATTGAAGAAATGCCAAAATTGTTGCAGATATTAAAGCTGGAATGAATCCACGACGATAACATAAAATTAAAATTGGCAACATAGCAAGTCCGATAGAACCACCATTTGGAAAGAGTCCTCTCCATATTCCACTTTGAAGGAAATCTAAACCAAATGCAATCGCAGTCATAATTGCAATTTCAGCTATTCCTCTAGTAGAAAAAATTTTGTTTTGTTTTTCCATAAAAAAAATCCTTTCTGACTAGATAAATGCAAAAAGGATTACTAAAACAAATAAAAAAGATCCTTACGCTAGCATTACCTAGATCAAGTTTATGGTCGACCTTACAAAAGGTCCTCTCAGCCTAGTGCACTAAGCTCCCATCGATTATTTTATCACTTTTTTTAAATATGTAAATCAAAACCAATTAATTTCTTTAATTCCACTTTTATTTAAAAATTCATTACATAATTTAAAATGATTACAACCAAACCAACCACCACGATTAGCACTTAATGGTGAAGGATGATTAGCTGTTAATACTAAATGTTCAGGATTATTTAAAATTTTATTACTAATTCTAATAGCTTTACTACCCCATAACATAAAAGCAATAGGTCTGTTTTGTTCATTCAATTCTTTTAATATATTTTGGTAAAGTTCTCTATATTCATTATTGTTATGACTTAATGGTTTTCCTTCTTCTACAGTTAAAATACTATTAAGTAATAAAACTCCTTGAGTAGCAAGATAGGTTAAATCTCCAGATTTATTAAAAATAATAGTATTGTATTCCTCTTCTATTTCTTTAAAGATATTAACTAACGAAGGAGGAATTTTAATATTAGAAGGTACACTAAATGAAAGTCCCATCGCTTGTCCTTTTTCGTGATATGGGTCTTGTCCTACTATTACTACTTTTACTTTATCTAATGGACATAAATTAAAAGCATTAAATATTAATTCTTTTGGTGGATATATAATTTTATTCTTATATTCTTTATCAATAAAAGATTCCAAAGATTTAAAATAATCTTTTTGTTTTTCATTATTAAAAAATTCATCCCAAGACTTATACATTTTTATTCCTCTTTCTTGTTATAAACATAAAACCTCCTTAAAGGAGGTTATTTTATTTTTCACTTATAGCTTCTAGACCATCATTTATTACTTGTAGTTGGTCATCGTAAGTATTTTTAAACAAAAATTCGTCTATTTTCATCCAACTACCTTCTATAAAATGATCTTTTTCAGTAATTTTAATTGGTAAATCTTCATCAACTTTAAAAACATGTACGTCTACTATTTTATGAATCATACAAACTCCAAATTTACTATAGAATTGTAACGGAGTTAATTTTTTATAGTTTCTATAAGAGAATGAATATTCAATACCGCGAACTTGTTTAATATAATCTTCTTTAATAAGCATGCAACCACTTTCTTCATAACATTCGCGCATTGCTGCTTGTAAAGAATTTTCTCCTTCTTCTATATGGCCTTTAGGTAAAACTACATATCCATCTACGTCAGTAAGAGTTAATACTTTATCTCCAGAAAATACCAACGCCATTGAAGAATGTTCATGACGTAATGAATTTTCAAAATCTACGGGTGGGATTTCAACAATATAAATTGCATAGTTTTCAATTAAAGGATCATTAACTTCAAAATCACTAGGTTTTTCATCAATTTGTAATAATTGACCACCTAACATATCAATGATTTTTCTAAACGCCATATTACCTTCATCACAACAAATATACATTTTATCCATTTTGTGATAACGTAATAAACTAAAAAGCATACGAGAAGCATAATAAGAATAATGATGTCCACGATATTCTTCTTTTATATACACCTCTAAGTTACCTTCATATGTTGAACGCAAATTCTCACCAATTCTAATAATTAAATCACCAATTGAAGCATTATCTTCACTATTTAATAAAATTTCAAAATGATAAGATGGTAATAACTCGTTATTACCATTACTAGTTTCTAATAATTTCAATGTGAGATGTTTTCCTTGAATAAAATTAAATTTTTCGCTAAATTCAAACATATTTTTCTCCTTTGTATATAATAACAAAAGTGTAACTTAACTTTATTTTAACAAATTATTAAAGATTTAACCATACACCCGTATTACGCATAAAAAAAGTAGTGTTGCCACTACTCACTGATAAATTATAAATTTTTAAAATCTGTGGTGGAGACATTTTTAGTAACTCCAACATAAATTAGATAGATTTTTAGGATAAAATAAATCAAAAAATCTTAGATTTTACAAAGTTTTTCTAGTTAGAGTAGAAAAACTATTACATTTTAGAAACTTTTTTGGGTATATATAGTTGTTAAAGGAGTTTATTTTATGATAATAAGACCAAATTATATAGAAAAGTTAAAACCATTTATAGATGTTAAATTGGTTAAAATACTTGCTGGAATAAGAAGATGTGGCAAATCTACAATTTTAGAAATGTTAAAGCAGAACTTATTTCTCGTGGTGTTGATGAAAAACACATAATCACAAGAAAATATACAAGCGAAGATTATGGCAAGTCTTTTTCTTCTAAAAAAATGTATGAAGAACTAAAATCTTTTATGGTTGATAGTGGTAAATATTATTTCTTGCTTGATGAACTTCAAGAAATCACTGGTTGGGAAAAAGTTGTTAACACATTGCTAGAAGATTATAACACAGATATTTACGTAACTGGCTCGAATTCAAAACTTATGAGCAGTGAAATTTCCATTTATCTAACAGGTAGGTACATCACAATTCCAGTGTATACTCTTTCATTTAAAGAATATTTAACTTTTAAGAACAATCCAAATAAGTCAAACAAAGAGCATTTGCAAGATTATATTCGTTTAGGTGGCTTCCCTTTGGTTTCAAGTAGCAATTTTGATGAAAAATCGGCATATTCAGTAGTAGAAGATATATATAATTCAGTTGTTATGAATGATATAACCAACAAACACCAAATATCTCATATTGATTTATTTAATCGTGTTGTTAGATTTATAGTTGAAAATGTTGGCAAAACATTCTCCGCAAATTCAATCGTTAATTTCTTGAAATCAGAAAAAAGAACTATATCTGTTGAAACAATATATAACTATTTAGAATGGCTAGAAAAAGCATTTGTAATCTATCGCTCAAAAAGGTATGACCTGCAAGGAAAAAGTGTTTTAAAAACACAAGAAAAATTTTATCTAGCTGACCAATCTATAAGATATGCATTGTATGGCTTTAATCCAACAAGCATTGCTTCAACAATAGAAAACATTGTTTTCATTGAACTTAAACGTCGTGGTTATGATGTTTATATAGGAAAAAATGCCGATAAAGAAATTGATTTTGTTGCAACTTCTCGTGATGAAAAAATCTATGTTCAAGTGTGCCGAGAACTTCCAAAAGAGTCTGACAGAGAAATAGCAAACCTTATGAACATAAAAGATAATTATCCTAAAATGATAGTTATACTCGACGATTATGCAAGCGGCAATGTTAAAGGCATAAAAATTGTTCACCTTGCAGATTTCTTACTAGATGATTAAAACCTTGCAAAAACTACTATGCGATTTTAGGTGACTTTATATAGCTTTAGATTAAATAATTTTTGATTTAAAACGTACATTAGATATTAACTGATGTCTGAAGTAAGCCCCAAAAGTAGGACCGAAGAATCGGAAAGACTTGAGGGGCTCGCTTTAGTTACACTACTTACTGATAATTTTTTTAATTATTATTTTTTTGCCACCAAATGATATTATTTTTTCTTACTTTTTTTAAACTCATCATAACTACAAGGAAAATTACTATAGCTGATATACTAATTGAAGCAAATAATCCCCACACAGGATAAGCTAAAAATTCCGATACTGTTGTATATTCTGTTCTAAAAGAAAAATTAACAATCTTTAATGCTGGTATTAAAGCAATTGAACTTATAATACTTGAAATGAATAATATAATAAAATTATTGATTAATATACTAAAATTAATTTCTTTTTTAGTAAATCCTAAGCATAACAATGTAGCAATGGTAAATTTCTTTTTACTATATAATGATAATAAATCTTTAAGTAATATAATTAGCAATAATGTAAAACACAAAGCACATATTACTAAGCCAATAGTCTTAAAATGACTTAATGCCGTTAATGTGCTTTTAATATCATTGTCTGAATAACAGCGCACACTAAAACCGTTGTCTAGAGCATGCTTTATATTAAACGATGTAGTATCAATAAAAAAGCATGAATAATTATAATAATTTAATGAAAGTTCGTCGGCTATTATAAATGTATTTTCATCAATTAAAACTAAATCATTATATTCTTCGTTTTCTTTATAAATAGAACTTTCTTTATATTCGTAAAATCCTACAACTGTTACATAATCGGTAAATATATTATAGTTAAAATATTCCCCAGATAAATTTGTTGTCATACTATAAGCACAGGGAAATAAATCTTCATTATTATTTAATGCAATTTTAGAATTCAATTCAGAAACGTCAATACTATTATTTAATGGAATTAAAACTTCAGTTTTATTAGTTGGTAATCTGCCTTTTACAATATCAATTTCTTCAAAAAAAATTGTACTATTACCAATTTTATAATAAAAAGTATTTGATGACTCCGGCAAGAATCCACCCACAGATATTATTCCGTTATTTTCATATAATTTATCCATAATGCCATAAATTTTACAAAAATGATTATTTATAAAAACGGATTTTAGTGTATTATTAGTTGAATTCCAATTGGTATCCGTATAAAAAGTTTTATATACCCCAACAATGCATACATCATTTTTTATATAATTATTGTTAGAATTAAAACTTAAAATTATTGATGATGGATTATTAAATACTGAATATACATAATCTGATACAATACATTCGTTATTAGATTTTGGTAATCGTCCTTGAACTAGATCAAATTTTTTTTCTTCAAAATCATCACTAAACATTAAAGCTGTACTTTCATATGAATTCTCCCATGTTTTTGGTAGATGAACGTTTAATTCATAGTATCTGTCTAGTTTAACATCATTATTAAAATCATAAAAATTGTATCCGTTAGTACTACCATTGTATTCTAATAGTGCGGAATCTTCATTTGTATTTCTTGTACTTCTATAGTAAATATCGCTTACATTATGAGTTAAAGTTTCAAAAATCATTGAACTAATAATAGTTGAGATAGATAAAAATAAAATCAATAATACGTCATTAATAATATTTTTAGATAAAATTCTTTGTAATAAGAAATTAAATTTAGACCTTTCCTTAGTTGGGGTAAAAGTATTATCCAAATTATTAGATTTATTTAATATCTCATCTTTATTTATTCTTTCTTTGCTATTTACTATACGGCCATCTTTTAATTCAATTAAATAATCGTAATATTGCTCGCAAAGAGTCGAATTGTGAGTTACTAATACAACTGGAATAGTAGTAGAAATAGTTTTGATAATATCCATTATTTGAATACTATTTTTACTATCCAAATTACCTGTTGGCTCATCAGCAATAATAAGTTTTGGTTTTTTAATAAATGATCTAATAATAGCTACTCTTTGTTGTTGACCACTAGATAAGAATTTAACTTTCTTTTCCTTTACTTTTGTAAGATTTGTTAATATTAATAGTGAATTTAAGTATTCTTCATCGATTTCACCAAATGCAGCTAACTTAATATTTTCATATACTGTTAAGTTTTCAAATAATTTAAAATCTTGGAAAATGAAAGATATATCATTTCGTCTAATATTTTCTATAGTTTTTTTGTCACAATCTAAAATAGATTGGCCATTAAAGATATATTTTCCACTGTTAAAACTATCTATTAAGCCAATAACATTTAATAGAGTTGTTTTTCCAGATCCACTTTCGCCTTTAATAATATATAAGCCTTTTTCACCAATATTTAAGTTAATATCAAAGATACCTAATGGATTATCGTTATTATCGTATATTTTATTTAAATTTGATATCTCAATCATTTAAAATAGCCACCTTTTATCCTATAAAAGTAATTAAAGAGCTTAGTTCTTCCCCATTTAAATTTTTGTAATTATACTTACACGCTGTTCCACCATTAGATGTAATCATAGAAATACCAAAATTAGAAAATAAATCAATAGTATACATTCCACCATTTCTAACGCAAAATAACACATTTCCATTTAACATAGAACTTAATCTCATATGCGGTGAATTATTATGGGTACCATTTACTAGATATTGGAAATTTGTAAAAACACAATTGTCTTCACCATCTCCAATCAATGAAGCATCTTCTACTCTTATTATGTTAGAACTGTAACACGTTGCATCATTATAAGAATAACAGGTACCAATAGATATACTAGCACCTTCCGTTCCAACTTCTGAACCTGCACTAATAGTGTATCCACTGCCAAAAGTATATGAAACTTCTTTATTACACTCCGTTCTTGGAGAAATTTCTAATAACTTAATATCATGCCATAATTCCGATGTGGCATCTGGTTTTTCATGCTCGATTTCTAAACCAACAGATACAAAATCAGCATATGGTTCACAATAACCTTGTCTCAACGAATAAAAGATTTTATTATCATTATAAATCTTCAATTGTATATTCCAAAATAATTGATAAATATTATAATAATTATTTGAACATTTTATTCCATTTACTTTAAACAATATACAAGAGACTATTGCCTTTGCTAGTAGTTTATTTTTTATATATATAGGTAAAGAATATCTACGAACACAAGTCTTATTTTGTTTTACATAAGAATTTGAATAATCTGTAACTTCAGAATAAAAATCATCATCATAAGTAATAAACCCATAATTATCATTTCTAGTAGGAGCGCATAGAATGTTTTGGTTTATATTAATTTCATAATCGCTATGCAATCCAACAATAGACAAGCAACTTAAAGCACCTATCAAAAATTTTTTTAATTTTATTTTTTTCATCTTCTTTTCCATTCTATTGATAAAAATTAACCGGTTTGAAATTATCAACATCTTAATAATAATAA
>CAVJPS010000006.1:0-25552 GCA_963651465.1 bacterium
ATTATTTATATATATATTTTTATGGTGTTTTATTTGTAAAAACGACTACTTTTACTTATAATTCTTATAGACGGAAGGCTTTTTTATAACTTTTATTAAGTGACAAGTATGATTAAATTAGTAATGTTTGATTTAGATGGAGTTACTCTTGATACTGAAAGTATCAATGTTACTTCAAAAATAGAAGAAGGAAAAAAATATGGTTTTAATTTAACTCCTGATATTGTTATTGGTGGCTTTGGAATGGGAGTAGATGCTGCAACTTTATATTTTAAAGAAAAAGTGGGACCATCTTTTCCGTATTTAGAAATTAGACATAAAAGATTTGATTATATTATTGAACATATGAAAAAATATGGTCTTCCATATAAAAAAGGTATTTTAGAATTATTAGATTATCTTGATGAAAATAATATTAAAAAAATAATAGTTACTTCTTCTCCTCGTAGTTATATAGAAGCTTATAAAAAAATTGATAAATCTTTCTTTGAAAGATTTGATAATATTGTTACTTTAGATGATATTAAACACGGAAAACCAGATCCATCTTGTTACTTAAAAGGACTAGAATTAGGTAATGTTAATAAAGATGAAGCTATTATATTAGAAGATAGTAAAGCTGGTGTTCTAGCTGGAGTTAATTCTGGTATTAAAGTAATATTTGTGGAAGATTTATTAAAACCCGATGATGAAATAAAAAATATAGCTTTTAAAGTATATAAAAATCTATTTGAAGTGAAGGATTTATTAAATGGAAAAAATTAGCTTGCATGGTAGGACATATGATGTTGTTACTAAATTAAAAAGTAACGATTTTATCGATACTTTTTTGTGCTTGTGCAATAATAAAAAATACATTATTGAACAATATAAATTAAATGATTATACTATTCAACAATTAGTAGAAAACTATTATTTGTTAACAAAGTATCGTATTAATACTACAATGCTCTTTGATTATAGTTTAGTTGAACGGATTATAGTTAAGGTTTACGTTGATGAAAAAAGTGTTAAGGATTTATTAGATGATGATACATTTGAAAAAGAAATTTATTATAGATTATGTAATCTTATGAACGTTTGTAAGAAATATAAAATTCTTTTAGATTTCAATAGTGAAAATTTTATTTTCAACAAACGTATTTTGTATTATAATTCTTGTGTTGTAACAAAAGGTTACAATGAAAAAACCTTTAAAAATAAATTTTTGCCAACTTGGATAAAAGATTATAGTCAATTGTCTTTTAAAGAACAAGAAGAGCAAAAAGATTTAATTTTGAGTAAATATAATCGTATTATAAAAATAAGAAGGAGATAAAAGTATGAGTGAAACAATTAAAATTGGTATGGTATCACTTGGATGTGCTAAAAACTTAGTTGATTCTGAAATTGTTTTGGGTATGTTTAAAAGTAATGATTTTGAATTTGTTATTAAACCAGAAGATTCTGATGTTATTATTGTTAATACTTGTGGCTTTATTGAATCATCTAAACAGGAATCCATTAATACAATATTAGAAATGTCTTCATATGGTAAAAAATTAGTTGTAATTGGTTGCTTAGTTGAACGTTATCTTACAGATTTAAAGAAAGCAATTCCTGAAGTTGATTTATGGGTACCTATTAGAGAATATTCTTCTTTAGATAAAAAAATAAAACAATTAATGAAAATTAAAAATGAAATTGCTCCTTTTTATCCTTTAACAAGAGTTATTTCAACTGGTACTTTTAGTGCTTATTTAAGAATATCAGAAGGCTGTAATAATAGATGTACATATTGTGCAATTCCTTTAATAAGAGGATCCTTTAGAAGTCGTCCTTTAGAAGAAATTGAAGAAGAAGCATCAATGCTTGAAAAAGAACACTTTAATGAAATTGTTGTAATTTCTCAAGATACTACTCGTTACGGAAGTGATATAAAAGGTCAACCTTATAATATTTGTGATTTATTACGTACTTTACTTGCTCATAAAGGCTTTGATTATATTAGATTACTTTATTTATATCCAGATGAGATTAGTGATGATTTATTATATCTTATTGCTAGTGAACCTCGTCTTACTCCATATTTTGATGTACCTATTCAACATAGTTCATCTAAAGTACTAAGCGAAATGCATCGTCGTGGTGACCACGATTTCTTATTAGATTTATTTAATAATAGAATAAGAAAAATTGTTCCTAACGCTATTTTAAGAACAACTTTAATAGTTGGTTTTCCTGGTGAGACAGATGATGATTTTAATGATTTAATGAATTTTGTAAAAGAAGTTAAATTTGACCATCTTGGATGTTTTACTTATAGTCGAGAAGAAGGTACAGTTTCTTATGATTTTAATAATCAAATTAATGAAGAAATCAAACAACAACGTTATGATTTATTAATGAGGGAACAAAAGAAAATATCTTATGCTTTAAATAAAAATCATGTTGGTGAAATAATGGAAGGCTTAGTTGTTGGTTACGACACTAAACATAATGTTTATTTATTGAGATCTGGTTGGAACGCTCCTGATGATATTGATGGAAAGATTACTTTTAAAAGTAATAAGAAACTAGAATTGGGTCAAAAAGTAAAAATTAAAATTACTAATGCATTTGTCTATGATTTAGATGGAGAATTGGTAGATTAATTAAATTGGTTACTATTATTGTATCTTCAATAGTAGCAACCTTTTTTATTCAATGTAATTATTATAGATGCAAGTTTCTTAAAAAAATGTTTTAATAGAAGTGTCCCTTATAGAATTTATATATAAAGGAGGTAGCAATTATGAAAAGAACATATTATTATCATGATTTAGTAAATGATGATTTTGCAGGTACAAAAATTAAAACAAAAGATATACCCGAAAATTATAAATATGTTTCTAGAAATCCTTTTTATATATTCTTTGAAATTATCTTAAAGATGATTGCTATTCCTATTTGTTTTTTATTTGAAAAGTATGCTTTTAAAATTACATATAGAAATAAAAAAGTTATTCGAAAATGTCGCAAAGAAGGATTCTTTTTATATGGTAATCACACTAACGGGTTATTAGATGCATATAATCCTTCTTATATTGCTTTTCCTCGTCGAGTTAATATAATTACTCACGCTGACGCAGTTTCTATTAAAGGTATTGGTACTTTAGTTAAGATGTTAGGTGCTGTACCTATTCCTTCTTCTTATAAAGCAATGAAAAATTATAATAAAGGAATAGAAAAACTTATTAGTATGAAACACGTAATTACTATTTATCCAGAAGCTCACATTTGGCCTTACTATACTGATATTAGACCATTTGGGACTCAATCATTTCATTATCCTATTAATACAAATAAACCTTCTTTTGCTTTTACAAATATATATGTTAAAAGAAGATTTAGTTTATCAAAAAGACCAAAAGTAGTTACATACGTTGATGGCCCGTTTTATCCTGATGAATCTTTGCCACGTCAAGATCGTATAAAGAAATTACGTGATGATATTTATAATGCTATGAAAAAAAGAGTAGATGAAAATCCTAAATATAATTATTATGAATATATATATGTAGACGATGCGAGCAAAATAGGTAAAAAAATAAAATAAATTTATACCATTTATTGACTAAAGGAATTTAATAATTTAATATAAATTTCAGATGCCTTCTTAGTTAAATGGTATAACGGATCCATGGTAAGGATTAATCGCTAGTTCGATTCTGGCAGAAGGCACCATTTAAGTAAAATAGGTTCGATACAATATCGAACCTTTTCTTTTTATATAAAATAATTTATTTTGGATGAGAATCAAAAGATTCTTAAAATGCTATTTGTTATCAAGTGATTCAATGTCTTTTGCTTTACGTTTCCTTGTTAAAATTAAATTTATTAACATAATAGTTGGAAATGCGATTGCAGAAAGCACACCGATACTAAGATTATTATTACAGGAGCTGGAAACTAGTCCGGCTAATGTTGGACCGCCTGCACATCCTATATCTCCTGCTAATGCAAGAAACGCGAACATGACAGTCCCACCATTTTTGATTGTGGCAGAGGCTTTACTAAAAGTACCAGGCCAAAGTATTCCAACTGAAAATCCACAAATACCACATCCTATTAGATTAATAATTGGAAGAGGTATTAGCGAAATTATAAGGTATGACATTATACATATTATTACGCTAATAATCATAAAACGTTCTAAATCTATATGATCACCGAACTTGCCATAAATCAATCTAGACAAGCCCATTAAACAAGCAAATGACATTGGACCTGTAAGATCACCAATGGTCTTACTGACACCTAGTCCTTGTTCGGCAAAAATAGATGCCCATTGACTGACAGCTTGTTCGCTTGCACCGGCACATAGCATCATAATCATCATTAACCAAAAAGAGGGCATTTTGATTAAATCCTTAAAGCCAAATCCTTTTTCACCTTTCTCATTTAATGAATTGATAGGGGCTTTGATAAATAAAAACAAGTTTACTAATGGAACAACCGCCCAAATTAAAGCTAATATTTTCCAATATTGTGTTCCAAATATAGCAAAGAATATAGTTGAAATTAATACAACGCCGACATGACCCCAACAGTAAAAAGAATGAAGAAGAGACATCGTTTTTTCTTTGTTATTTGATGGGCAAGCTTCGACAATAGGGCTTATTAAAACTTCAATTAATCCACCACCAATTGCATATATGATTACGGAAAGTAAAATTCCAATAAATGCATTTGGTAATAACTCGGGTAAAAAAGTCAATGAAACTAATCCTAAGGCAGCACATATATGTGCAATGATAATAGATGTTTTATAGCCGATTTTGTCAATGAATACAGCTGATAGTAAATCAAGAATTAGTTGAATTAAAAAGTTGATAGTGATTAATAAAGTGATTTGAGATAGGGGTATTTCATATTGATTTTGTAATGTGACAAATAATAGCGGGACAAAGTTATTAACAATGGCTTGAACTATATATCCGATAAAAGAAGCAGTCATTGTGATTCTATAGTTATTTTTCATAAAAGTTACTTCGTATTATTAGTTAATATTATATAAAAAAATTCAACAATTATTTCATTCTTTGATATATGATCATTTATATTTTACAAGAAATCTTTTTAAAATTTTCTTATTGTTTAAATCCTTTCTTAACAATTTAAATTATAGTTGATAAATTAAAAGATACAAGCAGAAAAACAATTTTAACAAAAGCATTATACCTATAAGCGACGATTACTTAACAAATGATAAAATTAAATTAATCTTAGAAATATTAAAAAACTTATACATAGACACTAGATTATATATTTTTATGTGAATATTATAAAGTGATGAAGATTGTTTGTTTTGTATCAAAATATTGCATATATGTAAAGCATATTATTTTACATATATATCAATTCAATTTAAAATATAAAAGAAAGGATGATTGATTATGTTAGCTATTACATACGAAAAAGAAACAAATTCTGTTTATCAACATTTTGGTGATACTGAATATTTTTATTTATTAGATGAAAAGAGTAATGAAGTTAAAGTTGTAGATAATGGAGGCTATTCCCATCGTGAATTAATACCATATTTATCTTCACTTGGTGTTACTACAATTATTTGTGGTGGTGTTGGTACTCACGCTATTGAATTATTTAAACAATATTCAATAAATGTTATTCCTGGAATATCAGGAAATGTTGATGAAATTATTAAAGCATACAAAGAAGGAAACTTAATTGGTGACTTTAATGCTATTCACACTTGTTCTCATTAATAATAAAATCATAAAGAAAAAAGTTAATGAAGAATACATACCTACCTTAGACGCAACAATTTAATACAAAACAAAAGTCTGATTTAAATTAACAATCAGACTTATTTTTTTGTAGAATTATATTATAACAAATAACATTAATAAACTTACTGTAATAGTAGGAATTGAGATTATAAAACCATATTTAATAAAATCAATAAAACTATATTTAATTTCATATTTAGCAAGTAAGTTAGTAAACATAATACCAGCTAAAGCACCAATAGGAGTTAAAAAAGCTCCTATATTTGATCCTATAATACTTGCGTATACATCTCCTAAAGATAAATTAGGAATATTAGCGTATAAGACACTCATAGGAATATTATTAATCAAATTACATAATGCAAAAGAAGAATAACCATATTTAAAAATAGTTAATGAATTACCAAATGTTTCATATATTAAAGAAGTAAAACCTGTAATACTTAAACTTTCTACTATAATGAACATCGATAATACAAATGGTATTAATTCATATGGTAATCTTTTAATTGAATTAAATAATATATATGGTTTTTCTTTTTTAATAAGTGAATATATTAAGTTAAATAATAATAACGATAAAGCACATATTAATGAAACTATATACATTTCAACATTAATATATGACGATATAATTAAAAATATTAAACATACACCTAAGTGAATAAGACCGACTATTAATAGAAATTTATTGTTAATTTGATATTCTTCGTTTTCGATTATCATAGGTTCTTTTAATGATTTTCTAAAGATTAATAATATTATTAATAATTCTGTAATCCCTGCTACTAATGTCGGTAATGCCATTACTTTTAAATAATCTAAGAAAGTAATGCTATATGAAGTAGCTAGGTAAATATTAGTTGGATTACCAATTATGAGCATCATACTCCAAGTATTAGCACCTACAAAACATCCTACTAAATATGGAATTGGTTTAATATTTGCGTTTTTACAAAAATAACAAATAAAAGGAATGAAAGTTAATATAACAATATCGTTAGAAGTAAATATAGTTAAAATAGATGCAAAAGCATATATTGTTATAAATAAAAAATGTTGATTATTTTTAGCTATATTTAAAGCTTTATAAACAATATATTTAAAGAATCCAACTTCATCTAAAAATATAGATAAAATTGTCATTGAGAAAAATAATATTAATATCTTGATTGGATTAACACTATTATTAGTTAATAATTTATCTTTTAAATCATTTAAAGGAATAATATTAAAACACAGTATTAGTATTGCTCCTATTAAAGCCACGATAATATAGGTATTAATTTCAAAATTCTTAATTTTAATTTTAGGAAAAAATAGGTTTGATAATATTAATATTAAACACGTTAATCCAGTAATAATAAGTGCAGTTACCATAATTAAACCTCACGACTTTGTTATAATACTCCTAATTATTACAATTGTTAATAACAATGATTAATAATTTTTTAATATAATTTTGTGTTCGCTTAATCATAGACTAAATAATATTGCTAATATGATATTTTTATGTTATAAAAAAAATGATATTTTTATATCAGAAAGGGAATAATATGAAAACATTAGGAAATATTTTATGGCTCGTATTTGGTGGTTTAATTGCTGCTGTACTTTGTTTCATTCAAGGCGTATTTTGCTTTATTTCAATCATCTTTATTCCAGTTGGCTTCCAATACTTCAAATTAGGAAATTTTTTCCTTTGGCCAATGGGGAAAGAATTCAAACCAGAAAGCCCAACAGGATTTAAAACAGTTGTTAATATCATTTGGATTATCTTAGCTGGTTGGGAACATTTCTTAATTTATGGTTTAGTTGGCTGTTTATTCTGCATTACAATTATTGGAATTCCATTTGGAAAACAATATTTTAAAATCGCACGTTTTATCTTAACACCATTAGGATATACACTAGAATAATTTTCTAAAAAGGTATTTATTATGAAAAAGGCTGCAAATATTTTATTTTTAATTGGTGGTATTTTTGGAATTATTTCGATTGTTATTTGTGCTGTAGCTGGATTTGGTTTTTTAATTCTTGCAAGTGATCGATTTACTGCGTTCTTTGTTCAAATGGGTGAAGACGCTGTTGCATCTTCGCCAGACACAGAAATTTCACCTGCTGAAATTGCTGCATCAATACAAGGCATGCTCCAATCATATGCCGTAATTGTTTTATTAAGTTTACCATTTACAATTGCTTGTACTATTCTTGCATTTAAAGCAAGAAATACTAATAAAAAAGGTATATACATTGCTGCATTAGTATTAGGTATTCTTAATAGTAGTTGGTTAATTATCATCGGTGGTATCTTAGCATTAGCAGATAAAGACGAAACTCAAAACATTTAAAAATAATAATTTATTAAAAGGCTTCTAATATAAAGAGAACTATAAAAGTTGGACTGAGGAATAGGAAAGACTTGAAAAGTTCACATCATTAATAGAAGTCTTTTTTTTAAAAAAAATTAATAAAAACAAAGCATAACTTTTTTAAAATTGTATATATATCAAATTTGATGTAAAATAAAATAAACAAATAAACACTATATAATTTTCTTAAAATATGGAGGAAGAATATGCTAGAGGTTAAAAACTTAGTAAAAACTTACAAAACTAAAGGTGGAGTTATAACTAAAGCTTTAGATGATGTAAGTATAGTATTTCCTGAAAAAGGAATGGTTTTCTTATTAGGTAAATCTGGTTCTGGTAAGTCAACATTACTAAATGTTGTTGGCGGACTTGATAAACCTGATAGTGGTGAAATTATTATTAAAGGTCGAAATTCAAAATCGTTTAGTGGAGCTGATTTTGACAGTTACCGTAATACATTTATTGGTTTTATTTTCCAAGAATATAACATTTTAAATGAATTTAATGTTGAAGAAAACATTTCTCTTGCTCTTCAACTTCAAGGTAAACCTAACGATAAAGCAACAGTTACTGCTTTACTAGAACAAGTTGACTTAACAGGATTTGGCAAACGTCATCCAAATACTTTATCTGGTGGCCAAAAGCAAAGAGTAGCTATTGCTCGTGCTCTTATTAAAAATCCTGAAATCATCATGGCTGATGAACCTACAGGTGCTCTTGATTCTAATACTGGTAAACAAGTATTTGATACTTTAAAACGTTTAAGTCAAGAAAAATTAGTTATTGTTGTTTCTCATGACAGAGATTTTGCTGAATATTATGGTGATCGAATTATTGAATTAAGTGATGGCAAAGTCTTATATGACGATACAAAAAAATATGTTGAACCAAAAAGTATTAATGAAAATGTTCATTTTGTTAATGATAAAACAGTTGCTATTAACGATACATCAAAATTAACAACAACTGATATGCAAGAAATCTTAGCTGCTTTAAAACGTAGTAATGGTCAAGCAATTATTAGCACAGGTGATCACGACACTAATTTAGTAAGACAAGCAATTCATGTTAATTCTAATAACTCTTCTGAAGTATTTGCAAAAACTGAAAAAATTGAAGTTAAAGAATATGATCCTAAAGAAACTAAATTTATTAGATCAAAGTTACCATATTCTCGTGCATTTAAAATTGGTTCTTCTTCTTTAAAAGTTAAACCCGGCAGATTAATTTTTACAAGTTTCTTAACTACAGTTGCTCTTGCTATGTTTGGCTTAACAAGTACTTTAATGTTATTTGACGAAAACTATTCTATTTCTCAGGCTTTAAATAATAGTGGCCGTACTTCCGAAACTGTATGTAAACAATATGAATATACAAATACATCTTATATGATTGATAGCGAATCTTGGGAAACAGAAGAAAAAGGTACGTACAAAAATTATGATAAAACTATGATGTCTTTAGAAGATGTCCAAAGCTTAAATAATAATACTGCTGGTCTTTATTTTTCCGGAATTTATTCATTTAATAGCATGTCATTTTCTGATATGTATACGTCAGAATTAGATAAAAATTATTATAGTGTTTATAGCCCTGAAGGCTTTATCGAAATAAATGATGATTTATTAACTCATAATGAATTCTCATTTGTAGCTGGTGAATTACCTTCTAATAGTAAAGAAATTGTTATTAGTGAATATTTCTATGATGTAATTAAGCAATGTAATACTGATATTAATACTCACGATGATTTAATAGGAAAAAAATTAAAAATTGGTCTATATTGCAATGGCTCAAATATAAATTATGAACCTACAGTTTCAGGTATTCTTAATGTTGGTACTATTGCTTCAAAATATGACGCTATTAAAGATAATTACGATTCTTTGTCGCCAACAGAAAGATCATCATTAGTAAATGGGTTAAAAGATTTACTTACTAATTCATATTACACATTTATTTATGTTAATGAAGACTTCTATGATGATATTTATTATCCACTAATGGGGACAAATTCAGTATTTTCATCTTATGAAAGTTATTTAGAATACTACGTTAATGGTATTAGTTTGCAAGAATATCCTTTCGATGAAAACGGTTCTTATGATGATCCAAATAATTTCTCTACAAATTTCCGCGAATTTAGTAATGTTAAAGAAAATACTAATAAGTATACTTTCTATGATTTAAATGGTGAAAAAACAACAATTAAAGATACTTTAGGTGATTATGAAACTTATATTCCATATAGTAATTATAAATATGCATATATAAATGGTTTAAATAATTATTTATATAAAGCAAATGAATTAAGTTCAAAATATAGTTTCGCTGAAGAAATTAATACATATTTTACAACAGGTGATAATTACCAAAACTTTATACACGCTACTACTAGATTATCAAATTATAGTAGTGATTATATTTTTAATGGAAATTACACAACTGGTTATGATTTTACAACAGACTATAATTATGTAAAACATGTAATGGATACTTACTATAAAACAATGAAAGAAGTCGATTATACACTTGAGTGTATCGTAAATTATTTCAATCTTTGTGATACTTATGGATGCGTAGATAGTGAACTGGAAGAGATATATAGTAAATACCAAAATGCAATTTCATCAACACCATATGATTTAACTAATTTAAGTACACTCAAAGAATATTTATTAACTGATCCTCACGATATAATGACTACATTACGAATGTTTGAATATTTTAATAAAATTAATAATGTTCCTAGTGAAATCAATGATCTTATAATTACTGCTTGGAATACTAGATTAACATCTTCAGAAGTAGAACAAATAAAAACTTGTATTGAAGAAAATTATAATGGTACACCTATTTACACATACACAACTAATGATTTAGTTGCTGAAATTGAAATTAATGTTCCTACAAAATATTACTTTAATTCATCAATTACAGGTATGGGTACATTAAATGTAGTTGGCTTCTACGAATATGGTAATTATAGTAGTGGTAATATTGTTACTAAAAACTTTATTAAAACAAATGGTACACTGGAATATAATAAATGGTATACTGTAACATCTACTGAATATAAAGCATCTGGTGATGCACGTTTTACTGGTGCTATTTCAAAATCTACATATACTAAAGAACAAATAGACGTATTACGTACTGTAGGTAATTATTATAAATATGAATTTTCAAATGATATATATATGAATATTATCATGTTTCTTGATCTAATTAGTGTCTTAAAGAAAGTATTCTTAATTATTGGAATAGTATTTGGTGTATTTGCAGCCTTAATGCTATTTAACTTTATCTCAACATCAATTAATAATAAGATTCGTGAAATTGGTATCTTACGTGCGGTTGGTGCTAGAGGTAGTGACTTATTTAAAATCTTCTTTACTGAATCAGGTATTATTGGCATAATATGTTCTGTAATAGCAATTGCGTCTTCAATTGGCATTAGTATGTACCTCAATAACTATATGGTACAAAGTGTCGGACTTGCAATGCTTGACTTTGGTATAATTAATATTGCAATGATTTTAGGTGGAGCATTATTAATTGTCTTCGTAGGAACAATTATTCCTGTTATAAAAGCAGCTAAGAAACCTCCAGTAGAAAGTATTAGAACTTTATAATATTATTGATAAAAGCCTTGGATGTATTTCAAGGCTTTTAATTTCTGCCTGAAAAGCAAGTATTTATTTAAAGTAAAAAAGTAACGAATTAATCGTTACTTTTATTGTTGTGTTTCTATTAATTGTAGATTTGAATCTATATTTTTAAATATTTTCTTTTCATAATAAGGTACGACAAATAAATAAACGACATTTACTATTATCCAACTTATTGGAAACGCAGCATATAACCAGAATATAGTATGAAAAGTAGGCATAGTAAATAATGTAAATATAAATAAAATGCGAGTACCAGTACAACCTAGCATAGTAATAATAGCAGGAGGAGTAGATATTTTCATACCTCTTAAATAAGAAGAATTAATATCCATTATTCCATCTAATATATATGTAATAGCGAGTAAATATAATTTTTCTTTTCCAGCCGCTATAGCATTTTCAATATTTAATTCATCAGTTGGCTTAATAAATATAGATAATAATGTTTTATATGCAAATAATGATATTAACAAACAAATTAACCAAAATATCGACATCCATATTACTGAATACCAATAACATTTGCGCATGTTAATTTTTTTATTAGCACCATAGTTCTGGCCTGTAAAAGATATTAAACCAATCGCAAAAGCATCTAGCATTGCAAAAATATAGTTTTCAATTTGACCACTTGCACTAGCTCCTGAAATAATTTCGTTTTGGCTAATAGCAATACCATTAATAGAATAATCAGTAATTGTATATAAAGAAGATTGAATTAATACATTAGGAATAGAAAATGCTAATCCTTGTAATCCAGCTGGAATACCAACCCTTAGGATTTCAATAAACTCTTGCTTTGAGAATTTTAGATTTTTAAAACTAAATTTAACAAATCCTTTTTTGTTTAACGCTAACCATAAGATAGTTAATAAGGCTGAAACACCTTCACTAATTATAGTTGCATAAGCAACTCCTTTAACGTCCATTTTAAATTTAATTACAAATAATAAGTCAAAACCGACATTTACTAATCCTGATATTATAAGAATATATAATGGACGACGGGAATCTCCTAAGGCGCGTAACATTTGAGAACCAAAATTATATATCATTAAAAAAGGAACACCTAAAAAATAAATTTGTAAGTATGAAGTTGCTTTATCAATAATACTTGCTGGAGTTGACATCCAATTCAGAAAAATAGGAGACATAAAGAAACCAAATAATGCAAAGATAATGCCACCTAGTGTAGAAATAATTAATGAAGTATGTAAAATTCGAGTAGCTTTTTCTTTATCGTTTTTACCTTTAGCAATAGAAATAGTAACGTTTGCACCTGTTGCAAGAGATACTAATACAGTAATAATAAGATTAATTAAATGACCGTTAGATCCAACAGCAGTCATTGATAATGCCCCACCACCAAATGTTGAAACTGTCCATAAATCAATAGTAGTGTATAATAATTGAAAAATAGTAGTCATCATAAGTGGTAAAACAAATAAAGGTATTTTAAAAAATAAATTACCAGTTGTTAAATCCATTTCTGATTTTTTAAGTGTTTGTTCCATATTAAACCTCTCTATAAAATCCAGTTTTTTATTATATCATTTTGATACTATATTTAAAGAGTAATATGCATTTTTAATTAATTTTAGACATAAAAATTAGTGAAAAATTGTCTTGAAAATGCTTTCAAAAAAAATTTTAAAATAATTGTTGACATTTATAATAAAAAGTCTATAATTCAATTTGCTGACTGAAAAGTTAGCATGTAGTTTACTTTTGTTTATAGTAAAAAAAGACAAATTAAAGTCTATAAAACTCCAAAGAGTACCAAATAACATTTGAAGTCTTTGTCAATTTTTAAGGAGGTAGTTAACTATGTTAAAATTCTTATTAAAAGTTGCTGACGTATTCGCAAACTATTTATTAAATATCAACGAGATTTTATAAACCAATTTCCACAGTATTCCAATTTCAAAAAAATCCACGATATAAAAATCCACAACTATTAATAAACAAAAGTAAAACTTAACCCAATTATTACATCCTCCTTTGGAGGATGTTTTTATTTACCTTTTATAAATATATTGTATTTTGAAAATATTTTTCATATAATGAAACAAATTTCTTATGTTAGAAGGTGTTAATATGCGTAAATCAATTTATGATTTAGAATATAATTCAATTCTTGATCTTTTTGAAACTCAAAAAGCTATTAAATTTGTTAAGGATGAATTTCAAAAATCATTCACAGAAGCAATGAAATTAACTAGAGTTACAGCTCCTTTATTTATTGATCCTACAACTGGACTGAATGATAACTTAAATGGTGTTGAACGTCCTGTTTCTTTTGATGTTCCTTCTGTTGGTATAAATGCAGAAATTGTTCAATCTCTTGCTAAATGGAAACGTATGGCATTGGGGAAATACAACTTTGAGCCAGGATATGGTTTATATACAGATATGAACGCTATTAGAAGAGATGAAGAATTAGATTTCATTCATAGTGCTTATGTTGACCAATGGGACTGGGAAAAAGTTATTATTAAAAAAGATAGAACTTTAGATTATTTATTTGATACAGTTCGTATTATTTACGATTCTTTAAAAGAAGTTGAACGTAAAGTTTACGCTAAGTATAAAGAGTTTGTACCTGTTCTTCCTGATGAAATTTCTTTTGTTTCAACATCCGAACTTGAAGAAAGATGGCCTAAAAAAACTCGTAAAGAAAGAGAAGATTTAATTAGTAAAGAAAAGAAAGCTGTATTTATTTATCAAATTGGTTGGCCACTTAAAGATGGTAAAACTCATGATGGTAGAGCTGCTGACTACGATGATTGGAATTTAAATGGTGATATCTTAGTTTGGTATGATTTATACCATATGGGATTAGAATTATCTTCAATGGGTATAAGAGTCGATAATAAATCTTTACCCTTACAATTAAAAGCTCGTGGGGAAGAAGATAAAATAAATAATGAATTCTGTAAAGGTATTATGAAAAATACATTACCACTTTCAATTGGTGGTGGTATTGGTCAATCCCGCTTATGTATGTTTTTCTTACGTAAAGCTCATATCGGAGAGGTTCAAGCTTCACTTTGGAATCAAGAAGAGATTAAAAAATTAAAAGAAATAAATATTCATTTATTATAAATAATAAACACTTGATTAAAATATATAATTTTGTTATTATATTGTTGTTATTAAGTTAACATGTTTGTCTATTTGAGTGAGGGTAACCTCACTCTTTCTATTGAATAGGAGGTTTTTTAGGTTGGAAATCATTGAAAAAGCAAAAGAATTAGTAGCCCCAATTATCGAACAATTAGACTGTAAACTTTATGGCGTTACTTTTACTAAAGAAGGTAAAGAATATGTATTACGTTTATATGTTGATCGTAAGCAAGGAAAGATTGATTTTGACACAATTGTTAAAATTTCTGAGCTTTATAATGAAGTTTTAGATAAAGAAGACTTTATTAGTATGAGTTATACTCTTGATGTTTCATCACCTGGTGCTGAACGTCCAATTGAATTATGTGAATTAAATGAACATGTTGGTGATTATGTTCACGTCCATTTATCTCATCCGTTTAAAGGATTAAACGATTTGGAAGGTGACTTATTAGAAGTAACTAGTGACAAAGCTATCTTACAGTATCGCGAAAAAGCAAGACTTAAGAAAGCAGAATTATTATTGAGCGATATTGATAGAGCTCGTTTGGCTATAAAATTTTAAAAGAGGAGTAAAGTTATATGATTGACGCAAAATTATTTATTAAAGCCCTAAACGAATTTGAAAAAGAAAAAGGAATTGCTAAAGAAACAGTTTTACAAGCTTTAAAAGAAGCTATGGAAAAAGGTTTTACAAAACAATTAGGTCAAACTGATGGTATGGATGAAGCTCGTGTTAGAGTTGATATTGACCCTAAGAAAGCTACAATCCGTATGGTACAAATTAAAAAAGTTGTTGCATCTGATGATGATATTCAAGATGACTTCATGGAAATTGCTTTAGAAGAAACACAAAATCCAGAATTAAATCCAAATGGTTTAGTTTATCAAGTTGGCGATGATTTTGAAATTGAAGTTCCTTCTGATGAACTTACAAAATTAACTGCTCAAAACATTAAATCAGTTTTAAAGCAAAAATTATCTGAAGCTGAAAAGGCTGCTATTTATGAAGCATTTAAAGATAAGAAAGGTGAAATCATCTCTGGTATTGTTGAAAAAGTAGATGAACGCTCAACATTTATTAACTTTGGACGTACAAGTGTATATCTACCAGATAAACAAAAAATTAAAGGTGAAACATTCAAACCTGGTGATGCTATTTCGGTTTATGTTACTGAAATTAATTCAACAACTAAAGGAGCACAAATTAGTATTTCTCGTACTGATCCAGGCTTCTTAAAACGTTTATTTGAACGTGAAATCCACGAAATTTTTGAAGGTACAGTTGTAATTAAAGATATTGCTCGTGAAGCTGGTGACCGTTCTAAAGTTGCTGTATATACAACAGATCCTGCTGTTGATCCAATCGGTGCATGTATTGGTCAAGGTGGTGCTCGTATTCAAAGTATTTGTAATAATCTTGGAAACGTTAAAGAAAAAGAAAAGATTGATGTTGTTCAATATTTTGAAAACCCAGCTTTATATATTGCTGAATCATTAAAGCCTGCTAACGTTATTGGTGTTGCTATCTTAAGTAACGAAGAAGGTAATAAGAAAGCTGTTGCTGTTGTAGAAAACGAACAATTATCACTTGCAATTGGTAAGAAAGGTGTTAATGCTCGTTTAGCTGTTGCTTTAACTCACTGGAATATTGATATTAAAGAAACTGACCAAGCATTAAAAGAAGGTATCAACTTTAAAACAATTGAACAAATTAAAGCTGAAGCTGCTCGTGCTGAACGTGTTAGTAATTATCAAGAATACGTTGAACCTGAAGCTACTTTTGAAGTAGAAGACGAAGAAGACGTATTACCAGTTGTAGATGTAGCTGATTTCTTTGAAAACGACGAAGTTGAAAAAGACGTTGAAGAAAATTCAACTGTTGAAACTCCAGTTGTTGAAGAAAACAAAACAGTTCATGTTAAAACAAACATTTCTCTTGATTTCTTAGAAAAAGGTCTTGAAGAAGAAAAGAAACGTCAAGAAAACAAAGCAAATTACTTAAATAGAAAACGCAATTTCAAAAAAGGTAATGACGAAGATAAAGAAGAAGAGGATGAAGTAAAACCAGTAGTTGATAAATCAACATATATGAACATCTATACTCAAGAAGAGCTTGATCAAATGGAAGCTGAAGAAGAGGAAGAAGTCAGTAAATATGATGAAGATATCGATTACGATGAATTCGATTCATACTACGATGAAGACTAATTAAAAGTCGAAAAAAGGAAGTGAAAGACTATGACAAATAAAAAGATTCCAATGCGTCGTTGTGTCGCAACAAACGAAATGTGTCCTAAAAAAGATTTATTACGTGTTGTAAAAGACAAAGAAGGTAATTTATTAGTTGATACAACTGGTAAAGTTAATGGTCATGGTGCTTATATTAAAAAATCACTTGAGGCGCTTGAAGTTGCTAAAAAGAAGAACTCTTTAGGTCGTGCTTTAGAAACTTCAATTCCAGATAGTGTTTACGAGGAAATACTTCGTATCATTAATGGATAATAAAATTTTACAACTATTAGGTCTAGCACGTAGAGGTGGTAAGATTGTCTTAGGAGAATCTAATTTACCTTTACTTGCTAAATCTAAACCTATACTTATATTTGTTGCTAATGACGCAAGTGACAATACTAAAAAAAGATGGAAAGATAAATGTACTTATTACAATAAAGAATATGTTGTCTTTGCATCGAAAAATGATTTTAAATTATATCTTGGATTAGGTAATGTTTCAGTCTTAGGTTTAACTGAACCAAACCTTATCGTAAAGGTTCAAGAATTATTAAAGGATGGTGATTATAATGGCACAAAATAAAAACAACAAGAAAATAAATAATCGTGTTGCTAATGTACCGCAAAATAACCGCTCAAACAAGGAACCTGCAACTAAAATTAATGGGGGAGTCTTTACATACACCGGCGATATTACTGTTGGTGAATTTGCTAAAGAATTAGGCATTAACGCTACTGATATTATTAAGAAGATGTTAATGCAAGGGGTTATGATGTCAATTAATACTACTTTAACAGATGATATCATTGGAGAACTCTGTTTAGAGTATGGTTATGACTTTAAAAAAGAAAAAGTTGTTCTTGAAGAAAACTTTGAAGATTTAGAAATAGTTGATGATCCTACTTCGCTTGTTGAAAGACCAGCTGTTGTTACTATTATGGGACATGTTGACCATGGTAAAACAACTTTAATTGATACAATTCGTAAATCAAATATTGTATCAACTGAAGCCGGTGCTATTACTCAAGCAATTGGTGCTTATCAAAAAGAAATTAAAGGTAAGAAAATTACTTTTATTGATACTCCAGGACATGAAGCATTTACAGCAATGAGAAGCCGTGGTGCAAGTGTTACTGATATTGTTATTATTGTTGTTGCAGCTGATGATGGTGTTATGCCTCAAACTCGTGAAGCAATTGACCACGCACGTGCTGCTAATGTTCCAATTATTGTAGCTGTTAATAAAATTGATAAACCAACAGCAAATGTTGATCGTGTTAAACAAGAATTAATGGCTTTAGAGATTGTTCCAGAAGAATGGGGTGGCGACACTATCTTCTGTGAAATTTCTGCAAAACAAGGACTTGGTGTTGATAAATTATTAGAAAACATTCTTCTTGTTTCTGAAATGCAAGAATTAAAAGCAAACCCATCACGTTATGCTTATGGTACTGTTTTAGAGGCTTTCTTAGATAAAGGTGAAGGACCTAAAGCTAATATTTTAGTTCAAAATGGTACTTTAAATTCTAGTGACTATGTTGTCGTTGGTGCTTCTTATGGTCGTGTAAGAAGAATGACTAATGAATATAAACAAGTATTAAAAGAAGCTTTACCTTCAACGCCAGTATCCATTATTGGTTTAAGTGAAGTTCCTGCTGCTGGCGATCATTTTATGGCATTCCCAACAGAAAAACAAGCTCGTGAAATTGCTGAAAAACGTAAAGAAGCAAAGACTCAATCAGAACGTGGTGCAAATAATGCTCCTACAACACTTAATGAGTTATATAGTAAAATCCATGAAGGTCAAATGCAACAAGTTAATGTTATTGTTCGTACAGACGTTCAAGGTTCTGCTGAAGCAATTAAAGCTTCTTTAGAAAAATTAAATAATGAAGAAGTTAAAATTAATATTATTCGTGCAACGGCAGGTGCTATTACTGAAAGTGACGTCTTACTTGCTACTGCTAGTAATGCTATTATTTATGGTTTCAATGTCCGTCCTGATGCTACAGTTCGTGCTAAGGCTGAAGAAAATGGTGTTGAAATTCGTTTACACCGTATTATCTATGCTTTAATTGAAGAAATGGAATCAGCTATTAAAGGTATGTTAAAACCTGAATTAGTCGAAAAAGTAACTGGTCAAGCTGAAGTTCGTCAATTATTTAAAGTTGGTAAAGTTGGTACTATTGCTGGTTGTATGGTTATCAATGGTTCAATTAAACAAAAACAAACTGTTCGTTTATTAAGAGACGGAATTGTTGTTTACGAAGGAACACTAAGTTCATTAAAGAGATTCCAAGCTGACGTTAAAGAAGTTAATACTGGTTTTGAATGTGGTTTAATGATTGAAAACTTTAATGATGAACACGAAGGTGACATTATTGAAGGTTACGAAATGATTGAAGTAAAAAAATAAGTAGGTGATTTTAATGGCTAATAAAACAGAACGTGTTTCATCTATTATTATGAAGAACATTTCTGACATCATTATGTTTAAAGTAAAAAATCCTAATTTAGGATTTATTACTGTAACAGGTTGTGATGTTAGTAGTGACTTTAGTTATGCTAAAGTATATGTATCTTTTTTAGGTAAAAAAGGTGGAGAACCTAGTAAAAGATTAGAAGAACTAAATAGTGCAAAAGGCTTTATTCGAAAAGAACTTTCTAAATGTTTAGATATTCATAAAACTCCAGAAATTAGTTTCTATATTGATGATTCTTTTGATAGAGCTCAAAAGCTTGAAGAATCATTACGTAAAGAACAAGAAGAATTAGATTCAATTCTTAAAAAATAGGAAACAAAATAAATAGTGTCGCTTTATTAAGACGACACTATTTTTATTATTTTTATTAGATTATTAAAAGATTTTTTGAAAGTAAATATGAGGGATATTTTCTTCTAAGAATTTATCACCAATTGCTTCGTAACCTAACTTAATATAAAAATCTTTTAAATATGCCATGCCATGGAAGTAAATTTTACTGACTGGCATATTTTCTTTTATGTAATTTTCAACATATTTAAATAAAGTAGAACCTAGTCCTCCTTTACGAAATTCAGGTAAAACAACAAATCTTCCTAAACGGAAAACATTATTATCCTCTTTAACATATCTAATAGTACCTACTGCTACTTCATCAACATATAAAAGAAAATTAGTAGCATCATAATCACTTCCGTCAAACTCATCTAAAAATTCAATGTTCATATTTTTAACAAAAGTTTTATAACGAATTGAAACCATTTCTAAGGCTTCTTTTTTAGTATTAACAATTTTAATTTTAATATTGTCTGGTAGTTCCATAATATAAATCTCCTTTAGTGTTGTATTCTTTAAAATCATTACATTTTATATTATAATATATAAGGAAATTAGGGTGAATCGATATGCAAGGTATTTTGTTAATAAATAAAGAAGTTAATATGACATCTCGTGATGTTGTTAATAGACTTTGTAAAATATTAAATACTAAAAAGATAGGTCATACTGGTACCCTTGACCCTTTTGCAGATGGCTTAATGGTTTGTACAGTTAATAAAGGAACTAAATGTGGTCAATTTTTAGAAGAACAAGAAAAAACTTATGTTGCTACTTTAAAATTAGGTATTGCAACTGATTCATTAGATAAAGACGGAAATATAATTGAAGAAAAAGAAGTTCCATATATTGATCAATATATTATATGGGATGTTTTTAAATCTTTTATAGGAGAAATAGAACAAACTGTTCCTTTATATAGTGCTATAAAAAAAGATGGAAAAAGATTATGTGATTACGCTAGAGAAGGAAATACTGATATTACTTTACCAAGTCGTAAAATTATAATCAGTGATTTAGCTTTATTAGGATACGATGATACTTCTATATGTTTTAGAGTAACGTGTTCAAAAGGAACTTATATTCGTTCTTTAGGTCACGATATTGCCTCAAAGCTAGGTACAGTAGGTCATTTAACTAAATTAAAAAGAACAAGAGTAGGTAATTTTAAAATTGAAGATAGTAAGAAATTAGAAGAAGTATGTAGTGATGATTTAATTTCAATATATGATGCATTAAGTTCTTCTTTACCTACTTTAGAAGTAGATGATAAAACGGCACTTGATTTAAAAAATGGCAAACATTTAGTTTTTAAAGATTTGAAAGATAAAGTTTTTATTTGTGATAAAAAGCATAATCCAATTTGTATTATTGAACGTGACCACAATGATGTATATAAAGTAACAAGAGGTTTGTTTTAATATGGAAATAATAGATTTAGATATTAATAAAGATTATACATTATCAAATGATTATGTTTTATGTCTTGGTATGTTTGATGGAGTTCATATAGGTCACCAAGAACTTTTTAAATTAGCAAAGAAAGAAAATAAAAAAATTGCTGTTTTAACATTCAAGAATAGCCCTAAATCACTATTCCTGAAACGTGAAGATAAATTAGTTACTCCTGTTAATGAAAGATTAGAATTATTTAATAATTTAGATATTGATATAGTATTAATAAAAGGATTCACATTAGAATTTGCATCAATATCTGCTATTTCGTTTATTAATAATTTTTTAAAAGTTTTAAATCCTTACAAGATTGTAGTTGGAGATGATTATAGCTTTGGAAAAGACGCAAAAGGTAATATTTCATTATTAAAGGAATATTTTAATATTGAAGTGGCTCCTAAAGTAGAAATAAACAATCAAAAAGTATCAACTACTCAAATTATTAAAGATTTAGAAAATGGTAATATAAGCGAAGTTAATACTTTATTAGGTCGTTTTTATAAAATAAATGGTAACGTTACTAAAGGTTACCAAAATGGAAGAACAATCGGTTTTCCAACTGCAAATATTATTCCTATCGATAATTATTTTTTACCAAAAGATGGTGTTTATATCGGTAAAGTTAAAATTGATAATACCTTTTATAAAGCAATGATTAATATAGGAAAACATCCTACTATTAAAGAATTAAAAGAATCTATAATAGAAGTTCATATTATTGATTTTAATGAAAATATATATGAAAAGAATGTTGAAGTATATTTTATTTCATTTTTAAGAGAAGAAAAGAAATTTAATACTTTTGATGAACTTAAAAAAGAATTAGAAAAAAACGTTAAAGAAACAATCACTTATTTAGAAAAAGTGCGATAATATCGTACTTTTTATTATTTTACTTATACAAATACATTAAACAAAAAAATATTGGCAATTATTTATAAAAATATATTGCAATTATTTATAAATATGTTAATATTTACTTGCGACTTATTCTTGGTCTAACGACGACTCCGACGTTTCACTAGGATTAAGTTAAGAAATTAAATAGGAGGATAAAGAAAATGGCTTTAACAAAAACTGAAAAAGCTGAATTAGTCAAAAAATTCGGTAAGAATGAAAAAGACACAGGTTCAACTGAAGTTCAAGTTGCTATCTTAACAGCTGAAATCAAAAATTTAACAGCTCACTTAAAGTATCATATCCACGACAATTCTTCACGTCGTAGCTTAATGATCTTAGTTGGTCAACGCCGTTCTTTACTTGATTACTTAGATGGTAAAGATCACGAAGCTTATGTTAAATTAATTCAAGCTTTAGGAATTAGAAAGTAATTTTAAGATTAAAATCACCTTTATTAGGTGATTTTTTCTTTATTTTTAAACATTTTAATATTTATTATTAAGTATTTCTAAAAAGTATGTTATACTTTTGACGTTAAATAAAAGGAGAAAATATATGGCAAAGAGAGTATTTGAACTCGAATTCGAAGGAAAAAAACTGATCGTTGAATCAGGCGAAATTGCTAAACAAGCAGATGGCGCTGTATTAGTACGCTTGAATGATACCGTAGTTTTATCCACAGTTTGTGCTTCTGATGAACCAAAAGAAGGCGATTTCTTCCCACTTACAGTTGGATATGAAGAAAAACAATACGCTGTTGGTAAAATCCCAGGAAGCTTTTTAAGAAGAGAAGGTCGTCCAGGAGAACATGCGACCTTAACTGCACGTTTAATTGATAGACCAATTAGACCTATGTTCTCAGAAGGATTCCGTAATGAAGTCCAAATCGTAAATACAGTTATGTCTGTAGATCAAGATTGCACTCCTGAAATGACTGCAATGTTTGGTTCTTCACTTGCATTATGTATTTCAGATATTCCATTCGATGGTCCTATCGCAGGTGTTTATGTTGGACGTGTTGATGGAAAATTAATTATCAACCCAAGCGTTGAAGAAAAAGCAAAATCTGATATTAACTTAGCTGTTGCTGGTTCTTATGAAGCTATTAACATGGTTGAAGCTGGAGCTGCTGAAGTTTCTGAAGAAGAAATGTTAGACGCTTTAATGTTCGGTCATGAAGCAATTAAGAAATTATGTGTTTTCCAAAAGGAAATTGCAAAAGAAATCGGTAAAGCTAAACGTGAAGTAAGTTTATACGAAATTTCAAAAGAAATTGAAGAAGATATCCGTGCTCAAGCTGAAGCAAGAATTATCAAATCAGTTTCTATCGTTGATAAATTAGAACGTGCTGCTGCTATTGACGCAATTAAAAAAGAAGTTATCGATAAATACGAAGCTAAAGAATATGAAAATGAAAAAGATTTCAAATATACAATGCTTCAAGTTAACGATATGCTTGAAAGATTAGTTGCAAATGAAGTTAGACGTTTAATTACAGAAGATAAAGTTAGACCTGACGGTCGTAAAGTTGACGAAATTCGTCCACTTGATGCTCAAGTCGATTTATTACCTCGTGTCCATGGTAGTGCTATGTTTACACGTGGTCAAACACAAGTTATTTCAACTTGTACACTTGCATCTCTTGCTGATGCTCAATTAATTGATAACTTATCAGAAGAAGATAGCAAACGTTGGATGCACCACTATAATTTCCCACCTTACTCAGTTGGTGAAATTGGCCGTATGGGTACACCAGGACGTCGTGAAATCGGTCACGGTGCTTTAGGTGAAAGAGCATTATCTTATGTTATCCCATCTGAAGAAGAATTCCCTTATACAATTCGTTGTGTTGCTGAAGTTGTTGAATCAAATGGTTCTTCATCTCAAGCTTCTATTTGTGCATCATGTATGGCATTAATGGCTGCTGGTGTTCCTTTAAAAGCTCCAGTATCTGGTATTGCTATGGGTCTTATTACAAGTGGACCACTTGATGGTAAACATCCATATACAATTTTAACTGATATTCAAGGTATGGAAGATCACTTTGGTGATATGGACTTTAAGTGTGCTGGTACTCCAAATGGTATTACTGCATTACAAATGGATATCAAGATTAAAGGCGTTACAAAAGAAATTTTACGTGAAGCTTTAGCACAAGCTCATGGTGCTCGTGCAAAGATCTTAGATGTTATGTTAAAAGCTATTCCAGGACCACGTCCAGAAGTTGGCAAATATGCACCTAAGTTAAAACAAATAAAGATTGATGTTGAAAAAATTCGTGATGTTATTGGTCAAGGTGGTAAAGTCATCAATGATATTATTGCTAAATGTGATAATGTTAAGATTGACATTGAACAAGATGGCCGTATCATGATTTACCATATGGATAAAGAACCAATTGAAAAAGCTACTAAGATGATTGAAGATATCGTTCGTGAAGCTAAAGTTGGTGAAATCTATGAAGGAACTGTTGTTCGTATTGAATCATTCGGTTGCTTTGTAAACTTATTTGGTGATGTTGATGGCTTATGTCATGTTTCAAAACTTGCATGGACAAGAGTTGAACATCCTCAAGATGTAGTTAAGATTGGTCAAAAATTTAAAGTAGTTGTTACAGAAATCGACGAAAAAGGACGTATCAATTTATCTCATAAAGAGTTTGAACCAAAACCAGCTAAAGAAGAGAAAAAAGATAATAAAGAAACAAAAGAAGAGGCTAAGTAAGCCTCTTCTATTTTTTTTGTTTAAATACATTATTAACCTTTGTAATACCAACTATATGTTTGGATATCTGATTGTTTATAATCTAATCCTCCTAAATTATGTTTATTAAAATACCATGTTCCGGTTTCAATTGCATAAGAAAATTCAAAATTAAAAGCATTTTCAATTCTAACCCAATTTTCCATAGTTGGTTTTTCTAATTCAAATAGAACTCCTGTGTTTAATGTAAAATCGTCCTCAGAAGTTTTACTATAGTTAAATTTAAAATATACCCCATCGGTTTGTGTATCATCTGATTCAAACGAATTACTTATTTTAGGATTTGAAGTAGTTATTGCAGTACTAGTTGAACCTGATAATTCAAATTTAAGGCTACCATTAACTCCTTTATCTTGACTTCCGCTTATTTCACCACTTACTTTTGCACCAAACGATGAAGAAATTGTTATAGTTTGTTCGCTAGATACAGGAT
>CAVJPS010000006.1:25562-27643 GCA_963651465.1 bacterium
GAATATTATATATATATATAGGGCTGTCAATACCCTATAGGAGAATTATAGATGAAATTAAAAATTGAAAATCTTGGTAAAAAATTTGGTGAAAAAATCCTTTACAGCAATATAAATTTTGAAACTTCCGACTATGGATTTTACGCACTTACTGGTGAAAGTGGATGTGGTAAATCTACTTTATTAAATATAATGCTACGTCGTGATACTAATTATGAAGGTAATGTTTATATAGATAATAAGAATATTAAAGATTATATTGAAGATGATTTTAATAATGTTTTGTTTAATGATATTTCAATCGTTTTCCAAGCTCATCTTTGCTTTGATTTTATGACAGTTAAAAATTTTTTATGCTCTTTAATTGAAAATAAAGATTATGATCAAAGTGATAGATTTTATTATATTGTTAAGAAGTTAAATATTGATAAATTACTAACCCGTAAATGTAAAGAATTATCTGGTGGTCAAAAGCAAAGAGTAGCTATATGTAAAGCTATACTAGAAGATAAAAAATGTTTAATAGTTGATGAACCCACTTCTAGTCAAGATAGAAATAACGCAATTAAAATATTTGAATTATTAAAAGAAGAATCAAGTAAAAGATTAGTTTTTATTATTTCACACGATATTAAACGCTGTGAACAATATTGTGATACTATTTATAGAATTCAAGGAAAACAATTAAATATTGTAAAAGATAGTGTGAATAATATCGATATTACATATAAATCAAATGTAATATTAACTAGAAATAGACCAAACATGAAAAAGGTATTTTTCAAAAATGGTATAAAATCATATTTGATTAGTAATTTATGTAATGTATTTTTAAGTTCTTTAGTTATATTTTTCTTTAGTTTAGGTTTCTTTAATTATAAAAGTGAAGTAATGAAAAATAAAAATAATATTAATGATTATTTTATTGTTAATTATTTGGAAAATATTAATGAGTCACCTTCATTTATTACCCCAAATATTATTTATGAATTAGATAAATACGATTGTAATTATTTTAAATGTTTCGATACTGATAATATATTAGGATATGAAGAAAAAATTATTTCCTATAGTGATACAAATAATATTGATGAAGAAATCATATTTGGTTCACTGCCTACATGCTCTAATCAATTTATTATGTCTGATACTTTATACTTTAGAATTAATGGTAATTATAGATATAGATTGAGTACAATTAATAATATTGTTGAAGGCTATGAATGTGTGGGAATATATAAAAGAGTTTTAAACACTGAATATATTTATGTTAAAGATTATAACAAAGATCTAAAAAAAATTAATAGTTGTATAAACGTAGATTTTTCGAATGATGATACAAATGTAACTTTAACAGATAATTACTGTGAAGATTTGTTATATGGTAATTTTCCTAATAACGAAAATGAAGTAACTATAACTAAAAATATAATTAAATTAAAAGATGATGAAACTTACGAAGATTATATAGGTAAGACTATTAATATTAAATACGTTTTTAAATCTAGTAGTGTTGAAGATTCAAAATATTATTTAGATAAAGAATTAATAATAAGTGGAATAACTGATTCTAGTTATCAAAGTTATATATTCGTAAATGAAAATTTATATAGTGATATATTTTATAAATATGATCATTATTTAAATTATAATTATATTTTGGTTAATGAAGTCAAAACTTCCAAATTACTTTATTATTCTTTTGATGATTCTAATTTAAATATTTTAACTTCTCAATATAGCTTAATTTGTGCATCGTTTTATTGGATTTATTTACTTATAGGTTTTGGACTTATGATTTTAGTCATTTTCTTTAATTTAAAAGTAATAAAACATTTTAATGAATCACAAAAAAGTAATAACTTATTATTGCTGAATATGGGATTTAATTATAAAGATTTAAGTAAAAAACAGATATTATTCTTTGTTATTACAAATGTGATTCTTGCAATAATTAATACATTAGTTACAATTGGTTTTATTTCTATATTCAATGTGATTATAAATAATAATTTAAATATAGTTAATTATGCGTTTCTGAAATTAAGTCCAGTTGGCACATTGTTATTAAATCTTACAAT
>CAVJPS010000006.1:27674-46065 GCA_963651465.1 bacterium
ATTATCATTTTAGATTTTATTATTTCATATTTCTATTTTAAGAAAGGGAAAGTTTATGAACTTGATTAATTTATTAATAGAGGAGAAGAAATATTCTTCTTTAGATGAGGATGTAGAAGTTTTTGAAAACTTTAATATATCATTTGAAAATAAAGGCTTTATTGCTCTTGTTGGTGAAAGTGGCTGTGGTAAAACAACTTTATTAAATATTTTAGGTTTAAAGGATTTTGATTATAAAGGATCATTAATTATTGATAATATATTAGTTCAAAATCTTAATACCGAGGAATTAGATTACTTTAGAACAAATTATATTTCTTATTGTTTCCAAGAAACATTTTTGATTGATAATTTATCAGTATTAGAAAATATTAATATTGGTTGTTCTAATTTGGAAATTTCTACTGAAAATATTAACGATGCTTTAATAAAAGTAAAATTAAATATTGACGTTAATAACAAAGTAAAAACTTTATCTGGTGGCGAACGTCAAAAACTTTGTTTAGCTATTTCTTTATTAAGAAATACACCTATTATTTTATGTGATGAAGTTACTGGTAATTTAGATGAAGAAAATAGCGAAAATATATTTACGTTATTACAAGATATATCAAAAGAAAAACTTATTTTATTAGTTTCTCACGATTACGATAATTGTACTAAATATAGTGATAAAGTTATTGATTTAGAACATTATGAAAATAAAGATTTAGTGTTAAAAGAAAATAACAAAAAATTATCTATTGCAACAAAGAGTAAATTTGTTAAGAAGATAAAAAATTGTTATAAAGCATTATTTAAAAGACGTTTTGGTACACTTATTATTAATACAATCTTTTTTGTCCTTACAATGTTAATTGCTACTATTCCTTTAAGTGTTATTACTTGTAATAGTGCAAAAATCGCTTGTAAAATTTTAGATCAATATGAAGATGATTATTATTTAATAAGCAATTCAGAAGTTATTTATGGACAAGAACTAAATGAAGAATCTTATGTTTTATATAATCCTTATGATATAAATGATGAATTTGAAAATACTCTATATTATAAACCTGCTAATTGCTTAAGCACATTTGATAGTTTTGAATATAGTCAATTTAGTGAGAATGGAAAAAGAAATCTATACCTATATCATTATTTGAATGGAAATGAAAATATATCAGCAGGAAGAATTCCCCAAACAACAAATGAAATTCTAATAAATTATGCTGTTTATCAAATATTAATGCCTAAAAAATCAATAAATGAATTTGAAGAATTTACAATTAGTGATTCTTTTTGTATTAATGAAAATTTAAGAATTTTTAATAAAAATATTGAATATAAAGTTGTTGGTATTGTAGATAATGAACCTATAAATTTTCCATTATTTATAATTAGAGATCAAAATGCATCATATTGTAATAGTATTTCAAGTAACCCATTTTCTCTTTATTGCAAATATTATGAAGGCCGTAATAATATTCCAAGTTCATTTGTTGCATATAATAATGAAGACATATCACTTGTTGGAGGTTCGTTACCACAAAACGATAATGAATTTATAATTTCATTAAATTATTTACAAAAAATATCTTATGAAGTAGATGAAGACTACATTAACAAAATCATTGGTGTAGATTATATGAGTAAGATAAAAGAATATGTTAATTATAAATATATATATGGTGAAATGAATTTCGATATTTTAAGTGATGAGTTTAAAATAGTTGGCGTTTTCGATGATACTAATATTGATGGTGATATAGTTTGCACTCAAAATTATTTAAATAATCTTAAAGAAATGAAAAATAATTCAAAAGGATATTCATTTATTAAATCCGATTACAAGAATATTAAAAAATATACTAAATCCAATTATTTCTTGTTGTTTTCTCCTATTAAAGGAGCTGGAAATGATTTTACAAATTCTATCGCAGATAATTATACTGGATTTTTAATTTTTGCTGGTATATCGTTATTGTCATTTATAGTTTCAACTATTATTGATATTGTTCATATAATTCGCTATAAAAAAAATCAAATTATATTATTAAGAGTATATGGATATAAAGAAAAAGAAGTTAAATCTACAATTATATTCTATTTTGCTATACCTCTTTTAATATCACTTATTTTTAACTTAGTATTAGGACAAATTGCTATGCAAGATCTTAATAATAGTTATATTCCAAGCATTTTTTCAAATAGCGTAGTAACGTTATCGAAAATGACATACATTCCATTTAATTTCTGGTTAACAATTTTAATTTATGTTGTAGCGATTATTATTTTTGGTCTATTCATTAATATATCTTTATTTAAGATTAAAAAAGAACTTAAATGGTATTCAAAAAAATAAAATATATTTATAAACCTAGTCTAAAAAAATGACTAGGTTTTATTATATTGAAAAACAAAGAGGTTATAGTCTATAATAAAATTAATGAAAATAGTTGAAATTATATAATTTTTATTTATAATCTATTTGGTTGAACATAAATAGCATAATTGTTTAAAGGAGGTTATTGTATGTCTGATGTTATTCGTTTTTATGCTCTTGGTGGTTTAGATGAGTATGGTAAAAACTTATATTGTATTGAAATTAATAATGACATTTTTGTTTTAGAATGTGGTATTAAATTTCCAGATAAATCGACACCTGGTGTAAACTTTATTATTGCTGATTATAAATTCTTAAGTGAAAATAAAGAACGTGTTAAAGCAATTATTATTTCTCACGGTCATGAAGATGTAATGGGAGCTATTGGCTTCTTATTTACAAAAGCCGGATTAACATGCCCAGTATATGGAACAAATATTACAATTGCTTTTATTAAACGTGACTTATCTCGTTTAAAATTAGAACCAAATATTAAATTTATTGAAATAAATAAAGATTCTGTTAATGTTATTGCTAATCGTAAATTCATTTTCTTCCAAACAGCACATTCAATTATGGGATCTTGTGGTGTCGCTATTGAATCTGATTTAGGTTATATTGTTTATGCTTCAGATTATATTGTTGAATACAATAGTGATAATCCATTATATAAATTAGATATTGTTAAGTTATCTGAAATTTCTAGTAAAGGTGTTTTATTATTACTTAGTGAATCGGTTGGAGCAGACTCTCCTGGCTTTACATCTCCTTCTCATAAATTAACTCCTATTGTTGGTAAGCAAGTTTTTGATGCACAAGGTCGTGTGTTTTTTGCTTTATACGATTACGACATATATCGTTTAGGTGAAGTTATTAAAATGTGTATCTCTAATAATCGTAAGATTATGTTTGTTGGAGATCAAACAAATTCTATTGTTGAAACATTAAATTCAGTTGGTCAATTAGTTTTAAATAAGGCTAATATTGTTACAACTGATGATATCTTTAGAGTTCGTGATCAAGATTTAGCAATTATTATTATGGGTCACCGTAAATCATTATTTACTCAAATTACTGCAATTTGTAATGGCGCTTTTGAAGATCATAAAATTGAAATTAAACCAACAGATTTATTTGTTATGGCTGCGCCTGAAATTGAAGGAATTGAAAATGTAACTATTGATTGTGTTGATGATGTTTATCGTACTGGTTGTAATGTTGTTTATATTACAAATAGAGAGATTTCTACAATGCATGCTCATGAAGATGATATCCGTACATTACTTTCAATATTACATCCAAAATATTATTTACCAATTCAAGGCGAATATCGTCATTTACTTGCAAATGCAATGATTGCAGTTAATAGTGCATTAGGCTATTCTCACTTGAATACATTTGTTTTAGATAATGGTATGGTAATTGAAATTAAAGAAGTATTTGATGAGCGTACAAAACGTAATGTAGTTAAAGCTTCTTTATTAAAAGACACGGAATGGATTTCAACTGGTGATTTACTTGTTGATGGTATTGGTGTTGGTGACGTTGGTGAAACTGTTTTAAATGACCGTCAAAAATTATCTGAAGATGGTGTTGTATGTATGGCACTTAGTATTTCAACTAAAACAAAGACTGTTATTGCTGGACCTGATATTCAAATGCGTGGATTTGTTTTAGTTAAAAATAGTGAAGCTTTGATTAAAGAATTAGCTGAATATTTAGTCACTGCATCAAAAGAAGTTATGGAACGTAATGGTACTGTTTCTGAAATTCAAGAAATAGTTCACGATAAAGCTGTTAAGTACATTCGTAAAACAACCGGGCGTGATCCAATGATATTACCATTAATTGTTGATATCGATAGTGTTAAATAATTATTCAAGGTACAAACGTATTTTGTACCTTTTTTATATCTTTTTCATTATTTTGAGATTTTCAATAATGTTTATTATGTTATAATAAAAAATAAGAAATGGTGTGATTCTTGTGGCAAATGAAAATAAAAAGAAAAATAAGAAATTATCTGGACAGGACGTTGAAATCATTTTAGTTGGTCTCATTTTTACTTTATTTGGACTTATATGTATAACCAATTGTGGACCAGTTGGTAAATTTTTCTTCTACATAAGTACATATTTATTTGGTTTATTTTCGTTCTTACCATTTGTATTAATTATCATTGCTGGAATTTATTTTATTATTTTTAAAAAAGCTCCTAAAACAAAATTTGGTTCATCATTTATTGGTGTTATTTTATTACTTGTTGGTTTTGCTATTTCATCATCAAATAGCTCAAATCTTAATTTGTCTAATATGATGTCTGAATTTAATATTGCATATCACGATGTTTCGTTGTTTAATGTTCCATCATGGAGTTCTACTATTGCATGTGGTGGAGGATTTATTGGTTATGCTTTAGCTGCTTTATTATGTACAACAGTTACATATGCTGGAACAATTGTTATTTATATTATTTTGATACTTACTGGTTTGGTTTTAACTTTAAAAAATCCTATTATTAATATAGTTACTTTCTTTAAGGAATTAAAAGCTAGAAAATATGAACCACGTGAAGATGAACTTGATAAAGAAGTAAGCTTAGATATTGACGAAAAGACACCTACTCAAAAAGAAATAGTAGAAGATCGTTATGACGCTAAATATTTTGATGACGATACTGATTTAAGTGAGCTTAATAGTGCTTATCATAAACCAACAATTAAAGCTAATAAGGCTGTATTTGTTCATGAAGGTATGAAAAAGCCCCAATCTTCAGAAGAAATAAAAAACGAGGATGAGTCATTATCTGATCAAAAAGATAATGACTTACCCATATTAGACTTACCATCTGAAGAAGAAATAAAAAATATACACGAAGATACTAGTAATGATTCTTTATCATATAATGACGAATTAGAAAATGATTATAATGATAATGAAAAAATAGAAGATGATATTCCTTTATTTGAAAATCAAGAAAAAACAGAAGAACACGAAAATGACGAATTAGAGCAAGATTATCTTAAAGAAGATGAATACGAAGATGCAATTATAGAAAATGATGAAGGACAAGAATATTTTCAAAAAGATTTTGTTCACGAAAAAATCGATGATACTTTTTCACATTCTTATAGTGCGCCTATTATAAAAAATCAAAATGAACGTCGTGGAGAAGAAGTTGATGATTTTGTTTATCCTTCTATTGATTTATTAAATGAATATGAAGATGAACATGTTACTCAATTAAATTTTGAAGCTTCGACAGTTAGAAAAGATAAAATTAATAATATATTTGGCGACTTAAAACTCGGTGCTAAAGTCACTGGTTTTAGAATTGGTCCTTCAGTCACAAGATTTGAAATTGAAACAAATAAAGATGTATCAGTTAATACAATATCAAAATATATTGAAGACGTTTCGGTTCGTCTTGGTGGTGTTTCTGCTCGTTTTGAAAAAGTTGTTGCTGGTATGTCAGTATCTGGACTTGAAATTCCTAATAAAAAATCAGTTACTGTTTCATTAAAAGAATGTCTTCAACCTTATGTAGGTAAACCTGAAGAAAAATATAAAATTCCTTTGGGTAAAAACATTGCTGGTGACGTAATTGGAGTTAATATTACAGACTTTCCTCATCTTCTTGTAGCAGGCTCAACTGGTTCGGGTAAATCAATTTTTGTGCATAATCTTATTATGTCTTTGATTATGAAGACAAAGCCATCAGAGTGTAAGATTGTTTTAATTGATCCAAAACACGTTGAAATGTCAAGATATAAAGAAATGCCACATTTAATGTGTCCTATTCTTACAGATATTGTTCCATGCCGTAATGCATTAAATAAATTAGTTATGGAAATGGAAAATCGTTATACATTGTTTGAACTCGCTGGGGTATCAAATTTAAAACAATACAATAAACAAGTACGTGAAGAAAATCAAAAAGACGAATTACCGGTTATTGTTGTTATTATTGATGAATACGCTGACTTAGTAGATAGTTATAAAGATATTTCTGTCCCAGTTGTTCGTTTAGCTCAAAAGAGTCGTGCTGCTGGTATTCATCTTGTCATTTCTACTCAACGTCCTTCTGTTAATGTTATAACTGGTGTAATTAAAGCAAATTTACCAACAAGAGTAGCGTTAAGAGTTGCTTCTCCAACAGATTCTATGACTATTTTAGGTGAAGGTGGAGCCGAAAAACTTTTAGGTTACGGCGACTTATTAGTTGATTCACCTGAAATTAATGGAGTGGGATTAACTAGATTACAATCACCTTTTGTTGACAATAGTGAAGTTCGTAAAGTTGTTAACTTCTTAAAAGAGAATTATAAGTGTCATTATCATCCTAATTTCTTAGATTTAGAAGATAGTAAGAAAACATCATATATGGATGAAAGTGGTAACGATACTATCGATGAATTATATGATGACGTCCGTGAATGGGTAGTCCATCAAAATGAAGTTTCTGTTTCATTAATTCAACGTTATTTTAAATTCGGATTTAATCGTGCAGCTAGAATCGTTGATGCCTTAAAAGAAGAAGGTTTAATTGTAAAAGACGGTAACGGAACTGCAGCACGATATAAAGTTTTAAAAGATGAGATTGATAATATAAATTAATTTATATTATATTAATTTTTATATTATTGTTATTATAATAGTACAAGTGAATTGAAATGAGGTGTTTCTATGGGAATTGGTGTTGATATTGTTTATATTCCTAGATTAGAAAATAAAGATGATTTAGCTAAAAGAATTTTAAGTTCTGAAGAATATAAACTTTATGAATTAAAAACAAATAAAGCTGAATTTTTAGCAGGACGTTTTGCTACTAAAGAAGCTTTTGTTAAAGCGCATCATGGTACAATTAAAGATTTAAATTTCAAGGAAATTTCTGTTACTTATGATGTTAATAACGCACCTATTATGATGTTTCGTGGAAAGCAATATGAAGTTTCAATTTCACATGATGGAGACTACGCTATAGCCGTAGTATTAAGTAAAGATGAATAGTATGTCAGTTAATGCAAGATTTTTAAATTTAAATGTTATCAAAATTACTGTTGATGTTAATTCACCACTCGAAGAATCATCAATAGCTCTTTATTGTGGCAATGACCAAGTAGAATTTAATGGTTTTAAAGAAGTTTCACGTGACGATATAAATGTTACTTATTCAATTTATATTCCTTCTTTCTTATTTGGTGGAGAATATTATTTAATAATTAACAATGAAAAATATTTTGTTAACGTAAACGCTATTATGAACTTAGATATCATTGATGATAATTTTTATTATGATGGTGATGATTTAGGCTTTACATATAGTAAAAAAGAAACAACTTTTAAATTATGGTCACCTTTAGCTAGTAAAGCTTTTGTTAAGATTATCAATCGCAAGATTGAAGAATATGAAATGAAACGTGATGAAAAAGGTGTCTTTGTAATCACTTTAAAAGGTAACTTCGAAAAAGTTAAATATTTATTTGCAACTGTAATTAATGGAGTTAAAAGTTACGCAACTGACCCTTATGCGGTTTCAAGTACAGCAAATGGTAAAGAATCAATAGTTGTAGATTTAACTAAAACTTATAAATTTAAAGCAAATAAACTTCCACGTTTAGAAAAATATACAGATGCAGTTATTTATGAAGCTTCAATTCGTGATTTAACATCATATAAAAATACTAATGTTGTTAATAAAGGTAAATTTTTAGGTTTAATTGAAGAAGGTAGAACAAGTAATAACGGTATTTCAGTCGGTTTAGATCTTCTAAAAAGATTAGAAATTACTCATTTACAAGTATTACCTATGTTTGATTTTGGAACTGTTGATGAATTACATCCTTCAGATAGTTATAACTGGGGATATGATCCGGTTCAATATAATGTACCTGAAGGTAGTTTTAGTAGTGACCCTGATGATGCATATGCTCGTATTAATGAATTAAAACAAATGATTGATAAACTTCATGAAAATGGAATTAAAGTTAATATGGACGTTGTTTATAATCATATGTATTCAAGCGAAAAAAGTGCATTTGAAATTTTAACACCTAATTATTACTTTAGACGTAATCCTGATGGAACACTTTCTAATGGTTCATATTGTGGTAATGAATTTGCAACTGAACGTAAGATGTGTTCTAAGTTTGTTGTTTCTTCTTGTAAATATTGGGCTTCTTTCTATAACCTTGATGGATTCCGTTTTGATTTAATGGGCTTAATTGATACAAATACTATTGATAAAATAGAAAAAGAATGCCGTCAAATAAAAAATGACATTATGATATACGGAGAAGGTTGGAATATGCCTTCTGTATTACCTAGTGAAAAGCGTGCAACTATGGACAACGCAAAAGAATTACCTAATGTTGGATACTTTAATGATGTATTCCGTAATGTTTTAAAAGGTTCTTCATTTGCTGATCAACCTTCAGTTGGTTATTTTACTGGAGGCATCGAATTCATTGAAGGCTTTAAATATGCCTTCTTAGGTAGTGTTGTTAATTACCTTTATCATCCTAAATTTATAAATGCAAATCAAACTATTAACTATATTGAATGTCACGATAATGAAACTATTTTTGATAAAGTTGATGAATTAAATAAATTAGATACACCTCGTGAAAAACAAAAACGTGTATCTTTAATAAATCAAGTCGTTTTATTAAGTTTTGGTGTTCCATTTATTCATATGGGTCAAGAAGTTGGATTATCTAAGTTTGGTGAAGATAATACTTACAATAAAGGTGATCGTTATAATCAATACGATTATTCAATTCTTGCTGACCGTAAATGGATGTTTAAAACTGTTAGAGATTCGATAAGAATTCGTAAAATGTTCCCATTTTTAAGATTAGATAATCCGACCGATATTGCAAAGTCTGTTAATTTTATTAATATTGATAATGGTGGATTGATTGTTAATTATATTAATAAAGATTTAATTGCACCTTATAAAGAATTTAAAATTTTAATTAATCCATCTAAACAAACAACATATTATGATTTAAAAGATTATTATCAAGTAATTTATAATGAAGCTGGAATCTTAAAAGATGAAATGTTTTCACAATCATTGATGATTAATCCTTTAACACTTGTAATTGTGGCAAAAAAATAAAACTAATCTGGGATTTTTGAAAAAATGTTCATACTATACTCTAATTAGAGGTGATTGTATGGCTAGTTATGTTTTTGTTAATGGTGTCCTTGGTGACAAAATTAACGCAAATACTAGAATAGTAAAAGTTGATAGTTTATCAAGCAAACAAGGAAAAAATAATAATTTAGTTGATGTTCCTTGTATTAATTGGAATCATTTAGCTAATTGTGAAATGAATAAACTAAATGAAGGATCTAAAGTATCAATTAAAGGAAGAATAGAAAAAGATGAACATCTTGGTCTATACATATTAGTTGAGAATTTAGAATATTTATCTCCACCAATAAGTATGTAAAATGATTAAAATATGTATTTATGGTAAAATAAAACGTATGAAAGGGTGTTATATATGAAACTACTTCGATATTTTAATAAATGTGGTGGCACTATATTAAAAAACTATTATGGTTTTATAAAAAAACATGGTCGTCATCCTGAAAAATATCCATTTGATGTTCGTTATAATAAATTACGTAATTTACTTATTAACTTAACAGACAAACTTGGAGTTCATCTTTATGTAAATGGTAGTGAAAATATTGCTACTGACAAGAAAGTTTTTTATGCGCCTAATCATCAAAGTGCATATGATCCTTTATGTTGTATGGCACTTATTTCTCAAAATACTTCATTTGTAGCAAAAGCTGAACTTAAAAAAGTTCCTTATGTTAATTATGCTATTAAATCAATTGATGGTGAATTCATGGACCGTGATAATTTGCGTGAATCATTAAAGATTATGAAAAGAGTAACTCAATCAATTTGTGATCAAGAAAAAAGTTGGTTAATTTTTCCAGAAGGTACTCGTACTCATGATGAAAATCACGACATGGGAGAATTTAAACATGGAACTTTTAAAATTGCTTTAAATTCTAAATGTGATATTGTTCCCGTTGCTTTATGGGGCTTATGGCGTATTTTTTCTAAAAAAGATAAAATGAAAAATTATCCTGTACAAGTAAGCTTCTTACCTGCTATTCCTTATGAAGAATACAAAGATTTAAATAGTACTGAACTTGCTAAATTAGTAGAAAATAGAGTAAGAGAAGAAATTGAAAATCTCAAAAATAAGGATTTTGATTTATTGAAAGCATTAAATCCTAAATATAAATTTAAAGAAGGTAAAGTAAAACTCGCTTAATTATAAAGCGAGTTTTTTTATTAATGTCTTAAACCTTTAGGGTAGTGATTTTTTAAAGTACCATTTGTTACTTTTACAAATCCTAAGTTAATATTATTAAACGATACTATTTGAAAACCTTTTATAGATGTATCGTAATTAAAAGTATCACCGTGAATATATTTTTTTGCTTGCTCTTCATTTAAAGATATAGAATATTCACTACTTACATAGTGACTTAAATGATAATCTGGAATAATAATATCTTTATTTAATTCTAATATTTTTAATCCTGGACGTAAGACAGTTAAATTACTTAAATCTAGATTATATGTTAAGCCATATAATGAGTTATTCACTAAATAAAAATTAAGATTATTAAGATTATATTCATTAATGATGGACATAAATTGCTTTGTATTAATACTTTTTTTATTTGTAGGTAATAGATGAAAATTATTATTATTTTCTTTCTTTAATGTGCATATATAATGACCTTCTCCATTAAATAAGAATGGGAAGAGATGAATGCCTAAATTTGATTTACTTTTATAAAAACAAGAAGAATCTTTTATTGGTAATAACTTTAAATCATTATAGTTATTTAAAGCATATTCTATAATTTCTTCATCTTCTTCATATGAATACGAACAAGTTGAATATATTAAAGTACCATTTGGGGCCAATAATCTATATGCTATATCAATTAATTGTTTTTGAGTTTCTACACATTTTAGTACTTTTTCATAAGTCCAATCATCCTTAAATTTTTGGTCTTTACGGAACATACCACTACCAGAACAAGGAGCATCTAATATGATTTTAGTAAATGAATTATTGAAGTTTGATGGAACACTAGACAAATCCATTGAAGTAACAACAACATTTGCAAGTCCCATTCGTTCAACATTACTAGAAAGAATTTTAGCTCTTGAATAACTTAAATCGTTAGCAATAATTAATCCTTTATTATTCATTAATAAACTTGTTTGTGTTGTTTTTCCTCCTGGAGCAGCACACATATCTAAAACAATATCATCTTCGTTTGGATTTAATAAAGATGCAACTATCATTGCACTTGGCTCTTGTAAATAATATACTCCTGCATCATGCATATATTTTTTACCAAATTCATATTCACTTTTATCATAATAAAAGCCATTTTTTACTAAAGGATGTTCTTTAATATTAGGAAATAACTTTAAAAATTCTTCCTTAGTAATTTTTGATGTGTTTAATAGTAAGGAATGTTTGTCTTCTTCTTTTAATGACGACATTAAAGAAGATATTTCTTCCTTTGTTAAATATTTAAGCAAATGTTCTTCAAAATCCATAGGTATTACTCCTTCGTGTCTAATTATACTTTAAAAAGAAAAAGAAAACATTTTTTTATAGAAGATATTAATATAAAATAGTATAATTTCTTTATGAGGTATTTTTTTTATGAGAATGTTAGATATTATTATTAAAAAAAGAGAAGGCAAAGAACTTTCACCTGAAGAAATCCATTTCTTCATTGATGGCTACGTTAATGGCTCAATACCTGATTATCAAGTATCAGCATTAGCTATGGCTATTTTGTTCAAGGGAATGAACAAAAAAGAAATTGGTGTTCTTACAGACGCTATGATGCATAGTGGTGACATTGTTGATTTATCTTCAATTCCAGGGATTAAAGTTGATAAACATTCAACTGGTGGCGTTGGCGATAAAACTTCATTAGTCGTAGGACCAATTGTTGCATCTTGTGGAGTTCCAGTTGCTAAAATGTCTGGTCGTGGCTTAGGTCATACTGGTGGTACACTTGATAAGTTAGAATCAATTCCAGGTATGAACATTGCTGTTGAACGTCAAGACTTTATTGATCAAGTTAATAGAATCGGATTAGCTATTATTGGTCAAACAGGGGACTTAGTTCCTGCTGATAAAAAGTTATATGCTTTAAGAGATGTTACAGGTACTGTTGAATCTATTCCTCTTATTGCTTCATCAATTATGTCTAAAAAATTAGCTTCAGGTAGTGACGCTATCTTATTAGATGTTAAATTTGGTGCTGGTGCTTTTATGAAAACTATTGAACAAGCTGAAGAACTTGCTCGTACAATGGTTGAAATTGGTGATGAATTAGGCCGTGATACTCGTGCTGAATTAACAGATATGGATCAACCTTTAGGTTTAGCTGTTGGTAATTCATTAGAAGTCAAAGAAGCTATTGAAACATTACATGGCCGTGGACCAAAAGACTTTGTCGAATTATGTATTGAATCTAGTGCTACTATGCTTTTACAAGCTAAAGCAGTTAAGACAATTGAAGAAGGACTTGAATTAGTTAAATCAAAAATTGCTGACGGAAGTGCATTTGAAAAATTCTGTGAATTTGTAGAAGCTCAAGGTGGCGATGTTTCATATATTAGAGACCCATCTAAGTTTGAAGTTGCAAAGAACCATATTGAAGTTTTTGCTGAAAACAGTGGCTTTGTTAACAAAATTGACGCACTTGAAATCGGTGAATCATCAATGCGTTTAGGTGCAGGTCGTGAAACTAAAGAAGACATTATCGATATGGCAGCTGGTATTGTTTTATGCAAGAAAGTTGGAGATAAAGTTAATAAAGGTGATAAACTTTGTGATGTTTATACTAATAAAACTGAAAAAGAGTATACACCAGTTATTAAAGATATTCACGATGCATTTAAGTTAAGTGACAAGGAAGTTAAAGTACCTCCTGTAGTTCACAAATTAATTCAAATGTAATTAATTAACAAAAAATCTAAATTTAATATCTGGAGTTTTCACTCCAGATTTTTATTTTTCTTAAATGATAAATAGGAATCAAAAAATAATTGACTAATAATTTAAAAAAAGCAAATTATGTAATGTTGATGGTGAATTAATGGACGAACGTATTATAAGTGTATATTTAGATTTTTAAGATAGGCAATTGAATTTCAAATTAAAATAAGAAGGAATAAAGTGAACCTGAAGTCTTCACAATTGGTGGTCCAAATTTTGGGATTCACTTCAAAATGTTTTTTTTAAATTTATATATTTTCTTTTTATATGTATTCAATTAAAATATAAGTGGGATTAATAATAAATTTTTTGGAGATATAATATGTTTGACGGATTAATTTATAACGTTTCCTATGAGATAGCAGGTAGCTTGATTCTTTGTGCTGTTCTTTTCGTTTTGTATTCTGTATATACTCACCGAAATAGAATTAATCGTACATTTAAATATTTTGTATGGTTTGAATTAATAACTGAAATATTAGACATTATCACTGCTTTTACAATTTCGTATGCCTCTTCAATTCCACCTTGGATAAATTATGTATTAATTAATCTTTATAATATTTGCGGTACAATTGCAGAAGCATTTATTCTTCAATATCTTCTTGCTTCTGTTCATAAAAAAAGTAGACCTATTTATATTATTACTTTAGTAATTATTTCTGTTTATTTTTCACTAATAATTGCAACACCATTTACAGGTGTAATATTTTCTATGGAAAATGGTAAGTATGTACATGGTCCTTTATATGTTTCAACATATGTTGTACTGTTTGCATTTATTATTGAATTAATAGTTATTGTTTCGATAAACTGGAAGAAATTTAAAACATATCAAAAGGTTGCTAATATTTTCTTCTTATTTGCTGAACTTGTTGCAGCTTTGTTACAAATGTTTGTTGTGCCTAATACATTATTAACTTTATTTGGTGGTTCTATTTCAACACTTCTAATCTTATTTTCGTTAGAATCTCCATATTATGTAGAATTAGCGTATTTGCGTAAAAACCTTGAAACTGAAGTTACTAATAAAACAATTGAACTTGAATTGCGTCGTAAACAATTAGAAGAATTAACTAGTCAAACTTTAGAATCTTTAGGTCGTGCTATAGACGCTACTGATAAATACACAAATGGTCATTCAATTCGTGTTGCTATTTATTCTAGACTTATAGGATCACAATTGGGTTTATCAAGAGAAAAATTAATTGCTATTAGTTATGCTGCTTTATTACACGATATTGGTAAAGTTGGTATTGATAGTGCAATTTTAAAGAAAAAAGGTAAATTAACACCTGAAGAATTTGATATTATTAAAAGTCATACAACTATTGGTTCAAAAATCTTAAGTGGTATTAAAATTATTCCTGAAATCGGTTTTGGTGCTCACTGGCATCACGAACGATATGACGGCAAAGGTTATCCTGATGGATTAAAAGGAGAAGATATTCCATTAATCGCCCGTATTATTTGTGTCGCGGATTGTTATGATGCGATGTCTTCTTCTAGATCGTATCGTGGTATGTTATCTCAAGATTATATTCGTAATGAATTTGTAAAAGGTAGAGGAACTCAATTTGATCCTCGTATTGCAGATATTATGATAAATATCATAGATAACGATAAAGACTATGCTTTAAAAGAGGGCGATGAAGCCTCTGTTGAAAAAGCAGCCGAATATATTCAAATGCAAAAAATTGAGCCTTCTAACGATTAGAAGGCTTTTAATTTACTTAATATTCTTTTTTAAATTAGATAAGTTATTAGAACGATCTATTTTTTGTAATCTATCGTAATTTGTATTTAATGATTTTTCATATGCACTATTATATGAAGGCTCATATAATTTAATATTTTTTATTAAGTTAGGGAGATATTGGATTTTTTCCCATAAGTCTGGTCTATCGTAAGGATATTTATCTTCTTCACTTAAATTAACAGGTGTATATTTTAAATAATCTAATACATCTAATGGCTTTTCATTTACAAGTTCCATAGCTTTTTCAATAGCGTTAGAACTTGTTCTAGATTTAGGTGATAATGCTAAATCACATACTGTAAATCCTAAAGGAATAATACATTCAGGAAAACCGACTTTTTTGGCACTTTCTAAAGCTGTTGCACAACGCTGAACGGCTTGAGGATTAGCAAGGCCTACATCTTCGTATGCTATAACTAATAATCTTCTTTCTATACTTTCTAAATCTCCCGCAGCTAAAAGGCGAGCTAAATAATATAAAGATGCATCAACGTCAGAACCTCTTATTGATTTTTGTAAAGCCGAAACTGAATTATAATGATCTTCAGCATTGTTATCTATTAAATAATTAGGAATCTTTGTTATTTGTTTAATTATATCTAAAGTAATATGTTTTCTATTTCCGTTTAAAGAACTTACTTCTAATATATTTAATGCAAAACGCATGTCACCACCACTAGCATTTGCTATAGCATTTAGTGCTTCATCATCAATAGTTACGTTATTTAATCCATTAGGGTGGCTAATAGCTTTTTTTATACCTTTTTTTATATCATCAGATGTTAGTGATTTAACTTCTAATAAATGACATCTACTTCTAATAGCAGGATTAATACTAATGAAAGGATTAGCAGTTGTTGCACCAATTAAATAGAATTGACCACTTTCAACATAAGGAAGTAATAAATCTTGTTTATCCTTATTCATACGATGAACTTCATCCATAATAATAATAGTCGATGGAAATAATTTACTTTCTTCGATGGCGTTCTCTAAATCTTTTTTATTAGATGTAACAGCATTTAATTTAATAAAATGAGCGTTCATAGAACGAGCAAAAGCTTCAGCAAGAGTTGTTTTACCACAACCGGGTTGACCATAAAATATAATTGATACCAAAGTATTAGTATTGACACAACTAGTTAAAAAACCATTTGGACCTACTAATTCTTCTTGTCCAATTATATCTTCTAATGTTTGAGGACGAATTCGATATGCAAGAGGTGTATTCATATATAGACTCCTTTTCGTTCATATTTTATCATATTAATGATAAAATTATGTTAATTATAAGTGTATTTTTTGACTTATTTATAATTTGTGTTAATATAATAAAACGTAAAAGGAGTTATTGATATGAAAGTTGTTATTCAAAACGTTAAAGATTGTACATTAAGAATAGATAATGAAATATATTCTCATATTGATAATGGGTTTCTTTTGCTTGTAGGTTTTACTAACGGTGACAATGAAGAAATTATTACAAAAATTGTTAATAAAATATTAGGATTAAGAGTATTTCCTGACGAAAATGGTAAGACTAATTTATCATTAAAAGATATAAATGGTGAAATTATGTCTGTTTCTCAATTTACTTTATACGCTGATGTTCGTAAAGGTAATAGACCTTCATTTGTAAATGCTTTAAAACCTGAATTTTCAAAACCTTTATACTTAAAATTTAATGAATTAATTACTAATTCTTTTGGACCTATTAAAACTGGAGTATTTGGCGCAGATATGAAAATAACATTTACTAATGATGGACCATTTACATTAGTCATAGATAGTGACGATATTTTAAATAAATAAATTGTATAATTATATTATATGAAAGGAGTAGATACCATGAAAGATAAAAAAGATATAAAAGTAATGATAGGACTTTCCGGTGGTGTTGATAGTGCGGTTGCTGCTTATTTGTTAAAAAAAGAAGGCTATAACGTTGTAGCTGGTTTTATGCGTAACTGGGATGCTATTGCAAATGGTGATTTTTTAGGTAATCCTACTTTAAATGAATCACAATGTCCACAAGAAAAAGATTACGATGATGCAAAAAAAGTTGCTGAAAAACTTGGTATACCACTTCTTCGTATAGATTTTATTAAAGAATATTGGGATAATGTATTTTCATATTTTTTAGATGAATATAATAAAGGACGTACACCAAATCCAGATATTTTCTGTAATAAATATATTAAATTTGATGCTTTCTTAAAGTTTGCTCGTGATAATGGTTGTGATTATATTGCAACTGGTCACTACGCAAAAAGAGTTGAAAAAGAAGATGGATTTGTTGAACTTCATAAAGCATTTGATTTAAATAAGGATCAAACATATTTCTTATCTCAAATTGACGAAGCTCAAATTGCTTCATGTTTATTTCCTTTAGGAGATATCGATAAGCCTGAAGTAAGACGTATTGCAAACGAATTAGAATTAGCTGTTGCAAATAAAAAAGATTCTACTGGTGTTTGCTTTATTGGAGAACGTAACTTTAAAGAATTCTTAAAAAATTATATTCCTGCTAATAAAGGTGATATTGTTGATATTAATAGTGGTGATGTAGTAGGTCACCATGATGGAGTAATGTATTATACAATTGGTCAACGTAAAGGCCTTGGTATCGGTGGCATTAAAGGTAGAGAACCACGTTCTTGGTTTATTTGTTATAAAGACGTTAAAAATAATATATTATATGTTGCTGACGATAACGAAGATAGTCATTTGTTAAGTGATAAAGCTATTATTAAAGGCATTAACTGGGTTGGAGATAAGCCTCAAAGCCCTATACACGTTGGTTGTAAATTTAGATACCGTCAACAAGATAATGGTGTTACACTAAAATTCATTGCTGATGATACTGTTGAACTTATATATGATGAGCCTTATAAAGCTGTAACTACTGGACAAGCTGCTGTATTTTATGATGGTAGCAAAATGCTTGGTGGAGGCATTATAGAAGAAACATATTATAAAGGTGTTAGAACCGATATAAAAAATATATAAATAAACTTATGGGATAAGAATTTATTCTTATCCTTTTTTAGTTGATAAACTTATATAATGTTTTTATTGTTTATATTTTATGTATAATACGTTACTTTATAAAATTGTAATTATAAAAAGATTATATCTAAAATTAGATATTAGTAAAAAATTATAATAATATTATTATTATATTTTTTT
>CAVJPS010000007.1:0-2052 GCA_963651465.1 bacterium
TTATAATTCAATAAGATTTTTTATAGAATACATTATTATATTAATTATAATAGTTAAAAAATTTATAATAAGAAAATTGTTATGGAGGCAATAAGAAAATGAATAAAGTAAAAAAATTCTTTAAAGATTTTAAAGCATTTATCTCAAGAGGAAATATTATTGATATGGCTGTTGGCGTTATTATAGGTGGAGCGTTCTCGACTATTGTAAATGCAGTTGTTAATTCAATCTTAATGCCTGTAATTACTGCAGCTATTCCTGGTGGCTTAGATGGTTTTGTAACTGTTTTAAATCCTAATGAAGCATTAGCGACTAGTGAAACTGCTAATACTATTTCGTATTGGGGAGTAACTTATAATAGAGATATTGTTAATGTTGTGAACTGGGGAACATTAATTAATGCGATTATTAACTTTTTAATTATTGCGTTTTTCTTATTTATAGTTTTAAAAATAGCAATGAATGCGCGAAGTACTTATGCCAGTGCTAAAGAATTAAATAATGCTTTAACTAAAGAAGAAAAGAAAGCTTTAAAAGCAGAAGGTAAATCTAGAAAAGAAATTAAGCAAGTTGCTATTGATAAAATAAAAGCTCAAAAACAAGAAAAAGAAAGAAAAGAAGCTGAAGCTAAAGCAGTAACAGAAGTAAGTTTATTAAAGGATATTAAAGAATTATTAGAAAAACAGCAAAATAGTAAATAATTTATATGTCTTCAAAGCACCACTTGATTGGTGCTTTTATTTTTATCAAATTGACAATTTTTATATATTAATAGAAAATCAAAAGTGTAAGGAATGGTAATTATAATATGAATAAAATTTGGAATAAAATGTACGAAGAAGCACGAAAGGTTCAAGGTAAGAAACAAATATCAAAATATGTTGAGGCTGGAGGAGTAGCAGCTGCAATTTTATCTAATACTGGAAAAATATATGTTGGAGTATGTGTTGATACTGCTTGTACATTAGGAATATGTGCAGAACGTAATGCAATATTTAATATGTTAACTAATGGTGAAAACGAAATTTCTAAAGTACTTGCTATTATGTCTGATGGTAATTGTGGAACTCCATGTGGTGCTTGTCGCGAACTATTGGTTCAATTAATGCCGGATAATTATAAAAATATAGAAATAATGGTCGATTACAAAAATAATAAGGTAATGAAATTAGAGGAACTTACTCCTGAATGGTGGGTCAAAGATAAATAATCAAATATAAGTACAGGAAATGAATTTTATAATCTTGTTTTTTCGCAAAAACTCAAAAAAAGGCCATGAATTTATGAATAAATGACTATGAAAAACAATTGTAATCTGTTACAATACGATATGTAGTGGTTTTAAAAACCATAATAATCACATTTTTAGAAAGGAGAACATTATGAATAAAAATGGATTAAAACTTTTATCTGTCTTATTTTTAGTTGGTGGTGCCGGCTTTACTCTTACTTCATGTAATGACGCTCACGAATATTCAGCTGAATGGTCATCAGATGCATCAGGACACTGGCATGACTGTACAGTAGAAGGTCACGATGATAAAGATGCTTTTGCTGAACATACTTGTGGCACTCCAACTTATACTTGGGCAGAAAACAATTCATCTGTTAAAGCTTCAGTTAAGTGTACAGTATGTCAATATGAAATTTCTGAGACTGTTAACACAACAAGTGCTGTAACAACTGAAAAAGGTTGTACTCAAGCAGAAGTAACAACTTACACAGCAACATTTACAAATGCTAAGTTCACAACTCAAACTAAAACTGCTCAAACTCAAGAAGCAGCTGGACACGCTTATGGAACTCCAACATATACATGGAGTGATGATAAGAAAACATGTACTGCAACAGTAACTTGTGCAACATGCCAAGATCTTATTACAGAAACAGTCAACTCAACACATGAAGTTACAACTGCTAGAACATGTACTGCAGCTGAAGTAACAACTTACACTGCAACATTTACAAATGCTAAGTTCACAACTCAAACTAAAACTGCTCAAACTCAAGAAGCAGCTGGACACGCTTATGGAACTCCAACATATACATGGA
>CAVJPS010000007.1:2160-33383 GCA_963651465.1 bacterium
CTGCAGCTGAAGTAACAACTTACACTGCAACATTTACAAATGCTAAGTTCACAACACAAACTACAACAGCTCAAACTCAAGAAGCAGCTGGACATAACTTTGTAGATGGTGTTTGCCAAAACTGTGATGAATATATTGCTTATATTGGTGATACAGGATATGCTTCACTTCCATTAGCAGTTGCAGCAGTTCCAACTGACGGCACAGAAACAACTATTGTTTTAAACGGCGATTATACAGGCGATGGTAGTAAAGTTTTAGAAGGCCAAAACGTTATCTTTGATTTCGACGGTCACACATATACAATGAATAATAATACTGTTGGTTCAACAGGTACTGAAACAGCTGGTTTCCAATTATTAAAAGGAGCAACTGTAACATTTACTAATGGTACACTTAATAACTCAACAACTAAGGGCGCTAAGATTATGTTACAAAATTATAGTTATCTTACATTAGATAACTTTACAGTTGATGTATCTATGTCAGCAGATGGATATGGTTTATATGCTGTATCAAATAACTTTGGTTCATTAACAGTTAAAAACGGCTCAAATATCTATGCTAAAGAAGGCGAAGTTGCATTCGACTTATGGTATGGTATGTACGATGTTTATGCTGATGGTGTCCATATTGTTATTGAAGAAGATGCTGGTGTCATTAGCGGACCTATTGAATACGGTGCAAGTAGTCGTATTACAGAAACAGGTTGGGAAGAAAAAACACTTCTTGAAATTAAGGGTGGTACTTTCCAAAACTTTAGTGTATCAATAACAACTGATGTTATTACAACTGCTAACATTGTTATTACTGGTGGTTTATTTGATGCTACTCCAGAAGCATACGTTAATATAACAAATTATGAAGTTGTAGAAGAAAATGGTGCATTTGGAGTTGTATCTTTAATAGAAAAATAAAATAATTGAGATACAAAAGGAGATATAAGGTTAATCCTTAATATTCTCCTTTTTTTATGTCCAATATTTACAAGAAAATAATTGTATTTTTAATAAAAGTAATTATTTTTTTTTAAATAAGGAAAATTAAATAATGTAATTAGTAATTTTATATGTACAATAAAAATTTAAAAATACTATATAAACAACTGCTATTATTTTATGTAATAACACTTTTTCATTTAAGGTATTATGATTTATAATAATAAAAGAAATGTGCTTATAGCTCAAATGGATAGAGCGTAGCCCTCCGGAGGCTAAGGTTATGCGTTCAACTCGCATTAAGCACACCAATTTATTTATTTTTTTTATTAAATAGATTTCAATAAATATGTATTTAACTAAAAATGATTATTGAAAATACAATTAGTTATTGGTAAACTATTTTTGTTGCCCGTGTGGTGAAATGGTAGACGCAAAGGACTCAAAATCCTTCGGGGAAACCCATGACGGTTCGAGTCCGTCCACGGGCACCATTTTTTTTAAATTAATATGTGGCTTAAATATCAAAATATAAATTATATTGTACAGTTAAGAAATCGTTAACTGAAAGAATGAATATTGGTAAAAGGTCATTTTAATTGTTGGTAATAAGACTAACTCATAAACAAAAGGTAGTTGTAAATATTGCAAAATTATATGATATTGCAATGTGTTTAAGCAGTATGTCAATTAATTTCAAAAGTTACATAGATCATGAATGTAATTTAGAAAAAAATTAAATATTGTTGTCTTATATATTCAAATAATATCATTTATAAAAGTGTATTATATTATGTAATGAATATATTAAAGGAGGAGTACAAATGAAAAATAAATATTTATGTTTATGTGCTATGACTGGTATTCTTGGACTAACTGGTTGTAATTTCATTAATCTAGGAAATAAAATCGATTCAACTCCTACTTCAACTAATACTGGTGAAAATGTCACTGGTACAACTACAGATGTAGAAATTGAAGAAGATAATGTTACAATGAAATTTAGTATTGTTGACGCAACAAACAATGAAGTAACAGACACTAATGGAGTTTACAATATTATAGCTGGTGGTGTTTATACTGTTAGTGGTAAGTTAACAAATGGACAAATTTATGTAGATACTACAGAAGAAGTTGAACTTGTTTTATCAAATGTTTCAATTGCCAATTCAAGTGTTTCACCTATTTTTGTTAATAATTGTGCTGACATTTCTATTAAAGCTAAAAAAGATACTACTAATTATATTTACGACACACGAACAACTGATTTTTCAACAACAACTGATGAAACTATTGGTACTGCAGCTATTTATGTTAGTAATGGCGATTTAAAATTGTGCGGAAAAGGTACATTATCTGTAACATCAACTGCTAATAGTGGCATTCATGGCAAGGATAATGTTAAAGTTAAAAACCTTACTATGATTGTTAAAGCCCAAAATAATGGTATTAAAGGTAATGATAAAGTAACTATTGAAGAAAATCCGACATTAGGTATTGTTGCCGGTAATAATGGTATTATTACCTCTAATTCAGAAATAGGTAATAATGGTAGTCAACACGGATATATATACATTAATGGTGGATCTATTACAATTAACTCTTACGGTGATGGAATTGATGCTGCTTATAGTGTTGTTATTGGAACATCTACTGACGCTGATGGAGTTACTTATATTCCTGCACTTGATATTTATACAAATATTTATTCATCTTATAGTCAATCAACAACTACAAACAATCTTATTTCATATAATAGAGGTGGCCCTGGTGGTGGTTGGGGTAATAACGGATTCGACAATGGAGGAATGTCTGGAGGTACATCTGCTGAAAAAGCTGATGTATCAGCAAAAGCAATTAAAGCTAATGAAAGTATTGAAGTAACTGCTGGTACTATCTTCTCATACACATATGATGATGGATTACATACAAATAATGATGAACAATTAGAATCTAACGTTACACCAAATGCTGCTATTAATATTTCTGGTGGCACTTTAAAAATGAAAGCATCTGATGATGCTATTCACGCTGATGGGACCTTAACTATTAGTGGTGGCGAAATATATATTGCCGAAGCACACGAAGGTGTTGAAGGTAAAAAAATTAATATTACTGGTGGTAAAATAACAGTATTTGCAAATGATGATGCAATTAACGCTTCAAATTCAATTAATATTTCTGGTGGCTATATTGATGTTAATATGCCTAGTAACGGAGATGTTGACGGAATTGACTCTAATGGTTCAATCACAATTAGTGGTGGTACTACAATTGTAAGAGGACCTAATTCTGAAATGGCATGTCCACTAGATGCTGATGGTTCTATTTCTATTACTGGAGGAACTGTTATTGCTTGTGGCTATTGTTCTACTAGAACTATTTTAAAAGGATCAAATATGACTTTAACTACAAGTACATCCGGATTAACAACAGGAGATCATACAGTAACTATTGGTTCAGAAACTATTAGTTATTCAAATATTTATACATATAGTGGTAATACTTATGTATATGGTAGTGGAACAGCTACTGTAAAATAATATTATCTATTGTAAGAGGTAGGCAATCCTACCTTTTTTATTACTTTGACATTAACTATTTTTAACTTATATATTATAATAAGAAAAAATAATTAGTTATTAATAGGAGGTTATAATTATGGATTATGTAGAAAGAGTATTAGAAAATTTAAAAAAGAAAAATCCAAATGAACCTGAATTTCATGAGGCTGCAACTGAAATATTATTATCTTTAAAACCTATGATATTAAAACACCCTGAATATGAAGAAATGTCTTTACTAGAAAGATTTGTCGAACCAGATCGTATTATTGGCTTTAAAGTGCCTTGGATAGATAGAAACGGACATATTCAAGTTAATAAAGGTTATCGTATTCAATTCAATAATGCTATTGGGCCTTATAAAGGTGGATTAAGATTTCATCCTAGTGTAAATGTTTCTATTTTGAAATTTTTAGGATTAGAGCAAATTTTAAAAAATAGTTTAACTGGATTACCTATTGGTGGTGCTAAAGGTGGAAGTGATTTTGATCCAAAAGGAAAAACTGATGTAGAAATTATGAATTTCTGTCAATCTTTTATGACAGAATTATATAAATATATTGGTCCAAATACTGATGTTCCTGCAGGCGATATTGGTGTTGGAGCAAGAGAAATTGGCTATCTATTTGGACAATACAAACGTTTAGTTGACGAACATACAGCAGTATTGACTGGCAGAGGCTTATCATATGGTGGTTCACTAATTCGTAAAGAAGCAACGGGATACGGACTTATTTATATAGTTGAAGAAGCAATGAAAGAGCGTAACGATTCTTTTAAAGATAAAGAAGTTATTATTAGTGGATCTGGTAATGTGGCTTTATACGCTCTTGAAAAAGCAACATTATTAGGTGCTAAAGTAATAGCAATGTATGATTCAGATGGATATATTTATGACCCAAATGGCATAAATGTTGAAATAATGAAAAAATTAAAAGAAGTTGAACGAAAAAGAATTAAAGAATATATTAACTTAGTACCTTCAGCAACTTATAAAGAGGGTTGTAAAGATATATGGAAAATAAAATGTGATGTTGCATTACCATGTGCTACTCAAAATGAAATTGATGAAGAAAGTGCTAAGGCATTAGTAGCAAATGGAGTTAAGTATGTTGGTGAAGGTGCAAATATGCCTTCAACTTTAGAAGCTATTAAAATATTTTTAGATAATAAGATTGTGTTTTTACCTGCTAAAGCTGCAAATGCTGGAGGAGTTGCTACAAGTGCATTAGAAATGGCACAATCCGCTTCACGTCTTTATTGGTCTAAAGAAGAAGTTGATAAACGTTTAAAAGATATTATGATTAACATTTATCACAATATTGATAATGCGAGTAAAAAATATGGTTATGAAGGTAACTACGTAATGGGAGCTAATATTGCTGGCTTTGAAAAAGTAGCCGAAGCAATGATTGCTCAGGGCAATGTGTAAAAAAATAAGCAAGACTTTGTGTGAAGTCTTGCTTTTAATATTATTCCATTTTGTTATTTAAATTTTTTAAAGCGATAAATGTTTCATCACTTAAATCATGTTCTATTTTACAAGCATCTTGTAATGCTACGTTTTTATCAACACCAAGTTTTACAAATAATTCAGATAGTACTTCGTGTCTTTCTAATACAAGTGAGGCAATACGATAACCTTGTTCGGTTAATGAAATAGCCCCTGTAGATTCATTAACACTAATGTATTGCTTTTCACGCAATTTTTTAAGTGCAATAGAAACACTGGCTTTAGTGAATTCAAGTTCGTTAGCTACATCGATTGCTCTAACATAACTATTCTTTTTAGACAATATAAGAATACATTCTAAGTAATCTTCAGCTGATTCAAATTTGTTCATTAATCGTTACCTCCAATCATATAACTATATTTATTTTATATCAAATTTTAAAAAAAAGAAAAAACTTTTCAATTATTGTTGACAAAGTGGATAAAAAAATTATAATAATATTTGAGTTAGCATTGACTAACTTATAATTTTTAAGATATGGTTAGTGTGTTCTAACCGGACAAGGAGGGTATTAATTATGCCAATTACAATTGCCCCAACAAATGTTGAGCTTAAAATTATTAAAATCTTGACTGATGATAAAATTAAGAAACACTTAGAAAGTCTTGGAATTACCATCAATCAAATGGTTAAAGTTTTATCAAACGATGGCGGAAATACTATTGTATTAATTAAAAGTGGACGTCTAGCTTTAGATAGAACTCTTGCTGCTAAGATTTTGGTTGCAGCGTAAAAAAGAGGGATGATGTATGCTTAAAAAATTAAACGAATTTAAAATCGGAGAAAAAGGAATCATCAAAACTGTTGCTGGAGAAGGTAAAGTCCATCGTCGTTTATTCGATATGGGTGTCACTCCAGGTGCTGAAGTAACTTTAACTAAAGTTGCTCCTTTAGGTGATCCTATTGAAGTTACAATCCGTGGCTATTCTTTATCATTACGTAAAGATGAAGCTTGTAATGTAACTGTTAACGTTGAAGGAGAGGTGGCAGAATAATGAAAATTGCATTAGCTGGTAACCCTAACTGTGGTAAAACCACATTATTTAACGCTTTAACAGGTGCAACTGCTCATGTTGGTAACTGGCCAGGTGTTACAGTTGAAAAGCGTGAAGGTAAATACAAGAAAGGTAATGTTTATATTGTAGACTTACCAGGTATTTATTCTTTATCTCCATATACACCAGAAGAGGTTGTATCAAGAAACTTTATTCTTAATGAAAATCCAGATTGTGTTATTAATATTGTTGACGCAACAAACATTGAACGTAACTTATATTTAACAACACAAATCTTAGAAATGAATATACCAGTAGTCATTGCATTAAATATGGCTGATTTGGTAAATGCTCAAGGTACTGAAATTGACATTGAAGGCCTTTCTAAAGCTTTTGGTGTTCCTGTTGTATTAATTTCAGCTCTTAAAAAACAAGGTTTAGTTGAATTAATCGAAGCTGCTAAACAAGCTGCTGCTACTAAACGTGAAGGTAGTTCAGTTTTAAGTGGTAATAAAAACTTAAAAGAAACTATCACTGTTATTGAAAATGCATTAATTGCTAAAGAAGTAAAGGATCCTTTATTCCACGCAGTTAAATTAATCGAAAACGATGAACTTGATGTTGAAACTTATAAAGATTTAAAGCCTCAAGTTGATGAAGCAAAAGCTAAGTACACTGATAAATTATTTGGTAGTGACTATGAAGCATTAATTGCTAACGAAAGATATAACGTTATTACTAAAAATTTGAAAGGTATTGTTAAAAAAGTCGAAGCTCCAAAAGATGAAAAAGCAAAAGTTTCAAAATCCGATAAGATTGATAAAGTCTTAACTCATAGAATTTGGGGTATTCCTCTATTCTTAGTCCTTATGTTCGTTATCTTCCATTTCGTATTCTCAGAAGATTTCTTAGGATTAAATTTAATCTTTAAATTAGAAATTCACAATGAAGGTGCTATTAACTTCTTCACTGGTATGGGATATGAAGGTATGCTTGAAGAAGCTGGTGGAGTAGTAGAAGACGTATTCCTTGAAGGCATTCCTTCATTAGGTGTCTTCTTACAATCTTGGATGGGCTTCTTAACTGGCAAATTAATTGATTTATTTGCTTCATTTATGCCAGAAGGTACTTGGTATACAGGTTTAGTTTGTGATGGTCTTCTAACTGGCTTAGATGCTATCTTCTCATTCTTACCACAAGTATTATTATTATTCTTATTTATTTCTATCCTAGAAGATAGTGGTTATATGGCTCGTGTCGCATTCATCATGGACCGTGCATTCAGAAAATTTGGTTTATCTGGTAAAGCATTTATTCCACTATTAATGGGCTTTGGTTGTAGTGTTCCATCTATGATGGCTACAAAAACACTTGAAAGTGAAAAAGAAAGAGATACAACAATTCGTTATTCTCCATATTTCTCATGTGGTGCTAAACAACCAATTTGGATTATGTTAGCTGCTGTTATTGGTGGTACACTTGGTAGCTTATTCGTATTCTTAATTTATTTATTAGGTATGGTAGTAGCAATTGTTGCTGCATTATTTACAAAATTATTCTCAAAGAATTATGAAGTTCCTCCATTTATTATGGAACTTCCAGCTTACCACTTACCACAATTTGGTAACTTAATGGCTCACTTATGGGAAAAATTCAAACACTTCGTTATTAAAGCATCAACAATTATTGCTGCATCAACAGTTATTATTTGGTTCTTAAGTAACTTCTCATGGGCATTCTGGAATGGTTTAGTAGAAAACATTGATGAATCAATGTTAGCTGACTTAGGTCATGTATTCAGTTATTTCTTCTATCCATTAGGATGGGCTCAAGGTGCTGATGGTTGGAAATATACAGTTTCAACTATTACAGGTTTAATTGCAAAAGAAGATGTTATTGCTACAATGGCAGAATTAGGTTTAGAAGAAGGCACAGTTGCTTTAACAAATTCTCAAATCTTCTCATTTGCAGCTTATAACTTATTTACATTCCCATGCTTTGCAGCTATCGCTACTGCTAAGAGTGAATCTTCTAAGAAAGGCTTCTGGATTACAATGGCTACATGGTTTGGTTTATCATACGTTGTAGCATTAGTAATTTATGGCATTGGTGCTGCATTTGAATTCCACTGGGCATTAGGATTAGTTATTGATTTATTAATCATCGGTGGTATTGTTGCTGCTGGTATCTTACTTGCTCGTAGAACAAAAAAAGCAAATACAGTTGTTGAAAACAACTAATTAACATATTAGTGAAAGGAGGAAGATTTTATGGAAATAGTTATTGAAGTAATTGTAATTGTTGCATTAGTAGCATTCTTTGGCTACTTAATAGGTGACTTCATTTATCGTAAAAGAAAAAATCTTCCAACTGGAGCTTGTAGAGAATGTTCTTATCAAGGAAATAACTTACTTAGAATGTATAAGAAAAAATACAAACACAAATAGTTGTTCTAGTGATTCCCTTTGACAAATCACTTTAACATATACTTACCCAAAAGTAGAAGTATCCATAGGCTTCTACTTTTAATTTTGTTTTTATTAATGTAAGAAGGGACACTTGTATTTACTTTCATTAAATTAAGTAATAAAATATAAATGTAATAATCGTGTGGTGATTTATAATGAATGTATTAAAAATTATATTATGGGTATTATTAGGAATTATTTCTATATTCATTTTATATTTACTTTTAATAATGGTTTCCAGTTTATTCATTAGTAAAAAGAAATATTATGATAAAGATTCAAAATATTATAGATGGTTACTTAATAGTATTACAGGAATTACATTGGCTTTTGGAGGAATAAAAGTTAATGTAATCGGAAAAGAAAAGCTACCAAAAAATACAAAATTTTTATTAGTATCTAATCATAGATCTAAGTTTGATCCTATTATTACATGGTATGTATTTAGAAAAACTCCAATTGCGTTTTTATCTAAAATAGAGAATTTTAAAGTTCCATGGTTTGGACGAATTATACGAAAATGTTGCTTTAGAGATATAGATCGTAATAATCCAATTAATGCATATAAAACATTAATGAAATCCGGCGACTTAATGAAGAATAATATTGTTAATTTTGGAATTTATCCAGAAGGAACTCGTAATAGAGATGGTAATATCTTACCTTTCCATAACGGAATATTTAAAGCTGCTCAACGTGGTGAAGTTCCAGTAGTTGTAGTTACAATTAGAGGAACTGAACAAATTGCACATAAAAAAGTATTTGGCTTAGTTTATGTAACAATAGAAATTCATGAAGTATTATCTAAAGAATATGTAATGGAGCATACTTCAAATGAAATTGGTGAACACGTTAGAGAAGTATTCATAGAAAAGACAATAGAAGATGCAAATATGAATTTAGAAAAGGAGACAAAGCATGAGTAAATTTATTGTATTATTTAATTCAAAAGCTAATAACGGCCAAGGTGAAAACACTGCAAAAAATATTCACATTGATTGTAAAGAAAAAGATCTTGAATATGTTGATGTTTTACAAGTAAATGATTATACCAAATTTTTTAACGAAAAAGGATTAGACCAAAATTATGTTTTAGTTGGTGGTGATGGAACATTAAATTATTTATTAAATAGTGTAGAAGAAAAAGATTTACCACATAAATTATTCTATTATCCAGCTGGAACTGGTAATGATTTCTGGTCAGATATTCAAGGAAATGTTGAAAACGGTCCAAGTGATATTTCAAATTTGGTTAAAAAATTACCAACTTGTAAAGTTAATGGAATGACTAAAAAATTCATTAATGGCGTTGGATATGGTATTGATGGATATTGTTGTGAAGTCGGTGATCAATTAAGAGCAAAAAGCGATAAGCCAATTAATTATGCTGGTATTGCAATTAAAGGCTTATTGTTCCATTACAAACCTACAAACGCAAAAGTAACAGTTGATGGTAAAGTATATGAATTTAAAAAAGTATGGTTAGCACCTGTTATGAAAGGCAGATATTATGGTGGAGGTATGATTCCTACTCCAGATCAAGATAGAAATGACCCTGAACATAAATTATCTTGTTTAGTATGGCATGGCTCAGGTAAATTAAAAACTCTTATTAATTTCCCAGGTATATTTAAAGGTGCTCACATAAAAAAATCTCATATGTGTACTGTTTTAACAGGTGACAACATTACTGTTGAATTTGACCGTGCAGTTGCAGCTCAAGTCGATGGTGAAACAGTATTAAACGTCACTAAGATTGAATGTAGTAAATAATAATTAACAAACAAAAATGCTAGGTTATCCTAGCATTTTTTATATGTTATTGTTCGTTATTATTTTCAGTAACAATTTCGTTTTCTTCAACATTTATTATTTGTTCTTCACTTTTTATATCTTCATTAGAAGAAACGTTTTCTTCAATAACTTCTGGTTCAATATTTTTCTTTTTTTCCTTGTAACTTAGTTTTAATAATAAAGGAGTTATAAATGATGTAATTAAAATTAAAAATACAACATAAGGTTGAATATCTGCAGATATAATACCAGCACGAATACCTTTATCAGCACAAATTAAACATACTTCAGCACGACACATCATACCGACACCACATCTAAAACTATCTTTCCAATCACTTTTTGTTATCTTAGCTCCTAAGCCACAGCCAAGGAATTTACCTAAGATACCAGCTAATACGTATAATGTTCCAAATCCAATCATAACAGGAGTAAACGCATTACCAATTGAACCGAAATCTAATGTAATACCAATTTTAGCAAAGAAGACAGGAGAGAAGAATAAGTACGAAGTGATATCTGTACGTCTTTCAACGTATTTAGATGTTTTACGACCTGCAAGAATTAATCCAGCAGCGTAAGCACCAGTAATATCTGCAATTCCAAATAATCTTTCTGCAAGATAAGCAAGTAAGAAACAGAATGCTAATGAGTAGATTGGTAATCTTCTATTGTGCTCATGTTTTTTCTCAATCCAGTTAAATAATTTTTTAACTAAAATGCCTAACACAAATACTAATATAAAGAAAGCAACAGTTTTAGCAATAACAATCAATATGCTCATTGTTCCATTTGTAGAAACATTAGCTGGGTTACCTAATGTTAAGATAACAGATAAGATAATAACACCGATAATATCATCTAAGATAGCTGCACTAACAATTGCAGTACCAATAGGAGTATTTAATTTTCCTAATTCTTTTAAAGTAGCAACTGTAACTGAAACAGACGTTGCAGTTAATATAACGCCATAAAATAAATTTTTCCAAATGTTCTCTATAGTGAAACCGAAAAATACACCACTTAATAGAAATCCAAATACTAACGGAACAATTACACCGAGACTTGTAATAACTATAGCTGCTACTCCAGTTTGTTTAATTTGCTTAATATCAGTTTCAATACCAGCACTAAACATAATTAGAATAACACCAATTTCAGCAATGAATTGTAAACCTTCGATAACATTATCACTTAAAAATAGTCCATCAGGACCACTTACTCCAGGAATGAGTTTTGTTAAACCAATTAGGACACCAGCAAGAAGCATACCAACTACTTGAGGAATTCCGATTTTTTTAAATAATAAACTAAAAAGCTTACAAAGTAATAATATTAATGCCATTGGTAGTAATATTTCATAAGTATAAATAGTTTTGGCTAGGAAATTGCTAAACATAATAACATCTCTTTTCAATACTAATTTATAATATCACTTTTATTTTATTTTGCAAGTTGATTTATTATGGCTGTTTGCTTATTCAGTAAATTAATTTTATACTATAATTAGTAAGGAGAAAAATATCATGCCAACTAGTGTAATAGTTTTTATTTGTGTCCTATTTATTTGTTATTGTATTTTTATGTTTGTTCGAATTAAATTTGGATATCTACTTGCTGTTATTACTAAAGGAATAACATCATTATATTTTATAGTTATTGGATTGTTATGTATGTATCATAGTAACACTCCATTAGCGGCAAATGTTTTAGTGATACTTGGTCTTTGTTTTGGTTTAGCAGGAGACGTTTTATTGGATATTAAACATTTCTATTTTAGAGTAGAGCAATTAATGCTTAATCTAGGCTTTTTAGCTTTTGGGTTTGGCCATTTATGTTATTTAGGAGCAATGATTATCTACGCAAATTATTATGAAGTTGGTTCTTTAATGTGGCCATTTATAATTGCTGCAATTGGCTCGATAGTAATATCTGTTTTAAATTATGTTAATACTATTATCTTTAAATTAAATATGAAAGGTAATTTAATACAAGCTGGTTTATATTTGATAGTATTATCGTTTGTAACAGTGTTTGTTATTACTCTTGCTTTCATTTCTAATAAATTCATTTTACCTGCTATTGGATTTGGTTTATTCTTAGCGTCTGATGTAGTATTATCATTTATTTATTTTGGTAAAGAAAGAAATAATAAAATATTTGCTATAGTAAATCATGCTTTATATTATGCAGCACAAGTTTTAATTGCGTTATCTATATTAGGAATGTAATATTTTAAAAATCTAACTTATTAAAAAATGTTATATTATGCGAATTAACTATATCTAAGTTTAAGTATTATTGGATTAAACTTTATACATGCTAATGACAATTATTTAATGATATATGAATAAGCAAAATAATAGAAAATAAATAAATAATTTTGTAAAGGAATAGACTTAGTCAATTCTTTTATTTAATTGCTTTTACTTTATAAATCATAAGAGTATAATTTATTTAAATTAAAAGGAGATTAAAATATGAACAAATGGGATTTAACTTATTTATTCAAATCTGAAGAAGATTTTGAGATAGCTTTAGATAAAGTTAGCAAAACAATCGCTTTATTTAAGGATTTTAAAGGAAAATTAGGAAACGAAGAAGATTTCGTTAAATATTGTTTATTAGAAAAAGAACTCGATAAAGATTTTTCTAGAGCATATGAATATGCTTCATTATCTAGTGATTTAGATAAACGCAATGTTCCAAACGCTCAAAGATTATATCGCTGTATTAATCTTGCTAACCAATTAGGAGAAGCAACTTCATATACTGCACCAGAAATCTTAGCAGTTGGCGAAGAAAAGATAATGAGTTTTATTAACAATAATAAGGAAATTGAAGAATTTAGATTTCCTTATCAAAAATTATTCCATAGTAATGAACATGTATTAGATACAAGGAGTGAAGAATTATTATCATTCGTTGATCCTGTAACATCAAAGGGTGGAGAATTGTATAGTAATTTATGTGTTGCTGACGCTAAAGCTCGTAAATGCGTTCTTTCAACTGGAGAAGAAGTAGAAGTTACACAAGGTAACTGGACATCACTTGTTGAAAATGCAGCAACCGAAGAAGATCGTACAAAAATCTTTGAAACATTATATTCTTTCTATGACGATCATAAAACAATTTTAGCTGGTATTTATCATACTGTTTTATTAAGCCAATTAGCAGACGTTAAAGCTCGTAATTACAAAGATATTCTTGAATCACATTTATTTAAGAATAATATTCCAGAACAAGTATTCTTAAATTTAATTGAAGTAGCCGGAACTGAAAATAAAGGCTTAAAGAAATATCTTAAATTAAGAAAGAAATACTTAGGACTAGAAGAATATCATACATATGATAGATTTGCTCAACTTGCAAAATCAGATAAAAAATATAGTTTTGATGATGCAAAAGATTTATTCTTTAAATCAGTTGAACACTTCTCAAAAGACTTCCAAGATAAAGCTCATGAGGTTTTAAAGGAGGGCTTTGTTGATGTATATGAACAACCTGGTAAGAGAAGTGGTGCTTACTCAAGTGGACAAGCAGATTTACATCCATATATCTTATTAAATTATCAAGATACATTAGATAATGTATTTACAGTTGCTCACGAAGCAGGTCACTCAATTCATACTTTATATAGTGAAGAATATCAACCATCAACTTTACAAAATTACACAATCTTTGTAGCTGAGATTGCATCCACATTTAACGAACATAATTTACTTGATTATTTAATTGAAAGCGGCAAGTTAAGTAAAGAAGAAAAAATTATGCTTTTACAAAAATCTATCGATGATATTTATGGTACATTCTACCGTCAAACATTATTTGCAGAATATGAATATCGTGCAAGTAAATTAGTAGAAGAAAATAAACCAATTGATCACGAAGTATTATCTAACATTATGATTGATTTATATAAGAAATATTATGATTTAGATATTACAAAAGAAAAGGTTAAACCTCTTGTTTGGGCTTATATCCCACACTTATTCTATACACCATTCTATGTATATCAATACGCTACATCATTCTCAGCATCATTTAAACTTTATAAAAATGTTAAAACTGGTGGAGAAGAAGCATTTGAAAAATACCTTGGTTTATTAAAATCTGGTGGTTCAAAATATCCAGTTGATCAAGCTCGTGAAGCAGGCGTTGACTTCTTAGATATTAATACATTTAAAGCAGTTACAGAACGCTGTGATGAATTAGTAGACGAACTTGAAAAATTACTAGCTGAATAAGGCAATATAAAAAGGAACGTTTTAATAAGACGTTCCTTTTTTACATTTTTTATTATTGCTTTTTAGTTGTGTTTTTCTTATCATCTGCAACGGTTTCTTTTAAAGAAGCAAGTAATCCAGCGACGTTTTGAATTTCACTTGGAATAATAAGTTTTGTTGCTTGTCCATCTGCAACTTTTTCTAAAGATTCAAAACCTTTTAATGTAATATAAGCTGCACTTGGTTTAGCTTCATTAATTAATCTCATTGCATCTGCTTGAGCTTGAGCAACTTTCAATAATGATTCAGCTTCACCTTCAGCTTCTTTGACCATTTTGATTCTTTCAGCATCTGCTCTTAAAATAGCACTTTCTTTTTCACCTTCAGCAATTAAGATAGCAGCTTGTTTTTGACCATCAGCAGTTAAGATTTGTTCACGTTTTACACGTTCAGCACGCATTTGCTTTTCCATTGCTTCTTGGATATCACGTGGTGGAAGAATATTTTTTAATTCAACACGATTAATTTTGATACCCCATGGATCTGTAGCTTCATCAAGAATAAGACGCATTTCAGCATTAATCTTATCGCGTGATGTTAATGTTTGGTCTAATTCAAGATCACCAATAATATTACGAAGTGTTGTAGCTGTTAAATTTTCAATAGCTTGCATTGGGCGTTCAACACCATATGTGTATAATTTTGGGTCTGTAATTTGGAAATAGACAACTGTATCAATTTGCATTGTAACGTTATCTTTTGTAATAACTGGTTGAGGAGGGAAGTCAGCGACTTTCTCTTTTAGTGAAACAATAGCGACTTTTCTTTCTAAAATAGGTGTTAACATATGAATACCAGCAACTAATGTTCTGCTGTATTTACCCATTTTTTGAACAATAACTGTTGTTGCTTGTGGGACGACAACAATACATCTAATTAACATGATAATGAATGCTAATACGATAAATGAAACTGAAACAATACCAATAATTTGGCCTGTAGATAATTGTGCTAAAAATAACATTTTAAAAATTCCTTTCTCTTTTAATATTTTATTAATTTACCTTGTAAGTAACAATTAAGTGATTTCCTTTAATTTCTTTTATAGTGGCATATTCACCAGCTTTGATTTCAATATCGTCTGTAACTTTAAGTGTCCAAACAATATCTCTAAATTTACCTTCGCCGGGACTTAATTTGGTAATATCTTTAGTAACTAAGATATCTTCACCAATCATTGCATCACTATTAGTTTTACTTTTATCATTTTTTGGGTGATAAAGAAGCTTTGTTAATAATAATAGGATACCTGTAACAGCAACAAATACTGTGATTTGCCAGTAATATTTGACATCAAAGATGGCAAGAATAAGGGCGACAAAAGCACCACCACATCCCCATATAGTTATGAGTTGTTCAGTAATTAATTCAATTATTAATGCTAGTACAAAAACAATTGCCCACAGAACAATCATCCATGTGTTTAAATAACTTGTTAATATCATATATTTATAGCGCCTCCTTTTATTAATTTTTTACAAATTAATATTATCATATAACTAAATTATAATCAATGTTTGTGAGCAAATATTTCACAATTATGTAAAATTGCTTTTTTTATTATATTAGGTTAAAATGAGGTTGGTAGGAATGACTTGCCCTACCTTTCTTATATCTCAATTTTTATATAAAGATTTAACGGCTCTTTATATATTATTAATTTGGTAATTAGGGAAGATTTATCTTGACCAGAAGAAGAGATACTATATTTAATTACTGGGGGCGATGTAAGATGGCAAACAAGAAGGAATTTGCGAAAAAGTTTTTAGATGCTTTAAACACAAATAACGAAGGTGAAATTGAAAAATTCTTTAAACCAACTGCTATTGTTTACAGCTTAGATGAATATCATTCAGTTGCACTTGAAGATTTCATCGAATCTCAATTAAGACGTAGCCAAAATAGAGAATTTGTCGAACTTTTAGAATCACGTGTTACTTTCAAAGTCCGTTACATGATTGATGGAGCTATTAACTCATTCAACATTGAAACTGACGGAAAACGCATCACGCATCTAGATTACGCAAGTCGATAGGAATGGTGCTAACTTAGTTAGCACTTTTTCTACCATTATTTAGACGAATATTTCAATATTTTTGTCTAATTTAATTAAAGAGGTAAGGAAAAGATGAAAAAAGGAAAAATATTATTATTAATTGCGTTATTAGGCATATCCTTTAGTAATTCGGGTTGTAAGTTTAGAAATAATAATTCTAATACGGATGTTGTTACCCCTACAGACAACAATACAAATACCAATAATGACGATAACACAAATACAAACACTAATGATAATACAGATACTAAGACTGATACGGGTGATAATAATGATACTACTACTAAAACCGGTACAAGAAAATTACGTATCATTTCATGTAATGACTTCCATGGCGTTGTTGAAGCTGATTCAAGTTATCCTGGTATAAGTGCTTTTGGTGCAAAGATAAAATCTTTATATGATACAAATCCTGATGATTGTTTAGTTTTATCTGCTGGTGATATGTTTCAAGGTTCTGGCGTTTCAAGTCTTACTAAAGGTAAAGTTGTTATTGACGCAATGAATTATTTAAAATTCGATTGTATGTCGATTGGTAATCATGAATTTGACTGGGGTGTTGATGCCTTAAGAATGGCACATGATGGTATAACTAAAGATTACGATTACAATACCAAAACTGTTAATCCTGAAGCTAACTTTCCATATTTGGGATGTAACATTTATTATAACAATGGTACAAGTGATACTAGCGACGATACATTTGCTAGTGATTTAGCTGAGCCATATACAATTATTGAACGTAATGATGTAAAAGTTGGTGTTATTGGCTATATAGGAACTGACCAATTAAAATCAATTTGTACAACAGTTGGTGGCCAATTCTCGTTTCATGATCCGGTTAGCATTGTTGGAGAATGGGCTGAATATTTAAGAACTGAAAAAGGTTGTGACTTTATTATTGGTAATGCTCATGATGCAACTGATTCTACAAACGCAAGTATTTGTAATTTAAGTGGTAACAAAAAAATTGATTATCTTTTAAATGCTCATACACATGCTTATTACGTTAAACAAGACTCAACTAATAGTCAATATATTATTCAATCTGGTAGCTATGGTTTAGATATTGGTTACGCTGAATTTAAAGTTGATTTTGATAATGATAGTGTTTCAGTTTTAACTGCACCTACTAATACTTATAAATCTAGTTATAACTCAATGTCTGATGCAACATTAACGGCAGACTTACAAAAACATCTTAACCTAGTTGCACCGGTTTTAAATGAAGTCATTGGCACAGTTTCTTCTCAAGTTTCTAAAACAAACAGAAATGATATTTGTAGATGGACTTCTGATTGTATTATGCATCAAGTAGGTTGTGATTATGGATTTACTAACTTTAGTGGTATTCGTTCAAGTGGTTTTCCAATTCCTGCTGGTGATATTACAGTTAACACAATACATGGAGTAATGCCTTTTGATAATGTAATTGTTGTAGGAACAATGACCGGAGCTAAAATTAAATCATTAATGAGTGCTAATCAATCCTATTTGGGTACTTCATTAAATTATGACGCTGATGCAATTAACTCATCAACTACATATAATGTCTGCTTTGATGAATTTTCATACGGTAAATTCTCAAGTTACGTAACAAATGGGCAATATACTGAATATCTTGTTCGTGATGCAATGATTAATGAAATTAGATATCAAACTTCACAAAATAAATCTTGGACATGGGATAGTTCTGCAGCGTTTCCTCTATCAGCTCAGTAATAAAAAACATATATTTATAAAGATAAAGATATAAATGTCTTTATCTTTTTTTAATTTTATAAATAAAGTACTTGCAATTTTTATTTTTATTTTGTAATATAAATGTTGCCGATACAAGCCGGCATAGCTCAACTGGTAGAGCAACTGAATCGTAATCAGTAGGTTGTAGGTTCAATTCCTATTGCCGGCACCAGTTGAATAAAAACAAAATGGGAGTTTAGCTCAGCTGGGAGAGCATCTGTTTGACGTACAGAAGGTCGTGAGTTCGATCCTCGCAGCTCCCACCATTTAAGTAATATAGGTTCGATATAGTGTCGAACCTTTTCTTTTTATTTAAAATGGGTTATTTTTGATAAAAATCAAACAAAATCAAATGATTTGTAATCTTTAGACGGTAAAACTAGAAGATTTTGCTAAGTTTCCTTTTGAATGTTTTACACGATTTGAATTAGGGTGCTAAAAAATTATCACGATTATAAATACTGGTGCTAAATAATTGGATTAATAGCTTTAGCAAGGAAGAATTAATAGATAAATGAAATTATTGAATTTTACAAATTAATTTACATAGGTGAACTTTAAACAGCTGTGTATTTTTCTGCCCATTTATTTATGGAATCAAGAATTGGAAGAAAAGCTTTTCCCATTTCAGTTAGGGAATATTCAACTTTAGGCGGAACAACAGGATAAACTTTACGTTGGATTACACTATAGGCTTCAAGTAAGCGAAGATCTTTCGTAAGGTTAGCGTCTGTAAAGTTTGGAAGTTTGCGTTTGATCTCTCCAAAACGTAGAGTCCCCTCTGACAGAATATACAAAATAACCATTGTCCATTTTCCCTGTAACACTTTAGAAACTCTTGCTAACGGACAGTTTTTCGTATCAAATAATAATTCTTTCATAAAACCTACATACTATCTTTTTGAATAGTATCTATAAAAAAATAATGTACTAGTAAAAATAATCATAGTCGATATAATTGAGTTAGTAAAGAATAAAGGAGTATTTTATGGAAACATTAGAAGCAATAGCAAAGAGAACATCAACCAGAAAGTTCAAAAAAAATCAAATTTCAGAAGAAAATTTACAGACAATATTAAAAGCAGGTATGTCAGCACCAGTTGGTTCTGGTCTTTATGACTCATTGCATATTACAATTATTCAGAATATGGAAATTTTAAATACTATTGGAGACGCTGTGACGGAGATGGTTTTTAAAAAAATTGGAAAAAGAATGAATAAGAATTTTGGGGCACCAACAATGATCGTAGTGTCGTCTAAACCAGCAATACTTCCGGGAATTGAATACGCAAATGCTGCATGTGTTATTGAAAACATGGCAATTGCAGCTACATCGCTTGGAATTGATAATGTTGTGTGGGCAGGACCATCAGTTGTAATTTCTGAAGAAAAAGCAATCCGAAGTATAGTCAATATTCCAGATGGTTTTAACCCTGTACTCTGTATCTCATTTGGGTATGGGGCAGAAGATAATACACCGAAAAGACATGAGATTGCAAGCAATAGAATATAGATAAGAAAGACTCAATTATGAGAGAAAAAATTTATGTTTTTGGCTTTGATAATACTTTAGTTAATTCAGAAGCTATATTTGTAGAGGCGTATAATAGAGTTTTTCATATAAATATTACGATGGAGCACTGGTATGAAAAATTCCATAGTGTAAAAGATATTCAAACGGAATTTAGAATGATAGAGGAAGAGTACAATATTAAATTCACGGATGAAAAATTGAATGAGATAGGTACGATTGTTGTTGATTTACTTTCTAAAAAAAACCAAACGCAAATATTTATAGGTTAGTAAAGGAAAATGTAAAAACTTGTCACTTTTTAACTGGCAGTCCGTTAGAAATATGCAAGCTCTATTTTGAAAAAAATGATGTTAATATTGAAGAAAATAGAATGCACAGTGGAATATATAATGGTTCAGGTGAAAAAGAAAGAATATTAGAAATACTTCAAAAAAATTATGATGTAATCTATGTAGATGATGATGGTGAATTAGTTTAAAGGCAAAAAATATTGTGTCAAAAGCAATTCTGGTAAAACAACCATATAATAAAAATTATTGGCATAAATTAGAAACAATTAAATGCTAATTTTGGTTTGTAGGACTGGTATGAAGCAGAAAAACAGGATAAAAATAATCAACAGGCAAGTTGTCTTTAAACGAGACTACTTGCTTTTTTTATTTCTGCAAGAATCATTTTTTAAGAGGAGGTTCATTTAACCAGCACTATGAACACCCCTAGAATATTAATGTATCAAGATGAAATTAAGTGTACTAAAATTGTATTAAACCGCTTAACCTTAGACACTAAAATATATTTGCTTTTTCCCATAGATAAACTCCAAAGTAGATTTACAATAATTTAAAAGACGAATTCCTAAAAAAAGGGATTGTTAACATCTCTTTAATCATTTTATTTGTCTACTTTGAAGTATCATATTATCGATATTTATATTGCCATTTTATGTTTGAATAAACACTTATAGCGTTTCGTTGCTAAATCCGAAATTTAATAACTCAACCTTAAATATCAGTTTATTAGAAGACGTAATAGATGCCTTTTTTCGATATTTAATTATAGTGGTATAATATTAGAGAGGTATTTATTATGGACGAGACTAAAATAAATAGATTAAAAGAAATAATAAAAGAATCTGATAATATTGTTTTCTTTGGAGGTGCTGGAGTTTCTACTGAATCTGGTATTCCTGATTTTAGAAGTGCTACTGGTATTTATTTTGAAAAAGGTCGATATAACCCTGAAGAAGTAGTATCACGTGATTTCTTTTTAAGACATACAGAATATTTTTATGATTTCTTTTTTAATAAAATGGTATATCAAAGTGCTTGCCCAAATGCTTGTCATAAAAAATTAGTAGAACTAGAAAAAAGTGGTAAATTGAAAGCAATCATTACTCAAAATATAGATGGATTGCATCAAAAAGCCGGAAGTAAGAATGTTATCGAATTACACGGGAATGTAAATTCTTATTACTGTACTAAATGTTTTCAAAAATATTCCATAGATGATATTATTGAAGAACGTCCTATACCACATTGTAAGAAATGTGGTGCTATATTACATCCGGATGTAGTTTTATACGGCGAAGGATTAGATCAACAAAATATAATGGATGCAATTGATTATATTATGAAAGCTGATTGTTTAATTATAGGTGGAACTTCTTTAATTGTTAATCCTGCCGCAAGTTTAATACGTTACTTTAGAGGAAAACATCTTATTTTAATTAATAAAACCAAAACAAATGCTGACTATCTTTGTGAATTAGTTATTAATGATCCAATCGGAGAAGTATTCTCTAAACTTTAAAGTAGTCATACACAAAACAATTGAATGTTGCTGAATTTTTATTAATCTTTATTGAATAATATGCATGTTCAAATGTTTTAACTTAATACGACCTGTTATTTGTTTACAAATTTGTGTATTTTATATTGCTTTTTGAAGAACATTAAATTATACTAAAGACATAGAGGAGGATAAAATAATGTTATTAACAGATTTTAGTGTCACTCCATTTTTTCCACAAAGTGGAATGACAATACAGTTTGACTGGTTTACTTTAGCGTATGCCATTATAATTGTTATATGTCTTTTATTAGGTATCTTTAAAGGATTTATGAACACTTTAGTAAATGCTTTAGGTGGAATTGCCGTACTTGTGTTAGCGTTCTTACTTGCAAAACCAGTTGGCAATTTATTATGTAATTCATTTGGTTGGGGTGAATCACTAAGTGGTACTTGGTATAACTTCTTGGTTTCGAAGAGTTCTGATTTCTCTGCATCAGTTGATGTAGCAAATGCTGAAGCTGCTATCTCTGCTGGTTTAGAAAGTGCTGGTATTCCTGGTGCATTATGTGGAACTGTTTTAAAACTTGCATTACCATTTGTTCCTGCTGAAGGTACATTTGTTGTTGGTGTAGCATTAGCTGATGCTTTAACAAATTATTGTTTCATTGCAGGTGCATTTATTGTATTAGTAATTGTATTTGGAATTGTCTTAGTAATTTTAAAGAAACTTATTAAAGGTATTACCGAAATTAAGTTAATTAAAGTTGTAGATAAATTGTTAGGAGCTGCTGCTGGATTAGTTCTTGGTGTTACAATAGTTGCATTCATAAGTTATGGCTTATCATTCTTAATCTCAGTACCTCAATGTTCAGACTTTATTACAAATTCCTTATTCTTAAATGACGATACAGTATGGACATTCTCGAAAGCAGTTTATAACTATAACTTAGTTGGCAAATTATTCGAATTATATGTTTAATCGATAAAGGATTGCATTGCAATCCTTTTTCTTTTCTAAAAAAATGATATACTTTTATATGGTGATTTATTATGTTTTTAATTCGTAAAGTAAAGAAAAGTGATCGTGATGATATTATTATGTTTTTTGATTATGGAAAATCTATGACTTTAGATGACATTAATATTAAAGAGACATATAAAAAAATAGATCATGAATTAATAAAAGATTTAACTTCTGTTGCGGATGGAGATAATTATGCTTTCCAAGGCTTTATTGGTTTTATTAACACTTCAATTCAAAATATTATTTATTGTCCTTTTCTAATAGTAGATGAGAAACAACAAAAAGAAAAAATATTAGATTCTCTTATTAAAGATGCTATAAATGGTGCTCGTTATATTGGAGTGGACGCCATTTTATTAAAAGGTGATTTAAATATATTTAAAAAATATGGATTTAAAAAAGCTTCTTTAAATGGAATAAAAAAAGAAGACGATGATGACGATAATTTATTAGTTTATCTTTTAAAAGATAATATTGGTGAATTTAATTTTTCAATAGAAACTTCATTTGTTGAAAAGAATAATGAAGTTATAGTTAATGGCGATGAGAATAAAAATGCCCAAAGCAATATTATAAATGAAGATATGTTAGCATTACAGAAAAAATATAAAAAAACCTCACGTTTGGTTTTGATTATTTCGATAATTTTATTTGCATTATGTCTTGTGGCTGTATTTCTTAAAAACGCAAATATTATAAGTTATAAAGCATCATTTGTTACTTTATTAATTTCACTTAGTATTGTTTTAGAATGTTTAGGAATTTTAAATTTACGTAGTAAAAGGAAAATTAATGCCTTATTTGGCTTTATAAGCGGTGGCTTACTTGATATTCTTGCAATAGTATATCTAATCATAGGGTAAAAAACGCAAAATAATTCTATTTTTTTGATAGTTTGATATTTAATAAATATCATTATGTATGTTAATATTATAGTAGATGGGAATTAAAAATTGTGTTTTAATATTTGTATTTTTTTTGAATTAAATATTGAAATTCATGCTTATATAAGTGAATACGAAGGAGGATGAATTATGAAACTTTATCAATACTTATGGCCAACTTCATGGGAGGATTTTCTATCAAAATATAAAAATCCTTGGTATCTTGTTGATGTTATTATTTCGGTTATAGTTCTTTCATTCTTAATATTTTGTGTTTTTAAATTTATTAAATCTACAAGTGCTCGTGTTATTTATATTATTAGCCTATCATTATTGTTTGCTTGTTTAGCTATCGGATTAATCATTGCTGCAGTTATGATTGGTTCATTTGTTATTTTACTAACTATTGTTGTATTAATTATTTCTGGCTCTGAAATTAGAGCGATTATGCATAATGATTTAGGATGGAAAGGAACTATTACAACTAAATCAAATAAAAATATGGGTAATGTTGAAAATCTATCAAATGTTTTAGAAGATGCAATTATTCATATGTCAAAAAACAAATGTGGTGCACTTATCACAATTGAAAGAAAAGATCGTATTACATCTGATCGCTTTTCTCGTTATAGTGATTGTGAATGTGAAGTAACATCTGATATTATTCAAACAATTTTCTTTAAAGGTTCTCCTTTACACGATGGTGCAGCAATTATTCGTGAAGGAAAGATTATAAGAGCTGGTGTTATTTTTGATAGTGTTTCAGTATCTGCAGCAGCTATGCCTGGTTCACTTGGTTCACGTCATCGTGCTGCTTTAGGTATTACTGAAGCGTTTGATTGTGTTTGTATTACTGTTTCAGAAGAAACAGGTTCTATTCATATTTGTGAAAATGGTATTATTAGAAAATGTTATGTTTCAAACTTTAAAGAAACATTACTGGAAGTCTTAGAAGAAGACTAGGAGGTATAGTATGATTCCAAAAAGTTATCTAGAATACATGTTTAAAATGGCTGCTATTGCTAAAGTTGGATTAGCTTATACAACTGACCCTTACGCAATGGACAATTTTGAAGAAATGAACAACATTACAAATGAAATGATTAAAGATTATGCTAATGTTAATTACGATCGTCCTAATTATTTTGCAAACGAAAATGTAGTTACTCCAACATTATCAGTTGTTGTTGTTATTTTCGACGAAGACCGTAAAGTTTTATTTAAACAGATGGCTGAAAGTCATAACTGGATGTTAATTGGTGGCTATACACAAATGTTTGAATCACCAGTTGAAACCGCTCGTCGTTGTTGTCGTGAACAATCTGGCGCTGAAACAGAAATTGTACGTTTAATTGGTATTGCTGATCGTAAGCAATTTTTACCAAAGAATGCTTTACCAGAATTTATTGTTTTATTTGAAGGACGTTTATCTACTTCATTAAAAAAGCCTACTGTACATGCAGTTGAAGATGCTCGTTTCTTTGATTTAAGTGATTTACCATTAGTTGATGAATCAACATCGGAAGATGAGTTATCACGTTATATTACTGCTGCCTACGGTAAAGATGTTTTATTCGATTAATTATAAATTTTTACCTTACCCATTTAGGTTAATTTATATTAATATATTAAAGGAAGCTTTTTAAAGCTTATTTTGTGCATATAGGAGGAATATTAAATGCCAACACCACATATTAATGCAAATCCTGGTGATTTTGCAAAAACAGTCTTAATGCCCGGCGATCCATTAAGAGCTAAATTTATTGCTGAAACATTTTTAGAAAACCCACGCCTTGTTACAAGTGTTCGTAACGTTTTAGGCTATACAGGAACTTATAAAGGTAAACCAGTTTCTGTTATGGCTTCTGGTATGGGTATGCCATCTATTGGTATCTATTCTTATGAATTATACACACAATACGGAGTAGAAAATATTATTCGTATTGGTTCATGTGGATCATATAAAGAGAACATTAATTTATTTGATATTATCGTTTGCCAAGGTGCTTGTACAGATTCAAACTGGGCATCTCAATATGGTATTAATGGTTCATTCAGTGCTATTGCTGATTTTGAATTATGCCGTAAAGCATATGAAACAGCTAAAGCCAAAGGTTATAACGTTCACGTTGGTAACATTTTATCAGCTGATGTTTTCTATGATGACGATCCTGATTCATGGAAAAAATGGGCTAAACTTGGATGCTTAGGTGTCGAAATGGAATCATATGCATTATTCGCAAATGCTGCTAGATTAGGCAAAAAGGCATTATGTATCTTAACTGTTTCTGACTCATTTTTAAAACCAGAAAAAACAACTGCTGAACAAAGACAAACTGGTTTTACTCAAATGATGGAAGTTGCTCTTGAAATTGCTGAATAATTTTTAAAAAGGAAGATTACTTGTTATGCTATTTAGAATAATTTTTACAATTGCATTAGTATTAATTATTATCGCAGCATTTGTATTAATCTTATTTACCCCTATTAAGCGTTATTTTCAAAGCCGTTTTATGTTACATACGATTGCTCGTAAATTATATAAAATTGCAATTGATAACGATTACTTACTTATTAATAATTATGAATTTCAATTAGATAAGAAAGCACAAGGTAAATTTGATCATATCTTATTTGGCGATAAGTTTTTCTATTGCATTGTAGACAAAGGATATACTGGAGGCATTTCAGGAAATCTTGATGATGAAAATTGGACTTATTATGATACTTCCAAAAATGGTAAATGTATTTATATTAGAAATACTATTAAAACCAATCATAATAGAACAAAAAAATTTTCATTAGTTACAGGTTTAGATAGGGCAGATTTAATTTCAATTGCTCTTGTTAACGATAGTTGTTTATTAGCTGAATCAATAATATCAAATAGTGATCACGAATATATTATTCATGTTTCTGAATTACCAAAATTAATTAAAGAAATCGAATCTCGTGACATTGGTAAAATTGCTGAGGAAGATATTGAAAAAGTAGTTCAACAAAGAATTATGAGAACAAATCGTTACGAAAAAGCAAAAAAACAAAGAAATAAAAACAAGAACAAAGAATAAAGATACCACTAAGGTATCTTTTTTTGATATTAATAACTTTTTTACTTTAGTTTTGTTTTTTTATTAGTATAATAATTATGCGGGGGAATTATAAATGAACTACGATAGCATTGTTAACTTAGTTGTAACTACTTTTAAAAAGCACTATAAGCAACTTATAGCGATGTCTTTTTGTTTATTTGTAATTGTAATTTGCTGTTTAACGCTAAACTTAATTGTTGACGGTTCTATTTATTTAACAACTCCACTTATTATTTTACCTTTCTTTGTTTCGATGGTGATTTGTAACTTAAAAATGAAACAATTAAATGAATTTAATAATAAAGATTTTTACGCTCACTTTAAGGTAGGCTTTGCAATTGTTTTTAATGGTACCTTACGTTATATTAGATGCTTGTTTTGTGGCATACTAACCTTCTTAGTTGTTTTATTAGCAATATATGTTATTCCTACTTCATTAGGAGTAATTGATATATCTAGACTTTCAAATTTAGCCAATGCATATATTAATAGTAAATCAACTGAAGACTACTTAGCATTACAAGCATATTTAAGTAATTTTTCCGAACCTGGTGTAATGTATTTATATATATCTTTATTTATTAGTAATGGTTTATCAGTTATGGTATTCATGGTATTAATCATTAAGAATATGCTTATATTCTTTATTGAAACAAACTTTGGTTGTAATAAGAACGATGCTTTAAAGATTTATCGTTTATCATTCCCAAATTTTAAAAAAACATATTTTAAAGTGAATATTAATTTATTATGGTACTTCTTTGTAGCTTTCCCAATTGGCTATATTGCCGGAATTTATGTTGCTTCTATTTGGTCAAATGTTTATACAGTAATGTTATTTGGTGGATATGTTGGAGCATTATTATTATGTGTTCCTTTATTACCAATTGCTGTTACTTCTCAAGACGTATTATTCTCAGTATTTTCACCTTATTTCTTAGTGAACGCACGTCCAATATTATTAGATTCTTTACAAAAATTAAATAATACTGAAAACATTCCCGAAGAACAAAAAGAAATTATTCGTAAATTCTATGTCGATCAATTAAAACAAATTGATACAATAACAGAAGCCTTAGGAAGTGCAACAAATAATGATGATAAAACTTATCAATTTGACGATATTAATCATGATCATGAAAATGTAAGCACATATATTGAAAATGATGACGATGACGAACAAGATACAAAAGAAGTAGATAAAAACGAAGACGAAGATAAAAAAGAATAAATTTAAAAAGTAGACTGTTATAATTAAAGTCTACTTTTGATTTGTCTTATAAATCTTTTTCTATGATTGTAGTTGCTCTTTTATTAATTTCAAATGTCGCAAAAGTAATAATGGCTTTTGAATAAGTTTTAATAGCTCTTTTATTTGGGGAATACCATTTTCCTCTTAATCTATTTTTATCTCTAATAATTAATCCTTTATATAAAAGCATAATATAATAACGTAATAAAGTATCATTATCATTAGGATTAATTTTTATTTTTGTAGTTTTTTCAAAGCCTTTTAATAATGCAACTTTGTTTTGAAGTTTTACTAAAGGTTGAATATTTGTTAAATCAAATAGAATATCACCATAGAAATATTCACCAGGATTAAAAACAATTAAATCTTCTTTACGATTTAAAAAATATAAATTAGATGAATCAATAGATCCATGGACAAAATGAGGTTCAATTTTAGAAAATACTCCACGATTAACTTCAATAATACTTTTTAAAAATAATATTTCTTTACTAGCTTTTTTAAAATATTTAATTTCATCATCGTGTAAGGCATTAACCATTTTAGAAAAAGCATCAAACCAATTTGATTCATAACCTATGATTTGATTACCATAGTGCTTTCCCTTAATCTGAGTAAAATCGCCAATAACTTCACCTGAAAAAAGATATAGCATTTTTTTATCTTTATTGTTAGGATGTAAATTTTTATATGGAGTAGCCAAAACGTATTTATATAAGCAGAAGATATATTCGGGTTTAGGTAAATCTTTCTCTTTATAATCCGTATTGTGATAAACAATAGTAGGAACACGATTATCAGTATCGTGATTTATAATGTTATATGCCTCAATATCGTTTAACATTCTATTTTGTTCTATTGTTAATAATTTATTCAAATCTTTTTGAATTTTTAAAATATATAAAGAATTATCTGCACGAACTTTAAAAACATTATTAAAATTATTTCCTTTGATAGGAATTATATAATCTATTTTATTAATACCAGCCTCAGTTAAAAGAGAAATTACTTTTTCGTGAGGAATATTATATTTTGCTTTAAATTTAAAAAATAATTTCATCTTAATCACCATTAATATTATATCACTAAATATAGTTAGTAAAACTACACTTATTTTTAATAAAGTTAAAAAATATAAAAAAAAAGATACTTGCGTATCTTACAAATACTTAATGGAGCAGGTGACGAGAATCGGACTCGCATAGCTACCTTGGCAAGGTAGTGTTCTACCACTGAACTACACCTGCATTTGCAAGATTTATTATATATGTACATTAAGGGAAATGCAAGAAGATTTTTAATATTTTTTAAACTTTTTTTCAAACCTATTTTTTATAATAATTTTAAAAAGTATATTTCAATAATGAATTATATAAAAAAGTATGATAGAATAACGACGGACAAGAGGTGTTTTATATGTCAACATATCAAGATTTAGCTAATTTAATTTTTAGTGATGTAACAGAAACAGTTGATGATTTAGAAAAAAAATTTCCTAGACGTAATTTAAAAGAAGGTGCTTATGTAACTCGTTTTGCTCCTTCACCAACTGGTTTTTTACATACTGGTTCTTTATTTACTTCAATGATTGCATGGAAAATGGCAAAACAAAGTGGTGGTGTTTTCTACATTAGATTAGAGGATACTGATACTAAAAGAGAAATTGAAGGTTCTGGTGAATCATTATTATCACAATTAAAAGTATTTGGCATTGTTCCAAGTGAAGGATATTTTGGTACTTACGAAGAAGGTAATTATGGACCATATTGTCAAAGTGACCGTGCGGGCATCTATCGTACAGTTATAAAAGATTTAATGGCAAAAGGTAGAGCTTATCCTTGCTTCTGTACAGCTGAAGAATTAAATGAATTAAGAGCTAAACAAGAAGCAAATAAAGTTATTCCTGGCTATTATGGCGAATACGCTAAATATCGTAATTTAACACCAGATGAATATATTGCAAAAATTAACGCTGGAGAGAAATTTGTTATTCGTTTTAAATCAATGGGTGACCACAATAATAAAGTATCTGTTCATGATTTAATTCGCGGAGATTTAGAATTATCTGAAAACGATCAAGATATTGTTATTTTAAAATCAGATGGTTTACCAACATATCACTTTGCTCACGCTGTCGATGATCATTTTATGGGAACTAACTGTGTAACTCGTGGCGAAGAATGGCTATCATCATTACCAATTCACCTTGAATTATTTGATACACTAGGTTTCAAACGCCCTGAATACGCTCATTTACCTGTTATTATGAAGCTTGATAATGGTAATAGACGTAAACTTTCTAAACGTAAAGATAATGAAGCTGCAGTTTCTTTCTTCTTACAAGATGGATATCCTGCAAATGCTTTAATTGAGTATTTAATGACAATTGCTAATTCAAACTTTGAAGAATGGAGAAGTAATAACCCTACCTTAAATATTGATGACTTTGAAATGACGTTTAATAAGATGTCGTTAGATGGTGCTTTATTCGATTTAGCTAAACTCCAATTCATTTCTAAAGAATTATTATCAAAAATGAATAAAGATGAAATTACTGCAAATGCTTTAACATGGGCAAATGAACACTCAAGTGAATTAAAAGATTTGATCTTACGTGATAAGAATTATTTCACAAGTATTATGAATATTGAACGTGAAAAAGAAAACCCACGTAAAGACTATGCAAAATATAGTGATATATTTAATGCTATTAAATTTTTCTATGATGATTATTATTGTGAACTATTAAACAATAATGAATTACCATTTAATCCTTTAATTGATAAACAAGTTATAAAAGATATTTTAAAAGAATTTGGTGAAACATTAGATTTAAGCCTTAATGAACAAGAATGGTTTAATTCATTAAAAACTTTAGGTGCAAAATATAAATTTGCAGAATCTGGTAAAGTATATAAACAAAACAAAGAATTATATATTGGCCAAGTTGGAGATGTTGCTGAAATGCTTAGAATTACTTTAACAACATCAAAACAATCACCTAATTTATATTACATTTTACAAATATTAGGTAAAGATAAAGTTAATGAAAGAATTAATACAGTTATTTCAAAACTTTAATTAATAATCTTGAAAAAATAGACCAAATAATTTATTATTGGTCTAGTTGGTCCCTTGGTGGAACTGGTTAACACGTCTCCCTCTCAAGGAGAAGATTAGGAGTTCGAGTCTCCTAGGGATCACCATAAGAAAAGCATAGGTTTGATACAAATTGCACTTGTCAAGCAAAAGTAGACATGTATCAGACTTGATTTAACACCAATTCAG
>CAVJPS010000008.1:0-44208 GCA_963651465.1 bacterium
TATTTATATAAGAAAAATTTATATATTTTGTTGACTATAATTCATAGTAATGGTATCATACTTGTGTTGCAGCCTCACTAGCTACAACCGCTATGAGAAGGTTTTAAAATCATTAGATTACCTTAAATGCGAGTCTCAGTGAAATTTTAATGAAATTAGGAGGTGCACTATGTACGCAATTATCGAAACTGGTGGAAAACAAGTTAAAGTCGAAGCTGGCCAAAAAATCTTTGTCGAAAAATTAGATGCTGAAGTTGGTTCAACATACACATTTGATAAAGTTTTATTAGTCGCTGACAAAACAGCTAAAGTTGGAGCTCCATATGTTAAAGGTGCTACAGTTACTGCTAAAGTTGAAAAACAAGGTTTATCCCGCAAAATTCGTGTCTTCAAGTACAAAGCAAAAGCTAACGAACGCAAAACACGCGGTCATCGTCAACCATATACTTGCTTAGTCATTGAAGCAATTAACGCTTAATCATTTATTATGATACGTGTTAAATACGCTGAAACAGATGGTAAAATTGTAAGTTTAGAAGTTAAAGGTCATGCTAATTCTACTACAATAGAAAATCATGATTTAGTATGTGCAGCAGTTAGTGCTTGTACAACTGGGGCTTTAAATGCTTTACAAGATGTCAAATGTTTCGATATCAAAGTAGATTCTGGATTAGTAATAATTAAATCTATTAAAGATATCACAAATCATGATCAAATTGTCTTACAAACTTTGTTAATTCAATTACAAACGATTGAAGAAGACAATAAACAATTTATCAAAATTACTAAGTAAATATATTAAAGAAAGGATGGCTCATCAATATGATGTTTAAATTAAATCTTCAACTCTTCGCATCTAAAAAGGGTGTTGGTTCTACAAAGAACGGTAGAGATTCTGAATCAAAACGTCTTGGCGCTAAAAAAGGTGATGGACAATTTGCTACTGCAGGTTCAATCATTTATCGTCAACGTGGTACAAAAATCTATCCAGGTGTAAACACAAAACGTGGTGGAGATGATACAATCTTCGCAACAGTTACTGGTATCGTTAAATATGAACGCGTTGGTAAAGACAGAAAACGTGTTTCAGTATACCCTGTTGAAGCTAAGTAATTAGTTGAAATTATATAACCATAGCATTGCTATGGTTTTTTTGTTGCCTATTTTAAAGTTTTTATATATAATTAACACGTGATTATAACTAGTTATAATTAGCGTGAAAGGAGTGTCTTATTATGTTTATTGATCGTGCAAAAGTTGAAGTCCGTGCTGGTAAGGGCGGCGATGGTATGATTGCCTTTCACCGTGAAAAATACGTAGCTAAAGGTGGACCTTCGGGTGGCAATGGTGGCCGTGGAGGTTCTATTATTTTTAGAGCAACAAAAGGTGCATCTACTTTAATTAATTTCCGTCACTCAAAAGTTATTGTTGCAAAAGATGGCGAAAAAGGTATGGGTAAAAATGCATATGGACGTGGAGCTAGCAATGTTTACGTTGATTTACCTATTGGTACAGTAGTATATGATGAAAAAGATCATTCATTTGTTTGTGATTTAAACGAAGACGGAAAAGAATTTGTTGTTGCTAAAGGTGGCCGTGGAGGAAGAGGTAATGCTTGTTTTAAAAGTGCAAAAAACCGTATTCCAAATATTGCCGAAAATGGTTTACCAGGAGAACGTAAAACTCTTATTTTAGAACTTAAATTATTAGCTGATGTTGGTTTTGTTGGTTTCCCATCTGTTGGTAAATCAACTTTACTTTCAATTATTAGTAATGCAACTCCTGAAATTGCTGATTATCCTTTTACAACTATTACACCAAATTTAGGTGTTGTTCGTTTAAAAGACGGTCGTTCATTTGTCGCAGCCGATTTACCTGGCTTAATTGAAGGTGCTCATGAAGGCAAAGGATTAGGTTTACAATTCTTACGTCATATTGAACGTTGCCGTGTATTAATTCATATTATTGATATGTCCGGCATAAGAGATCCATACGATGATTATATTAAAATTAATAAAGAATTAGAAAATTATGGTTTTAATTTAATTAATCGTCCTACTATTATTGTTGGTTCTAAAATGGATGAAGATGGTGCGACAGAAAGACTTAAAGAATTCCAAGAAAAAGTTGGAAGTGATAAAAAAGTATTTGGTATTTGTGCTTTAACTCATGACGGTATTGAAAACGTATTAGTTGAAGCAATGAATTTACTTGAAGTTACACCAGTATTTCCTATGTATAACGAAGATAATGAAGTTGATGGCGTTAAAATTTATGAAGTTAAAGCTGAACAAGAAGAAGAATTTAAACTTCTTAATAAAGGAAATGGTAACTGGGTTATCACTGGTGACCGTGTTGAAAGAACTTATAATTTAATTAATATTTCTACTGATGAAGGTATGTTAAGATTACTTGATTACTTACGTCGTATTGGTGTTGATGATGCTTTACGTGAAGCTGGTGCTAAAGACGGAGATACAGTTGTCTTGTGTGACTTTGAATTTGAATATATTGAATAAAATCTTAAAAAGTAACGAAAAAATCGTTACTTTTTTTGTTTAGGAATAATTATTGTTTTAACGTAATTATATAATGAGGTGAATAATAATGCTTTTTTATTTAAAAGGTTACGTTAAAAAAGACAATAATGATTATTTATTAGTAGAATCTAATGATATTGGGTATGAAATATTAAAAGCTACTACTAAAAGATATGAAGAAAATGAATTAGATCAAATTACAATTTATGTATATGAAATATTAAAAGAAGATAGTCATATATTAATAGGCTTTAACAATATACAAGAAAAAAATATGTTTCTTGAATTAATTAAAATTCCTGGAGTAGGAATTAAAATTGGAGCAAGTATTTTAAAAAATATTCCTCTTAATATATTAAATTCTTGTATTTTAAATAGTGATTACAGTTTGTTATGTTCTTTACCTTTAATAGGTCATAAACTTGCAGAACAAATAATATTACATCTTAAAGATAAAATAAAATCTAATAATGTAAATAATGATGAAAAAATATATTTAAAAATGATTGAAGTTAGTAAAACATTACGTCAATTTGGCTATAAAAATAAAGATTTCAATCCTATACTAATGAATTATAAAAACTATTCATTAGAAACTGGTGAAATTATAAAAGATGTAATAAAGGAATTATCAGTAATGTATGAGAATTAACGATAATGCACTAAGACCATTAACATTAGATGATTTTATAGGGCAAGATAATTTAAAAGCAAAACTTAATATTTATATTAAAGGAGCAAAAAAACGTAATGAATGTTTAGATCATATACTATTTTATGGTCCTTCTGGACTAGGTAAAACAACTTTAAGTAATATAATAGCAAATGAAATGAATGCATCTATTAAAATACTTATAGGATCAACTATTGAAAAACCTTGTGAAATAATAAGTGCACTACTTAATCTTAATAACGGAGATATCTTATTTATTGATGAAATCCATCGTTTACCATTAAATATTCAAGAAATATTATATAGCGCAATGGAAGATTATTATATTGAAGTTATTAATTATGATTCTAACAATAATGCAAAACCTATTCATATAGATTTACCACCTTTTACATTAATTGGTGCTACTACTAAATTAGGTTTACTAAGTGAACCATTACGAAATAGATTTGCGATACTAGAACATCTTGACTATTATAATTACAGTGATACGTGTAAAATAATTAAAAGGCTTTCTAATCTTTACAGAGTAAAGATTGATCATATAACAATTGATAATATTGCATTAAGAACAAGAGGTATTCCTCGTATTATAGGTAATATATTTAAAAGAATTAGAGATTACGTAACAAGTTTAAACAAAGACGAAATAACTGAAACAGATGTTAACTATTTTTGTAAATTATTAAAAATTGATAAAAAAGGGTTAAATGATTTAGATTATCAAATTCTTTCAAAAATGTATCAAAATTTTAACAATAAACCAGTAGGCTTTGAAACACTTGCGTTAATTTTAAACGAAGATTTAAAAACCTTAGAAAGCTTTAATGAACCTTATTTATTAAGAATTGGATTTATTGAAAGGACTAAACAAGGTAGAGTACTTACGTTAAATGGTAAGTTATACATAGAAAAATATATATTAAATCATAAAAAATAACGATTTTATCGTTGTTTTTTTAATGTTTTATTTTTCAATATTTTTTTTGACTTTTTGTTAATTGATTTTTAAATCAAAATAAATAGATTAAACACTTTTTAAAAACTATTGAATTTAAGACGAAAAAAGAAAGTTTTTGCACTAAAAATGAGGATTATTTCTTGATATTAATCTGTTAAAATGTTAAATTATTTAAGCAATGTATATTTTATGACCACATCATAAATGATGTACATGATGAAAACTTTTATGGTTTCATTAACTTTTTATTCTATTTGGAGGGATATAATATGCGCCGTCGTTTATTTGCATTTATATTAATGTCATTTACAGCATTTACAGGAATTTGTGCGGGCTTTGTTAAAGTTAGTCGTAATGTAAATCCTGGTTTAGAATTAACAGGGGGCAAAACTTTTGTCTACGAAGTTACTGACGAAGACAATGGTAGTAATGTTGATTTAAATGAAGCTGCTAAAGAAATGCAACGCCGTTTGGAAATGGCAGAAATTACTTATTATGAAATCGAAACTGAAGGAACTGATCAAATTCGTGTTTCATTAGCTGGTGATTCATCAACTTTATCACACGCAAAGAAATTATTAAGTTACAATGCTGACTTTACAATTGCTACAACTGATGATGAAGTCAACTACACATACGATGAATTCTTTGATTCAAGTTCAAAAGCTACAATTGAATATATTAACCAATATCCAATTGTTGTCTTCCCAATTATCGATGAAACTAAGGTTAAATTATTGTGTGAGCACGCTCAAACATTAGGTGAATCACAAAATACTGAGGAAGAAGAAAGTAGTGACGCTAACGAAACACTTAAATACATTATTCTTTGGGCAGACCGTGAAGAAGGAGACGACTATGCGAACGCTCAAGATGAAAACTATGAAGGCTATGAAGATATTCGTGAAAAAGTATTCTTAACATTCCCTTCAACAGTTGATGATTTATGGTATGACGATGATCACGAAGCTATTGCTAAAACAGTTAGTTATACTGATGATGAAGGTAATGAATCTGAAAACCCAACTAGTGCTGAAGTAAAAGAAGCATGTCAACAAGCAAAATATGTTTGTGATTACTTCAATGCTGGTAAATTAGATTACGATGTTACATTCAAATATGACGTATCAATTGATGCTAGCGATAGTGAAATTATTACTTACGGTGCTCGTAATATTCAATTAAATTGGTTAAATGGAATTGTTATTGCTACATTTGTTAGTGTTATTTTAGTAGCACTTTGGATGGTTAGCTTCTATAAATTAGGTTCAATTATTAGTGGATTGACAGTATCAGGTTCATTAGTTGCTACTTTAGCATTGTATAATGCTATTGGAATTGAATTTGGTGCTGGTGCATTAATTGGTTTACTAATTGTTGCCGTACTTGGTTTATTTACTAATATTCTTATTTTTGAAAAAGTTAAGAATGAATTATATAAAGGTCGTACATTTAAGAAAGCATATACTGAAGGACAAAAAGCTGCTTCATTTATTGTTGTTGATGCTTCAGTAGTTGCATTTATTGCTTCATTCTTGTGTTATTTTATTGGTGGACGTATTGTTCAAGAAGTAGGAGCAATGGTCTCATTAGGTTCAATTATTAATATTATTATTGTCTGGCTTGGTAATAAATTATTATTATGGCCATTATGTAATGATTCAACATTACAAGATAAAAAACGTATCTTAGGCGTCAATGAAAAACTTGTACCTGATACTCTTAAAGAAGAAAAACAAACTTTCTTCGGTAACTTTGCTGAAAAACGTCCAACTAAAGCAAAAATTGTTGTTGGTTCTATAAGTGGTGCTATTGTCTTAGCTGGTGCAATATTGGCAACAGTACTTGGCGTAACAAGTGGTAAAGAAATTTTCAATTACGGTTCAACTTACGATTCTTATTATCGTGTTCAAGTTCAAGTCGTTGAAACAAGTAATCTTGCAAGTTCTGAAGATTTAAAAACTCAATTAAAAAATATGGGTTATAAAATTGAAGATCTTAAATACGATGAAGAAGTTAACGAAGACGATGAAAACGTTATTGATCACTTCTACACAATTCAAGTTAAACTTCCAAGTGAAGAAGAACACGTAGAAATGTATACTGACTATCTTGGTACTGTATATACTATGGGTGATGATTTATTTATGGATACACTTGAAAGTAATACAGCAACAAAATTACAAACAATTGATAGTGAAGCTATCATCAAAGTAACAGAAGTTACTCAATATCAACATAACATTAAAGTTTGGTATGCAGGTATTGCTGTTGCTAGTGGTATTATCTTAGCAGCAATTTATATCTTTATTAGATATGGTTTTGCTAAAGGTGTTGCTGCAATGGTAACATCATTACTATCATCATTAGTTACACTTTCATTATTTGTAATTACAAGAATTACATTTACAGATGTTGCAGTTGTTGCATTATTTGCTGTTGCAACTGTTGCATTACTTGCTTCTTTATTCATTTTCAACCGTGATAAGGAATTAGCACTTGAAAATAAAGATTTAGATAAGAAAGAAACAATGGAACGTGCTGTTGCTCAATCAATGGGACCAATTCTTGTATTAAGTCTTGTTTCATTCTTTGTAGGATTCATGTTCTTAGGATTTGGACCTGAAGTATATGGCGTCTTATCTTTCACATTTGGTATTGGTTCATTAATTGCTGGATTATTAGTCCTTGTATTAGTAGGTCCTATCTATCAAGCAATTAGAAAGAATAATAATTACGTTCGCAAAACACGTAAACATAAAAAAGTTGAACCAGTTGAAAAATCAGCTGAACCAGAAGAAGCAATCTTCATTGGAATTAATGATTAATATTTATAAAGACGGTTTAAAACCGTCTTTTATTTTTTATATTTTATTTCCAATTATTTCTTTTATCGTTTATCATTTAAATTGAAGGTGTTAAAAATGAAATTTTTAGATAAATTATTAAAACATTTTGAATTAAGTGAAGAAGAATATAATAAAATGATTCGTCCTTTATGTGACGAAGATTTACCTTCTTACACTAAATTTAATGGAGTAGAATCTATTATTGGACGTTTAGAAAAAGCTATAGCTAATAAAGAAAAAGTTATTATATATGGTGATTATGATTGTGACGGTATTATGTCAGTATCAATATTAGTTAAAGCATTTGCAATGGTAGATTTTGATGTTAAATATTATATTCCATCTAGATATAAAGACGGATATGGCTTAAATGTTAAAAATGTTGAAGCTATAGCTGCTAAAGGATATTCTTTAATAATTACTGTTGATAATGGAATAAGTGCTTTAGAAGCTGTTAAAAGAGCTAAAGAGTTAGGAATAGACGTTATAGTAACAGATCATCATGAACAAATATTAGAAGAATTGCCAGATACTCCTTATATAATGCATCCTATTATATCTAATTATGGAGAAGTATATTGTTGTGGCGCTTATGTTGCTTATATGCTTGCAACAGCTATTTTAGGAAGACATGATCCATATTTATTAAGTTTAAGTAGTTTAGCTACGATTAGTGATATGATGCCTTTAAAAGAATATAATCGTGATGTAGTTCGTTTAGGAATGGAATACATTAATAAATATCGTTTTATTCCAATTATGAACTTAGTATCAAATAAAGAAACAGTGGTTGATGAAAATACTGTTGGATTAGAAATTGCTCCTAAGATTAATTCGGTTGGTAGAATGAAAGAAGATATCATTTCAATGCAACGTATAGTCCGTTATTTTGTTACTAATAATAGTGAAGACTTAGAAGAATTACGTTGCTTTATTGAAGAAACTAATAACAATAGAAAAGAAACTATTAAAAATGCTATTAATAATCTTACATATAATAAGGATGAAAGTAGTATTATATTAGTTACAAATGAAAAAGAAGGATTAATAGGTCTTATTGCCAATAAACTTATGAACGATAATAATAAACCTGCTATTTGTTTCTGTGAATCAATTGAGGATAGTAATATATTAAAAGGTAGCGCTAGATCTAAAGATGGATTTAGTATTTCTGATACTTTCTCTAAATTAGGTAATTTATTGTTAAATTATGGGGGACATAACTTAGCAGGAGGATTATCTATATCAAAAGATAATTTACCTTTATTTAAAGAAGAATTTAATAAAATAGCATTAAATAATCCATTTATTAAAAAGAAAGAAAATACTATAAAAATTGATTTATATGATATTTCAAAAGATAATTATGAAATATATAAATCATTTAAACCTTTTGGAATGGGATTTGAAAAACCATCTTTTAAAATTGATGATATTCAAGTTTCTTCATTAAGTTATACTGCTACAGGAGAACATATTAGTACTAAATTAACTAACAATACTAAATTATTAGGATTTAATTTTAATAAAAATGAATTAGATAAATACACTAAAATAAATATTATTGGTAATTTAGAAAGTAATATTTTTCGTAAAAGTGAGACAATAGTCTTTAAAATTTTCGAAATCGAAACGAAATAATTGCATTTTATTTATATAATGGGAATTTCATTAATAAATATTAAAAGACTAATTGTAAACGTTTTCAAAAAATCTTTACTTTTAGGTAATCATTAGGTAAAATTTAATTGTAGTAGAAAAAGGAGGAATAATTATTCATTTATGAAAAAGAAAAGTTTAATTCTATTACCTTTACTTCTTGTAAGTGGTGTAACAGCACTTGCAGGTTGTGAAAAAGAACCTGAACCTGAAGTTGAAGTTGAAGCTAAGGTTACTTCAGTTTCATTCAGTGAAGACGTTCCAGAATCTCTTTATATGAATGCTGCATTAGATGCAGAATATTATTTAACTGTTGCTACAGAAGGCAATGCTTCTAAAGATGTTACTTGGACATCAAGTAATACAACAATAGCTACTGTTAGTGTTGACGGTGCTGTTACTGGACTCTTACCTGGTGAAGTTACAATTACAGCTACATCAGTTGCAGACACAACAAAGAGTGCTTCATTTACTTTAAATATTAAAGCTAAAAATTTACCAACACCAAAAGCAGCAACTATTGCACAATTAAAGGCTAAAAAAGCTGACGATACTACAAACATTTATGAAGTTACAGGTATTGTTACAGGTATTGTTAATAGCGTTTATGGTAACTACTATTTATCAACAACTGATGGTGCTGATACAATCTTAGTTTATGGTTCAACATTACAAAGTTCATCAATTGCTTGGAATGCAGCTTATACTGAAGTTGCATTTACAAACCCTAAAGATTTCAAATCTGAAGGTGGTTTAAAATCAAAAATCGAGGAAGGTTCACAAGTTACATTAATTTGTGTATATAAGTATTTCAACAATACTCCTGAAATTATGGGTTATGTTAAATCAACAGCTGAAGGCGAATATGCTATTAGATCAAAAGCAGATGTTGGTGGTATTTATAGTGCTTCAGTTACAACTACTCAAGTAAATCTTGCTGGCGAAGGCGAACCAGAAAACTTAGCTGGTGGTGCAATAATTAGTAAAGAAAGTGGTATTGTTTACGGTGAAGAAATCACAGTTACAACTACAGAGGTTGCAGGTTATGAGCCAGTTGTTTCATTAAATGGTCTTGAAATTAGTCCAACAGATGATAACGTATTCAAATTCAATGCTGGTTTTACTAACGTTGTTACAGTTACTTATCAAGCAGAAGTAGCTCCAACTGGAAACGTAATCTATCAAGTTACTGATTATTTTGCTAAGGTTGTCGGTTCTTATGGAGCTTATTCACTTAAAAAGAATGGTATTACATGGGATTTCACAAATGCTGGCTATGCAATGCCTACAGGCAGTGATATTTATGCTCAAAAAGAAGTTATGCTTGTTATTAAATCTAAAACTGCAATGGACCAATATTTTACAATTACAACAAAATATGATATTACAGGTGCTACAATTAATGCTTTAACATATGGTAACAAAGATAATACAGTTACTTACACATTAGAATACTGGGATGCAACAGCTAACGAAAATGCTGGTGCTTGGGTAGCAGTTTCAGGCGCCAACTCATCATTTACAATGACTGATGGTACAGTTGCAGCTAAAGTTTTATCTGGTACATTTGCAGCTACAAAGCAAGTAAGAGTACATGCTAATATGACTGCAAGTACAGATAAGAATAACAGAATAGGTATTGCTGATGTTACATTAACATATCCTACTGCTGAATAATACGTACTAATAAAGATGGTATCGCAAGATATCATCTTTTTTATTTCGTTTATTAATAAATGAAATTGATATATAATATAAATATATTAAGAGGAGAAAGATAAAATGAGATTAGTTGATTATATTAAAGATGTACCAAATTTTCCTAAAGAAGGTATTTTATTTAAAGACATAACACCACTACTTGCAGATGAATATGCATTTAGTGAAGTAAGTGATATTATGGCTAACTACTTAAATACTAAAAAGGCTGATATAGTAGTTGGACCAGAATCTAGAGGCTTTATATTTGGTTGTGCAGCTGCTGCCAAAGCTCATAAAGGTTTTGTACCAGTTAGAAAGCCTGGTAAATTACCTCGTGAAGTTATTAAAGAAAGTTACGATACTGAATATAGTAAAGATACTTTAGAAATGCACAAAGATGCTATTAAGCCAGGTCAAAGAGTCGTTATTATTGATGACCTTATTGCTACAGGAGGTACTTTAAAAGCTATTGTAAATATGATTGAAAAAGCTGGAGGTATTGTTGTAGGAATTTGTTGTTTAATAGAACTTAAAGATTTAAATGGTGCTGACGCACTTAAAGGATATGAAGTTTATTCATTAATACATTACTAATTAATTATTTATGTTTATTATTAATTAGATTGAAAGGAGTGTTACATATGGATATTAAATATGAAGATATTCATCATAGTTTTGATGACGTTCGTGAAATATATTTTGCTTATATTCATAATGAAGAAGATCGTAAGAATATTGAACGCGCATATAACTTTGTTTTAGATAAACATAAAACCCAATTTAGAAAATCGGGTGAACCATATGTTCAACACCTTATTGAAACTGCATATACTATTGCAAAATTACAAGGTGGACCTTCAACTATTATTGCTGGTTTATTACATGACGTTGTTGAAGATACTGAAGTTACATCAGAAGAAATTAAAGAAATGTTTGGTGAAGATATTTCTCACCTTGTTGATGCTGTTACTAAAATTCAAAGTATGCAATTAAATCGTATCGATGAAGCTGAATTTGAAGCAGAAGGTCATCGTAAGATTTTTATTGCCATGGCTAAAGATATTCGTGTTATTATTGTTAAACTTGCTGATAGATTACATAATATGCGTACTTTAGAATGGTTAAAACCTAATCGTCAAATAGCAATATCACGCGAAACCTTAGAAGTTTACGCTCCTATTGCTCACCGACTAGGTCTTAACAAAATTAAATCTCAATTAGAAGATTTATCTTTAAAATATTTAGAACCAGAACGTTTTAATGAAATAGAACAATTATTAAATGAAAGAATTAATAATCATAATAGTTCATTATCTAACTTAAAGAAAAAACTTGCTGATTCATTGTATGAAAATAAAATTCCTTTTATTCAAATAGAATCTCGTGTTAAATCAATTTATTCTATATATAAGAAAATGTACAATAAAGGTCGTAATTTTGAAGATATTTATGATATTATGGCTTTGCGTATTATTACTCATACCGAACTAAACTGTTATGAAATATTAGGTTTAGTACACTCAATATATAAGCCTTTACCAGGCAGATTTAAAGATTATATTGCTATGCCTAAGCCAAATCTTTATCAATCTTTACATACTACTATTATTAGTGGAGATGGACAATTCTTTGAAATTCAAATTAGAACTGAAGAAATGGATGAGATTGCTGAAGAGGGTGTTGCAGCTCACTGGCGTTATAAAGAAGGTAATAAATATAACCCTCAAACCGAACAAAAAGAAATTGAAGAAAAATTACACTGGTTTAGAGATTTCGTTACTATGTCAAACGATGAATTAAGTAACGATGCTAAAGAATATATGGAAACTTTAAATAAAGATATATTTGAAGCTAATATTTATATTTTTACTCCTAAAGGCCGTGTTATTGACTTACCTGCAGGTAGTACTCCAATTGATTTTGCATATAAAGTTCACACTGGAGTTGGTGATAGTGCTATTGGTGCTATAGTTAATGGTAGTTTAGTACCTTTAGGAACACCACTTAAAACAGGTGATGTAGTAGAAATTAGAACTTCTAAAACTAGTGCTGGACCAAATGAAGGTTGGTTAAATCTATGTAAAACTAACTCTGCTAAAGCTCATATTAGAAAAGTTTTGGCAAAGAAAAACTTAGAATATGTTAGAGATGAAAAGATTGCTCAAGGTAAACAAGCATTATTAGATCATTTTAAAGAACGTGGATATAGCGAAGAAGAAATGATGAATTATGTTAATAATGTACGTTTACTTAACAATTTTAATGTCGATTCATTTGAAACATTATGTATTAATATTTCATCTCGTAATCCACTTCCATCTGCTGTTTTTGAGGCTTTAAATCTAAAACGTAAAGTTGACGATAAAGAAGCTACATTAAAATTAGTTAATGCAAGTAAATTTGTTGATAAAAACAATTCTCCTGTAATAGTTAAAAACGCAGGTAAGATTGCTATTAATTTAGGTCCTTGTTGTACTCCTATTCCTGGAGATGAGATTATTGGCTATATTACACATGGTAAAGGAATTACAGTTCATCGTAAAACTTGCCCTAATATTATCAATCAAACAAAACGTTTAATCGATGTATATTGGAACCCTGAAATAGATCAAAATTCTCAATATCCAGTTGATATTCACATGAAATGTAATGAAAGACCAGATCTTTTATTAGATATTATGTCTATCTTAGCTCAAGTTAAATGTAATTGTAGTGCTATTAATGCTAAAATGCATCCAGAAAGTGGCCAAACTACAATTACTGCTACATTATTAGTAAATAACTCAAAACGTTTAAATGACGTTTTTAATGTCTTATTAAACGTTAAAGGTGTTTACGATATTGTTAGAGTTATTCATTAATAATTAATAGATATTCAAAGCTGATATTAGATAACTATATCAGCTTTTATTTAACTTAAATTATTAATGGAGTTAATGCATTAAAGTAAGATATTAGGAAAATAAATTAATTATTAATTTTTTTATCAAAAACACAATTCTTTATAAATATTAATATTTATATGGTTGAAAAAGAAAATAAAAGTGTTATACTATCAATGTCTATGAAGCAGGGTAATTAAGCTTTGAATTTTAGAGAGAGTCAGTTTGGTGAAATGACTTATGATAAACTTAATTAAGACACTGTGGAGATAAGTTTTGAAATTAATAGTAGGAACTCGTTGATGGCGTTAACATAAAATGAGTGCAGCAAAGATAAATATATTATTGCTGAACTAAGGTGGTATCACGTTTATAAACGTCCTTAGACTAGGACGTTTTTTATATTTTAAAGGAGGAATAGATATGGCAATTAGTCTACCAAAAGGAACACACGATGTTATTCTTGATGACGCAAAACAATATGACTATGTAGAAACAGTACTTAAAAATGTTGCTGAAATATATGGCTATAATGAAATGAGGACACCAATATTTGAACATACTGAGTTGTTCCAAAGATCAGCTGGTGATTCAAGTGATGTTGTTCGTAAAGAAATGTACACATTCTTAGATAAAGGTGATCGTAGTATTACTCTTAGACCAGAATTAACAGCTGGTATTATGAGAAGTATCGTTCAAAATAAACTCTATGCTACTGTCCAAGATTTGCCAATTAAAACATGGTATTTAGGACCAGCATTTAGATATGAAAGACCACAAGCTGGTAGATTCCGTCAATTTAATCAATTTGGTATTGAATCAGTAGGCGTTAGTAATTTTTATCACGATGCTGAAGTTATTATGATGGGCTATTCTTCTTTACTGATGTTAGGTCTTAAAGATGTAACAATTAAAATCAATTCATTAGGTGATAAAGCTTCTAGAGACGCATACCGTACAGCTTTAAAAGAGTATTTTAAAGATAAAATTGATAATATGTGCTCAGATTGTAAGCAACGTTATGAAATTAATCCATTACGCATCTTAGATTGTAAAGTTCCAGAAGATCAAGAACTTTGTAAAGGTGCACCTATAATGAAAGATTACCTTAATGAAGAATCTAAAACATATTTCCAAAATATTTTAAACATTTTAGATGCATATCAAATAAAATACGAAATAGATGATAATTTAGTTCGTGGATTAGATTATTATTCTCATGTCGTCTTTGAATTCCACTATACATCTAAAAATGGTGTTAATCTCGGCGCTATAGGTGCTGGTGGACACTATGATAATCTTGTTAAAGAAGTTGGTGGCCCAGATATGCCCGGTGTTGGTCTTGCAATGGGTATTGAAAGAGTCCAAAGCGTTTTAAAAGACGAAGGATTACTTGACACAATTAAGGAAGAACACGATGCTAGTGTTATGTGTTTAGATGAAAAAGCAATGCCAATGGCATATGAATTATTAATTGCTTTACGTACAAGTGGTTTTAGAACTGATATGCTTTTAGAACCAAAAGGATTTAAACAACAATTCAAACGTGCTGAACGTAAGAATTCAAAACTTGCTTTAATTATAGGTAACGATGAATTAGAAAAAGGTGTTGTTATTGTTCGTGATTTAAATGCACAAAAACAATTTGAAGTTGCAAATAAAGATGTAATTCCAACAGTAAATTCATTCTTTAATAGTCCTCACGATCACGGCTGCTGCTGTCATCATGATGATAATGAAGAACACGAATGTTGTTGTGGTGAAGGACACCATCATGATAGCGAAGAACATGAATGTTGCTGTAAAAATAAATAAGAAGGTGTGATAAATGGAAAGAACTCATTATAACGGAGAATTAAGACTTTCTAATGTTGGCGAAAACGTTACATTAGTTGGTTGGGTCTCAAAACGCAGAAACTTAGGCTCAATTGTATTTATTGATTTACGTGATCGTAGTGGTATTGTTCAAGTAAATGTTGATCCAAGTAAAATTAATATTGATGATGTACGTAATGAATATGTATTATCAGTTAAAGGTACAGTTGTTAAAAAAGATGTTCCAAATAAGAATCTTGCAACTGGTGAAATAGAAGTTGTTGCTAGTGAAGTAACTATAGTTAATAAAGCTGAAACAACTCCAATTATTATTGCTGATGATACAGATGCATTAGAAGATACACGTTTAAAATATCGTTATTTAGATATTCGTCGTCCAGTTATTCAACGTAATTTAATGATTAGACATCAAATTACTCAAGCTGTTAGAGAATATTTAGATAATAACTACTTTGTTGAAATAGAAACACCTATATTAACACTTTCAACACCTGAAGGTGCTCGTGACTATTTAGTTCCATCACGTGTTAATAAAGGACATTTCTATGCTTTACCTCAATCACCACAAATCTTTAAACAATTATTAATGATTGGTGGTATGGAGAGATATTATCAAATTGCTCGTTGCTTCCGTGATGAAGATTTAAGAGCAGATAGACAACCAGATTTTACACAAATCGATATTGAAACATCATTCTTAAGTCAAGATCAATTCTTAACTTTAATGGAAGGTTGTTTAAGTGCAATTTGGAAGAAAGTTAAAGGTATTGATTTAAAATTACCTTTAAGAAGAATGGAATATAACGAAGCTGTAGAAGTTTATGGTAGTGATAAACCTGATACACGTTTTGATTTAAAATTACAAGATGTTAAAGAAGTATTTGCTAATACAACATTTGAAGGCTTTAAAGTTAAATACAATAAAGCAATAGTTGTTCCTGGTGTTGCATCAACTACATCTCGTAAAAATATTGATGAATTAGTAAATCTTGCTAAGAAATTTGGTCTTAAAGGATTAACCACATTAAAATATTTAAATGGTGCTCTTGAAGGCTCATTCTTAAAGTTTATGAGTGAAGAAGAACAAGCTAACTTAATTAAGACTTTAAATTTAAAAGAAGATGACTTCGTAATTATTGCCGCATCTGCTTCTCAACACGATTGCTGCTTTGGTTTAGGTGCAATTAGAAGCATGTATGCTCGTAAATTAGATTTAATTAAACCAGATACTTATGATTTATTATGGGTCGTTCACTGGCCTATGTTTGAATGGAACGCAGAAGAAAATAGATATCAAGCTGAACACCATCCATTTACTAGACCTTGTGACGAAGACTTACCATATTTAGATAGTGATCCTTCTAAGGTATACGCACAAGCTTACGATATCGTTATTAACGGTTATGAAGCTGGTGGTGGTTCCTTAAGAATTTATGATCAAGATATTCAAAAGAAGATTTTCCAAATTATTGGTTTATCTGATGAAGACATTAAACGTAAATTTGGTTTCTTCATTGACGCATTTAAATATGGTACACCTCCACATGGTGGTTTAGCATTTGGTCTTGACCGTTTGACTATGATTTTAGCTGGAACTGATAATATTCGTGATGTTATTGCATTCCCTAAAAATCTAAGTGCTGTCTGTCCAATGTCTCAAGCTCCTGGAATTGTTGATGAACAACAATTAAAAGATCTTGGTATTGCTATTGTCAAAGAAGATAAGTAATTTTAAGACATAAATATATTTTTTAGTGATTTTAAAGTTATTGACTTATGATAAAATTATAGATAGGAGAAAATAATTATGAGTGGAAAATTAGTTGAAAACGCAAAATTAAATGTAGCATGTATTCGTTCAACTGTCATTGATGTAATTAACAAGGCAAATTCTGGCCACCCAGGTATGGCTTTAGGCAGTGCTCCAATACTATATACATTATTTACAAAACATTTAGTAAGCGATCCTACACACCCTGATTGGTTCAACCGTGACCGTTTTGTATTAAGTGCAGGACACGCTTCATCATTACTTTACACAATGTTACATTTATGTGGCTATGATGTTCATATTGATGATTTAAAACAATTTAGACAATTAGGTAGTGTTACTCCTGGTCACCCAGAATACAAACACACTAAAGGTGTTGACGCAACAAGTGGTCCATTAGGACAAGGTATTGCTCAAGCTGTTGGTATGGCTATGGCTGAAGAAGCAGTTAAATCATATTACCCTGAAGGTGAAAAATTATGTAACCACTATACTTATGTTTTATGTGGCGATGGTTGTTTACAAGAAGGTTTATCTCAAGAAGCTATCTCACTTGCTGGTCATCAAAAATTAAATAAATTAATTTTAATGTATGATAGCAATGCTGTTACTCTTGATGGTGGTCTTGATTTATCATTTACAGAAAATGTTAAAGATCGTTTCTTAGCATCTGAATGGGATGTTTTAGAAGTAAAAGATGGCAATGATATTAAAGCTATCGATAAAGCAATTGAAAAAGCTAAAAAAAGTAAAGAAAAACCTACATTAATTATCGTTAAAACTATTATTGGTTTTGGTTCTAAGAATCAAGGCTCATGTAAAACACATGGTGCTCCATTAGGTGCTGAAGATGGTAAACAAGCAAAATTAAGTTATGGTTTTGATTACCCAGAATTTACAATTCCTGAAGAAGTTAAAAAATATTTTGAAGAATCTTTTATTGCTCGTGGTAAAGCTGCTTACGAAAAATATCAAGATACTTTAAATGAATATAAGATGGCTCATAAACAAGATTACAATAAATTTGTTTCTGTTATGAATAATGATGTTTCATCTTATATTAAAGATTTACGTAAATTTGATAAAGGATTTAAAGATTCTACACGTAATACATCACAAGTTATCTTAAATGATATGCACAATGATGTATTTAACTTAATTGGTGGTTCAGCAGACGTTGCTAAATCAGTTATGACAATTATTAAAGGTGAAGATGAAGGTAAATTCTTCTCACCAGCAGATCGTAGTGCTCGTAATGTTAACTTTGGTATTCGTGAATTTGCTATGGCAAGTGCTCAAAACGGTATGTTATTACATGGAGGTGTAAGAACATATGTTGGCTGTTTCTTAATTTTCTCAGATTATATGAAATCTGCAATTAGAATGGCTGCACTTTCAAAATTACCTGCAATTTACTTATTATCTCACGACTCAATCGCTGTCGGTGAAGATGGTCCTACACATCAACCAATTGAACAATTAGCTGCTTTAAGAAGTATGCCTAACGTTAACGTATTCCGTCCTTGTGATGCTGTTGAAACAGCTGCTGCTTGGAAACTTGCATTATTAAGTACAGAAACTCCAACTGCTATTTCATTAAGTAGACAAGGTTTACCTAAATTTGAAACTACTTCATATGAAGGTGTTGAAAAAGGTGCTTATGTTGTTTCTAAAGAAGCAAAAGGCGAATTAAATGGTACAATTGTTGCTACAGGTTCTGAAGTTGAACTTGCTGTTAAAGCACAAGCTTTATTAAAGGATGAAGGTATTAACGTTCGTGTTGTCTCAATGCCTTGTATGGAATTATTTGATGCTCAAACTAAAGCATATAAGAATAAAGTTTTTGGTGTTAGCTACGATAAAGTTGTTGCTGTTGAAATGTTATCTACATTTGGTTGGCACAAATATGCTGCTAACGTAATGGGTATTGATACATTTGGTGCTAGTGCTCCTGCAAATGATGTTATAAAAGCATTCAAATTTACAGATAAAGAATTAGCAAAATTCGTTAAAAAAGCATTACAAAATAAATAACTAATAATGAGTGAAGAAATTCACTCATTTTTTTTATATTTTTAAACTAAAACTAAAAATTCGAATGTCTAATTTAACATACAAAGGTAAAAAATTATGTTTTTTTCATTTTTGTAAGATTTATTTTACAAAAAAATTCAAAAAATTCATTTTTAGACATTGTATAATAAAGAAATATAATATAAAATGAAATTAGAGGAGTTGATAGTTATGGCAGATTATGTATTTGTGGAAAATTATAGTAAGATTGGAAAGATGGGAATATCTCATGTGGTTTTCGATCAAATAGCCGCTATTGCTACAACAAGAGTTAAAGATGCGATTATTGTTGTTGATGATAAGAAATTAAAACTCTTTAAACTCCGTAACCCTGTTTCTTGTGTAATTAGAAACGGAGTTGTTAATGTTAATGTTGAAATGCTTGTTAACCAAAGAGCAAATGTTAATAACGCATGTTTAAAGATTCAAGAAGAGGTCAGTAACGCTATAAGTGGAATGACTGAAATCGTACCTTTTAATGTAAATGTAAAGGTTGTTGGAGTATATGCATAGAAGTTCCTTGAAAAAAAGGAACTTTTCTTTTAATTTTTTGCTTTAATTTGTATAATAAAAATGCTATATTATTAAAGGTCAAAGGAGTGAACTATATGGAATTTTCACGTAACGAAGAACAAGAATTAGCTATGACAATCATATACGATGCTCTAGTCATGGAGAATTTAAATCTTAAAACAGGTTATGACATTAAAGAAATAATTGAAGATGTATGCGACACTCCATACGAAGAAGTTAGTTTATTTGTTAAAGAAATAGTTATTAAAGCATTAAATCATAAAGAAGAAATTATTAGTCAAATTGAACCAAATTTAAAGAATTGGAAATTTTCACGTTTAAATCTAATTACTCAATCAATTTTCTTATTAAGTGTTGCTCATTATCAATTTGTAAAAGATATTGAAAAACCAATCGTTATTAATGTTGCTGTATCTTTAGCTAAAAAATACGTTGTTGAAGACGATTATAAATTTATTAATGCTGTTTTAGATAAGGTATTATAAGATGAATTTTGAAAACAAATATGTTTTCTCTGTTACAGCAATTAATAATTACATTAAAGAAATAATTGAAAACGATAATAAATTAAAAGTTGTATATATCAAAGGTGAAGTTAGTAACGCTAAAATATATAGCAATGGAAATATGTATTTTACTTTAAAAGATGAAAACTCGGCAATTAGTGCCGTGATTTTTTCTAATTATCTTAATAAGATAGCTTCTTTACCAAAAGATGGGGATGAAATAATTGTTGTTGGTTCATTAACTGTTTATGGTGGTAGAGGAACTTATCAAGTAAGAGTATATGAATTATATTTTGATGGTTCAGGACAATTATATATTGAATTAGAAAAACTTAAGAAAAAATTAATGGCAGAAGGTTTATTTGATTCTTCTCGTAAAAAAGAATTAAACCTTTTTCCTAAAAATATTGGTATTGTAACATCATATCCATCAGCAGCTTGTGAAGATTTAATTAAAAATATATATAATCGTTATCCTTTAGTAAATGTATATGTATTTCCTACCTTAGTACAAGGAAATAACGCTTCTAGTGAAATAATTAAGGCATTAGATGTTGCTTATACTTATCCTTTAGATACTTTAATTATTGCTCGTGGAGGAGGATCAATTGAAGATTTATGGTGTTTTAATGATGAAATGTTAATACGAAAGTTAGCAACTTCACCAATTCCTACTATTTCTGCAATTGGACACGAAATTGATTTTACATTATGTGACTTTGTTTGTGATAAAAGAGCAAGTACTCCTACAGGAGCTGCTGTAATGGCTACTATTAATAAAGATGATATTTTATTAAAGCTAGACGATTATAGTCGTATATTACAAAACAATTTAAATAATAAAATAACTCGTTTAAAACATGAATTAGAAGTTATTAAAGTAAATCCTTTCTTTAAAAATCAATTAGGATATATTGATTTAAAAAGACAAGAATTACAACATATTAAAGAAAAATTAAAAGTATTATCACCACTTAATATATTATCTCGTGGTTATAGTGTTACTCTTGACGAAAATGGTAATGTTATTAAATCTCTTGACGATATTAAAGAAGGTCAAGTAATGAAAACAATGCTAAATAATGGTACAATAAAATCACAAGTTATTGCTAAGGAGAAAAATAATGGAAGAGAAAAATAGTTTTGAATCAAAATTACAACGTTTAAATGAAATTGTAAAGGCAGTTGAAAATAATACTTTATCTCTTGATGAAAGTCTTCCTTTATTTGAAGAAGGAACTAATCTTATCAAAGAACTTGAAGAAATGTTAAACAACGCAGAACAAAAAATTGCAACTATAGTTGAAAAGAAGTAGATATTATGGAAGAAACAAAAGAAGAAAAAATTAATATCGATTCCTTTAAAAAAGAAAATTATATTAAAGAAATCGATGAAAAAATGCTACCTGAAGTAGCATCTTCTTTGCGTCGAGAAATAATAGATAAAGTTGCAACTTATGGTGGTCACCTTTCTAGTAACTTAGGCGTTGTTGAATTAACTATGGCAATACATAGATACTTTAACTTGCCTAAGGACAAACTTATATTTGATGTTGGTCATCAATGCTACGCTCATAAAATATTAACTGGCCGTAGCTTAGATCATTTAAGATGCAAAGACGGGGTAGCTGGATTTCAAAAAATAAGTGAATCTGTTTTTGATCCCTATGAAGGTGGACACGCTTCAACTTCAATAAGTGCTGCTTATGGTATGGCCGTTGCTCGTGATTTAGATAATCAAAATTATAATATTATATGTGTAATTGGTGATTCTTCATTAGCATCCGGTTTAGCTTTTGAAGCTTTAAATCAAATTGGAACTAATGACCATAAAGTAATTATTATTGTAAACGATAATGAAATGGCTATTTCTCGTCCAGTTGGTTCTTTAAGCCGTTTCTTAACTTCTAAGAAAACAATTAATAAGACAAAACAAAATGAAAACGAAGATTATAATGCTTGGTATAAGAAATATGATTACGATCATCCATGGCGTTTATCTTTATTTGGAAAGAATAATATATTTAAAGATTTAGGATTTAACTATTTAGGGCCCGTTTCAGGCTATGATTTCAAAGCAATGGAAAAGATATTTGACAAAGCTAAAAAGTCGCTTAAATCGACTGTAATCCACGTTAAAACTAAAAAAGGAAAAGGATACGACTTTGCTGAACATGATTTAGAAGGAAATTGGCACGGAGTTGAACCTTTTGATATTAAAACTGGTAAGACAAAATACTTTGTAAGAGGCAAAACTTGGAGTACTATTATGGGACAAGTTTTATGGAATAATATGGCAAGTAATGAACAAATTGTTGCAATTACACCTGCTATGAATGTTGGTTGTGGTTTACAAGAAGTATTTGCTTCTTTTCCAAATCGTTGTTTTGATGTTGGTATTGCAGAGCAACACGCTGCTGTTATGACAACAGGACTTGCTTTAAATGGTAAACATCCTGTTTTAATAGGTTATGCATCATTTATGCAACGTGGATTAGATGCAATTAATCATGATTTATGTCGTTTAAATGTTAATTCTACTATTTTATTAGATAGAAGTGGATTAGTGGGAAAAGACGGCGAAACTCATCAAGGAATATATGATGAAGCTTATCTTATTTCAACACCAAATATTACAGTCACTATGCCATCTACTCCAAGCGAAGCAAATGCATTATTTAATTTGTCACTAGAAGGAAGAGGAGTATTTGTAATTCGTTATCCAAAAGATGAAATATTCCCAGACTTTAATATAGATAAAAAAGAACTTATATATGGTAAATGGGAAGTATTAAATGAAGATAATAATGATAAAAAGTGTCTTATTTCATTAGGACCTTCATTAGTAACACTAGCTAAAAAGATAAAAGAACAAAAAATTGATATTACTTTAATTAATGCATTATTCTTAAAGCCATTAGATACTAATATGTTAAAAACATTATTGAAGTACGAAACTATTTATTTATATAATCCCTACAGTACTGCATTTGGATTTATTAATGAAGTATTAGCATTTTTAAGTGTTAATGAATATAAAGGAAAAGTATTCGTAAAATGTTTACCAGATACATTTATTGAACACGCAACTATTGAAGAACAATTACAAGAATTTAATTTAACAACAGATGATGTTCTTAAATGGATAAAATAAAAATAAACTACATATGTTTGGTGGTACTAAATTAACTACTAATTAATCAAGCATTGTATCGAATATGTATATTGAAAGAGGTTATTATGAATAAACGTCATATTATTCTTATTGGAGGAGATTTAGCTGCTGGTAAATCTACTTTCTCACATTTTTTACAAGAACGTTATAACATTACTTTAATAAACAAAGATAGATTAAAAGAAATATGTGGTGACACTATTCTTGCTAAAAATAGAGAAGAAAACAAATTATTATCTATTGTATCTTTTGATATGATTAAATATATTATTAATTCAACTCCATTTGATATTATAATTGAATCTAATTTTAAGGATTACGAAATGGAAGAATTAAAAGTATTATTAAAAGATCAAAATGTATTATCGTTAGTTTTAACTGGTAATAATGAATTGCTTCATAAACGCTTTATAAAAAGATTAGACGATAATAGACATTACGTGCATAAATCTCAAGATTTTAGTAACATTAGTGACTTTATTCTTTGCCTAGAAGATTTACGTAAAGTGCAGTATATTGGTAAAGTAATTAAAGTTAATATTGACAATTGCTACCCAAGTGAAAATAAAGATTTAATTATAAAAATTGATGAATTTATGAAGAAATAGCAAAAAAATGCTATTTCTTTTTGTTTCTTTTTAATAAATATGGTTTTAATTTTATATTCAATATATAATTTTTTATGTAAACCAAGGAGTATATTATGCCAAAAATAATAGTACATATTGATTTAAATAGTTTTTTTGCAACTGTAGAAGAAATAATGGATCCAACTTGTGCTGGTAAACCTTTAGCAGTTGGAGGTAATAGTCGTCGTGGTATTATTAGTACAGCTAACTATGAAGCTCGTAAATATGGAGTACATAGTGCAATGCCAACTTATATGGCTAAAAGATTATGTCCTGGACTTATAATTAAAGAAGGACAATATGAACTATACGAAACTATGTCACGCGAATTTTTTCAATTTGTACGTTCTTATACTAAAATAATAGAGGTTGCCTCAATTGATGAATGCTATTGCGACTTTACTGAAACATTAAAAGGTGTTAAAGACGTTCCTCAATATTTTAAAAATATGCAATATGATTTATATAAAAAGACAAAATTAAAATGTTCAATTGGCATTTCTACAAATAAATTTTTAGCTAAAATGGCCTCTGATTATAAAAAACCAATGGGCATTACTATTATTAGAAAAAGAGATATTAAAGATATACTTTATCCAATTAAAATAGAAGATATGTATGGAATTGGAAAAGCTACCGCTCCTAGATTAAAGAAATTAAATATTAATACTATTGGAGATTTAGCAGTTTCAGATGATCCTGACGTTAAAAAAGTTTTAGGTAGTTTTTATAATACTGCAATTGGATGGTGCCATGGTGAAGGTGACGATAATATAATTATGGAACCACCAGAACGTAAATCACTAGGACATGCAAGAACGTTAGACGAGGATATTAACGATTATGAGGAACTTAAGCAGTACTTAAGTAAATTAACCAAGCAAGTTACAAACGAGTGCCAGGAAGCCCGAAAAAAGGGGAATACGGTACAATTACAGCTTAAAGACTCTAATTTTAAAGTAATTAGTAGATCTTTAGCTCTTGGTGGATACTATAACGATTATAAAACGATATATGCGGCAGCTTTAAGACTATTTGATAAAAACTTTGATGGTTCATTTATTAGACTTATAGGTGTTACTTTACAAAATCTAGAAGATGAACGTGAAATAAATGTTCAAATGACCTTTTTTAATTACGGACAATACGAAGATGAAAATAGAACAAAGTTATTAATCAATGAATTTAATAGAACTATAAAAGGAAATGTCTTTATGCGTGCATCAGATGTAAAAAAAGACAAAAAAGATGATTAGTAGATAATTAGTAAATATTTAGTAGGAAGTGAGTAAAATGAAATTTCAAGATGGATATGATCGTTTTCGTCAATATATATTAGTAGAAAAAGGTTTAAGTACTACTACAATGGAAAATTACGATGAAGATATTCGTTTATTCCATGCATTTATAAAAAAGAAATTAGTCAAGGATAGTCTTGATTCACTTAAACCAAATTATTTAAATGATTTTATTCGTGATCAAAGTATTAAAGGTATGAATCCGAGTACAATAGGAAGAAGAATATCATCAATTCGATCATTTTATTTATTTTTGCAACAAGAGGGTATTATTAATATAAAAATACCAGAAGTACAAGCTCCTAAAAAAGCTCAACATTTACCAACGGTTTTAACAGCAGAAGAAGTTGAATTATTGTTAAATCAACCTGATTTAAATAAAATAACCGGAATACGAGATAAAGCAATGCTAGAAACAATGTATGCTTCCGGATTAAGAGTATCGGAATTATTAGAGTTAAATAAGAGTAGTATAGACTTAGAAAATCAATTGATAAGAGTAGTCGGAAAAGGAAATAAAGAACGCATTGTTCCATTAGGAGATTACGCTACAGAATATTTAATTAAGTATTTTAACGAGGTTAGAAGTAAAAATATCGGACGTAATACTAAGTATGTTTTTTTAGGACAAAATGGCAAGCCTTTATCACGCCAATATTTTTTTAAAATGATTAAAGGATACGCTCAAAGTGCTGGCATAAATAAAGATATTTCACCTCATTCACTTAGACATAGTTTTGCAACTCATTTACTTGAAAACGGAGCTGATTTAAGACTTGTTCAAGAAATGCTAGGCCATTCAAATATTGCTACAACTCAAATCTACACACACGTTTCTAGTGAACGAATTTTATCAGCATATGATTTGTATAGTAAACGAAAATAATATATAATAATCTAGGTTGGAAAAGAGGAGTTATATTATGAAAAAATTTAAACGTATATTTGTTATTGTTATGGACTCAGCTGGTATTGGTGCTATGAAAGATGCTCCTAAATTTGGCGATTCACTTACATGCAACACATTCGTTAATGTTTCAGAAAGATGTAATGGCCTAAAGATTCCTAATATGGAAGCTATGGGTATTGCAGATTTAGGTGACGTTAAAGGAACAATGAAAGTTAATCACCCACATGCTTATGCATTAACATTAACAGAAGCAAGTAATGGTAAAGATACTATGACAGGTCACTGGGAAATGATGGGTATCTATACTGAAAAAGCATTCAAAACATTTACAGACACTGGTTTCCCAAAAGAATTAATTAAAGAATTAGAAGAGAAGACAGGTTACCACGTAATTGGTAATTACGCTTCGTCAGGAACAGAAATTTTAAAACAACTTGGTGAAGAACAAATAAAAACTGGTGATTTAATTGTCTATACTTCAAGTGACTCAGTTTTACAAATTTGCCGTCATGAAGATATGCCTGGTGGCGTTGAAGAATTATATAGATGCTGTGAAATTGCACGTGAAATCTGTATGAAGCCTGAATGGTTATTAGGCCGTATCATTGCACGCCCTTACATTGGTACAAATAAAGATGATTTCAAACGTACAGCTAACCGTCACGATTTAGCATTATCTCCAACTGGAACAACAGCAATGGATGTTTTAAAAGACAATGGCTTAGATGTTGTCTGTGTTGGTAAAATTGCAGATATCTTTAATAACTGTGGTGTTACTGAAAAAATTAAAACAGTTTCAAATGTCGACGGTATGGAAAAAACAATTAATATTGCTAAAAACAACGATTTCACAGGATTATGTTTTGTTAACTTAGTTGAATTCGATAGTGAATACGGTCATAGAAGAAATCCAATTGGATACGGAAAAGCTTTTGAAACATTTGACGAACAATTAGCAACACTTGTTGAAAACCTAAACGAAGATGATTTATTAATGATTACTGCTGACCATGGTAACGATCCAACTCAACCTGGCACAGATCATACAAGAGAACAAGTCCCATTACTATGCTTCTCTAAATCATATGTTAATGGTAAGAAAATTGATACACGTCCTACTTTTGCAAGTATTGGTGCAACAATCTTAAAGAACTTTGAATTACCAAAAGCTGCAAATTGCATCGGCGATCCTATTGATGAATTGCTTAACGATTAATTAAAATTACAAACATCCTAGTAAATTGCTAGGATGTTTTATTTTTTTATGACTATTCGTTTTTATTAAAAAATATAAAAATTAGGCTTTCTTCTAGATTGCAACGAGAATTAATAAAACGTATAAACGGTAAGGTCGATTCAAAATAAAATATTAATAGAATAGAACATTTTTTTAATAGATTTATAAATGATATTAAACTCAAAGAATACTATTAAGAGAATACTAAAAATAAGGGTAATTTTTTCTCGAAATTATTAGATTTGTAAATAGATTATGTAAACCAAATCTAAAAAATACGATAAAATCGTTATTTTTATGATTATGTATATTTTTTCATATTTTCATTTCTGTTACATTGATTACTATAAAATAAAAGAAAACTACTAAAAGTACGCAATTAGTAGTTTATTAGTAGATTATTAGTAGATTTCAATATAACCTAAATTGTGGATAACTATTAGGTATATAGCTTTTTGTCAGTGTATAATTTTAATATCAGTTTATAAAATATTTACGATATATTCGTTAGTTTTTTATTTTTAGTTTACATAATAGAGATTATGCGAAGTTAATTCTAACATTTATTAAAATGTTGAAAACTGTTGAAAAGTATGAAAATATTTTTCAAAGATAGATAATCCTTGTCTATTTGTCTAAATATAGAGCAAAACATTCATCAGTTAATGGATTATGAATTTGTTTATTTTGTTCTAATAAGAATTTTCTATTCTCACTTAATACATCTAAGAAGCCTTGACGATAATCTTTTAAGCAAGATGCAATCATATCACTAGAATCATATCCTCTTGTAGGTTCAATCTTATCTGCAGAATATATTATCTTACCTATTGGAGACATATGAGCTTTTCCAGTTGCGTGATAACAAATAGCTTCTAAAATATCTGGATCTTCAATATGAAATTCATCACGAGCAATTGTAACACCTACAAATTGATGCCAGCTCCATTTAGGCATGTTAATATACATTGGATAATAAGTTTTCATTAACATCTCCGCTCTTTCATCACTTATATCTTTAGCACAATCATGGAACAAACCAGCATAGAATGCTTTATTGTAATCATAATTAGTATTACGTGCAATTTCACGAGCTAAACGTGCTACTTGAATAGAATGAGCTAAACGATGAGGTGATAATAATCCTTTTAAACGATTCATGAAATATAATCCGTGTTCAACTATATAATCAAACACTTGATCAGGAATATCACTTGAATCAATACGACGAATCGAAGTTGATGAAATATTATATGTTTCACCTACGATGTGTTCTATATTATAACGTTTAACGTTTGGAGAAGGATTTTCATCTGTTTCGCGACTATAATAAACAAATTGAACAATTGATGTTAATTCATCTACTTCAGCCCAACGATCTAATTGAACAACTTGGTCACTTCCAATTAGCCAATAATATTTGACTTCTTCACCCTCCTCTTTTGAATTATTAACAAAATAACGAGCAGTATCAATTGAATAATCAAAGTCTGTATTCTTCTCTATTTCGTAAGTTGAATATTCAAATCCTTCAATATCTTTAATTGCTAGTTTAAGCATTTCAAGGCGATCACTTGTTTCAACAGTCGGAGTTTTCCAACGAGGTGCACGAGATAATATGAAAACTACTTTATCAGCGTTAAGTTGTTTTTTTGCTGCTAAAGCGATGTTAATATGTCCTTGATGTATTGGATCAAAGGTTCCACCAAATAAAATAACCTTCTTCATTTATTTTACCAATATAATATGATCAGGCTTTTCTGTATTTGGACGATATAAGACAATAACACGTCCAATAACTTGAACAATAGTAGAATTAGTTGCTGCACTTAAATCATATGCAATTTCTCTAATTGGAGATTCAACTGTTTTTAAAACGCTAATTTTGATTAATTCGTGAGCTGTTAAAGCTTTATCAATCATATCAATAGTGCTACCACTAATTTCGTTTTTACCAATTTGGAACTTAGCGTTTAAAGTATTTGCTAAACCTTTTAATTGACTTTTTTGTTTTGTATTTAATGTAATCATATTTATCTACCCTCTTCTTAAATTTTAGCATCATTTAGGTAAACACTTATACCTTTTGGTGCTTTTATACTTACTTTTTGTCCTTTACCAACAAGACAAATCCAACCTAAGCCATTTATTCCAACATCATATTTATTACCATCATTGTTAATAATAAATTCATGCTCTTCTAAATCATCACATGAAGTAATTTTACTTGTAGTTGGCTTTAATTGATTACCTTTTAGCATATTATTAAACGTTGTAGAGGCTTTTTCAAGCTTACTGCGATTAATTTGTACTTGGTTAGAAAGATAAACCGTATAATTCGATTTAGGCCCTTCTAAGAAGCTAAAATAAGCAAGGCCACCAAAAAGTAATGCTTGTTTAGATTCTAATTGGAAAGTACGAGGCTTTATTTCTACCCGTGGTGTAATAATATTTATAATTTTTTTATCAACAAACGATAACATTGAATTTTTAATAGTCATACCTGGAGTATCGAAAATATATGAATTATCGTCTAGTGGTACTTCAACAATATCCATAGTTGTACCTGGTAAAGCTGAAGTTGTTATAAAATTACTTGTTTCGTTAGAGTAATTCTTCAATAAAGCATTTATTATTGATGATTTTCCACACGAAGCGCTACCTACAAGATATACGTTACCGTTATTACGATATTCCATAATCTTCTTAATTAGTGAATCAATGTTATAATTCTTGCTTGCAGAAGTAATAATAACCTCTAAAGCGTTAATATTAACCTCTTTAAGACGTTTTAAGATATACTGCTTAAATTTATTGTCATCAACAGTTTTGGGCATTATATCGCGTTTATTTGCCACTATAATGGCATTCATATGAGAAATCTTTTTATTGATATTCTTAATAAATGTAGATTCAAACGAAAATAAATCTAAAACATAAACAATTAATGCCTTCTCTTCTTTTGCTTTGTCTAATATTGTTAATAAATCTGTATCGTTAAATTCTTCTGTGTCATCTTGCTCAGAATAATGTTGAAGTCTAAAACAACGTTTACACAATAATGGACGAGATGTATCTAAAAATAACTTTTGTGGAATATAACCTTTTAATGAAGGTTTATCACTTTGAAGTTTAACACCACAACCAAAGCAATAATAATCATTTAAAGATGATTCTTCAATTACTTTTTCTTCCTCTTTATTTTTCATTTATTGAACTTCCTTCCATGATTTTAATAAACCTTTTCGTTTTAATTTTTTACGAATAGGACGATCAAAAATACGATTAAATTTAGTTTGCCATTGATCTTCATTAACTAAAGGCTCAGTTAACATTGTTTTAATACCGCAAGCATTTCCGCATTTAATATCGGTCATAATTTGATCTCCAACAAGAATACATTCATTAAAATTAATATTTTTTTGATGTAAAATGCGTTTTAAAACAAATCCAAAAGGTTTACCCAAACTAGAATAGTATTCAACTCCTAATGCATTACTATATGTTTTAACACGTGTACCGTTATTATTTGAGGCAATAATAAGTTTTATTCCTAATGCTTCTAACTTATTTTTGTATTCTTTTGCTTCGTTAGAAGGTAATTTATTTTTAAAAGAATCTAATGTATTATCTAAATCAGATAAAACATATTTAATACCTAATTTAGAAAAAAAGTTTGGATCAACACTAAATAAGGAAGTTGTGTGATATGTAGGTATAACTTTTTTATTCATAATTTCACTTCCTTCTCCTCTATTTTACAAAATATAATATCACAATAAAACAAATATATATTATTTGTTTATAAAATGAAAGATAAAAGCGGACACAGATCCGCTTTTATCACTAATCACCCATATCATCAAAGATAGAGGTTTGTTCGTATGATTTTTGTTCTTCATCATTATCGATATCACTACTATCATTCATAATAATATTCTTTTTAGGTGCTTCATCGATATGAGATTCAAATTTATCATTAACGATTATTAATTCATTACCGAAAACAAATTCAATTTGGGCTTTACGAGGTAATGTTTCGATATTTTGTTTTGCGTATTTATCAATTGGTGTGACATGAATATCATCAACGTTAAATTCAAAATATTCATTATTATTAAGCAATGTTTGAACTTTATATTCTTCTACGCCTTTAGGAGCTTTGCAAGCATATACAAGATTATGTACGTCGCTCTTAAATGACTTAAAGAAATATTGAAGTTTTGCAAGTCGTGGTGCTTTTGTTGCGTAATTTAAATCAGCGAAACGATAGCAACCATTGTCAGTTAATAAGAAGATTTTGCCCTTCTCGTCTTGTTCATATTTAAGCATTCCAACAACTGGACCAAGTTTTAAATTTTGAACAGCTTTAACACCAGCAGCTCTTACGCCTAATATGCTTAATTCATTTTCGTTAAATAACGATACACCACCACCAGCAGTCATGATTAATAAATCACTATTACCAGAAGTTACTTCAACTCCAACTACAAAGTCATCGTGTAATAATTTAGTACATGCAACTGGTTTTGTATAACGACTTAATTCGAATTGACTTAATTTACTACGTTTTATTTGTCCATTATGTGTAACAATAGCGACTAATAAATCGTCTCTAAATTTATCTAATACAACTGCTTTAACAATCTTTTCATCAGATGGTAATGAAACAATTAATGAAATATGTTTTCCTTCATCTTTCCAACGTGTTTCAGGAATCTCATGAACTGGAACCATACAGTAATTACCGTGTGTTGTAAATAATAAAATGTAATCAGTAGTAAAACAATTAGTTTTACCAAGATATACATCGCCTTGTTTTAAACCAGGTAATTGATTTTCAACAGCTTTATATGATTTTAGTGTTGAACGCTTTAAATAGCCATCACGTGTAACAGCGACAATAACTTCTTCTTTTGAAATTAAATCACGTTTGTTGATTTGTTGTGATTCATGTTTTTCTTCAATTAATGTACGACGAGGTGTACCATATTTATTTTCAATTTCTTTTAAATCTTTAACAATAATACGATCTAGTTTATGAGTATCTGCTAATATTTCTTCAAGTTCAGCAATATTCTTTTCTAAAGTTGACTTCTCTTCTACAAATATTGAGATATCAGTATTACTTAATTTATAAAGTTGTAATGTAACAATTGCTTCACTTTGCTTTTCGCTAAAACCAAATTTATTTTGAATATTAATTTTAGCATCAGCTTTATCGTGAGAAGCACGAATTGTTGCAACAACTTGGTCTACAACTGAAATAGCTTTAATTAAGCCATCAACAATATGTAAACGAGCTTTATATTTTTCTAAATCAAAATGTGAACGTCGTGTAATAACGTCCTCTTGGTGAGAAATATAAGCATCAACATATTCAATTAAATTAAATGTTTTAGGTCTATTATTAACGATTGCAACCATATTAGAACTAAAGCTAGATTTCAATTGCGTTTTATTCATTAAATATGTTTTAATAACGTCAATATTTGCTTCTTTTTTAATATCAATAGCAATACGTAAACCTTCACGGTCAGACTCATCACGAACTTCTAAAATACCATCAATAACTTTATCATGACGTAATTTATCAATTTCGTAGACCAATTCTTGTTTGACTACACCATATGGAATTTCATCAACAATAATTTGATTAAAAGCACGATTTGATTCGTCAATACGTGTTTTAGACATAACTTCGATACGGCCATTACCTATTTCGTACATAGAATTTAAGCCATCATCTTTAATGATGATACCACCAGTTGGGAAGTCAGGTCCTTTTACAAACTCACGCAATTCTTCAATCGTACAACGACGGTGTTGTAAACGATAAATGATTGCATCACATACTTCATTTAAGTTATGTGGTGGAATATTTGTTGCAATCGCAACAGCAATACCTTCAGTACCATTAACAAGTAAGTTAGGAAAACGTGAAGGAAGGACGATAGGTTCTAATTCAGTATCGTCAAATGTAGGCTTCATATCGACTGTTTCTTTGTCTATATCACGAATCATTTCTTCTGCTGCTTCACTTAAACGTGCTTCAGTATAACGATATGCAGCTGGTAAGTCACCATCGATTGAGCCATTATTACCTTGGAAATCAATTAATGGTAATCTTACTTTCCAAGATTGAGACATACGTGCAAGTGCTAAGTAAATTGATGAGTCACCATGAGGGTGTAATTTACCCATAACAGCACCAACAGTATGAGCACATTTTCTAGTTGGTTTATTGTAAGTGTTTTTATCACTATACATTGAGAATAAAATTCTTCTTTGAACTGGTTTTAAGCCATCTCTTACATCAGGGATAGCACGGTCTTGAATAACATATTTTGCGTAAACCGCATAACGGTCGCCCATGATTTCTTCTAATGGTTGCTCTTCAATATGTTCATTAGAATCATCAAATAATTCCATTTGATCTTTCTTTGTTTTCTTAGTTGCCATTATTTTTTAATCTCCTTAATAAAGAAATCATCTGCTTCATTAAAGTCAACGTTTTCTTGAATCCATTGCTTACGTAAACTTGTATCTTTGCCCATTAAAATGCCAATACGTTTTTCAGCAAGCAAAGGATCTTCAATGTTAACTCTAATTAAAGTACGAGATGCGGGATTCATTGTAGTTTCCCATAATTGTTCACTATTCATTTCACCAAGACCTTTATAACGTGAAATATGATATCCAGCACCGATTTTTGCTTTTGCTGCTTCTAGTCCTTCATCGTCCCAAGCATAACAGTTTATTTCTTTGTTATTTTTATCATACTTATAAACTTTGTATAAAGGTGGAACAGCAACATATACATAACCTTCTGTAACAAGTGGTCGCATATAGTGACAGAAGAAAGTTAATAATAATGTTTGAATGTGTGCACCATCAGTATCAGCATCAGTCATAATAATAATTTTTCCATAGTGAGAATCACTAATATCAAAATTTTGACCTACACCTGCACCAATTGTATTAATAAGAGTAGCAAATTCCTCGTTTTTAAGCATTCTATCCATTGTAATACTATCGGTATTAAGTGGTTTACCACGTAATGGTAAAATAGCTTGATAAAGACGATTACGTCCCGTACGAGCTGTACCACCAGCCGAATCACCTTCGACGATAAACAATTCACAATGCTTATAATCTTTTGATTGAGCAGGAGTTAACTTATCACTTAAAATAACATCTTGTTTCTTTTTCTTAGTAGAACGTGCTTCTTCACGAGCTTTACGTGCAGCTTCACGTGCATTTTGAGAATCAATACATTTCTTAATAAGAACAACCGCAAACTCTCTATTTTCTTCTAAGAAATAAGAAAGACGATTATATATAAATGTTTCAACTGAAGTTTTAGCTTCAGGAGTACCTAATTTTCCTTTTGTTTGTCCTTCAAATTCAAGTTTTGTTTCAGGAACTTTTAAAGATATAATAGCTGTTAAACCTTCACGAATATCGCTACCTTCAAGTTTGTTCTTACCTTTGATTAATTGATATTTATCAGCAAAATCATTAACAGCGCGAGTAAATCCACTTCTAAAGCCAGTTTCGTGAGTACCACCGTCACGAGTTCTTAAGTTATTAACATAAGAATAGACAGTTTCACCATAATCTTCTTTACAATATTGAAATGCAATTTCCATCTTAATATCGCTAGTATTATCTTCAAAACCTACAATTTGACTCATTGGAATCTTGTTTTGATTTAATAATGCAATGTATTGTTGCATACCATTTTCATATAAGAATGTTTCTTCTGCTCCGTTACGTTCGTCTTTAACATAAAAAGTAACGCCTTTTAATAAGAAAGCAGACTCTTGTAAATGGTTATGAATAATATCCCATTGGAAGTTTGTAGTTGTAAAAATCTTTGCATCAGGTTTAAAACGAACTAGAGTACCGTGTCGATTTGTTTTACCAATTATTTCTTGAGGAATATCAATTTTACTTCCTCCTTCTTTAAAACGAATATGTGTAATAACTCCAGCACGATAAACTGTAACATCACACCATTCAGATAAAGCATTAACAACTGAAGCACCAACACCATGTAAACCACCAGCAGATTGGTATGCACCACTGCCAAATTTACCACCAGCATGAAGTGTACAATATACTAATTCTAAACCGGATTTGTTATATTTTTTATTAAAATCAGTTGGGGCTCCACGTCCTTCATCCTGAATTGATATCGAACCATCTTTGTGAATTATAACTGAGATTTTATTGCCATATCCTGCCATAGCTTCATCGACGGCATTATCGACAATTTCCCAAACTAAATGATGTAAACCAGTACTATTTGTAGAACCAATATACATACCAGGTCTTTTTCTTACTGCAGTTAAACCTTCTAAGACGTTTAAATCATTAGCGCTATATGTGGCTTCTTTGTTTTCTTGTGCCATTTTATAGTCCTCCTCGTCTATTGTATGTTTTTATATAAAAACATTATATCAAATTTATTATTTATTATCTACCAAATCAAAATGATTTATAGTAAAATATCAAGTGTTATGAATTGGGGTGAGCTTTTATGAATTGGTATGGTCTATTAATATACCTTATTTGTATAATTGTTGGATATCTTTTCGGTGCAATTCCAACTGGGGTTATTATTTCGACTCAATTTTATAATATCGATGTTCGTGATTATGGTTCTCATGGATCAGGAGGCACAAACTCTGGCCGTGTAATGGGTAAAAAAATAGGTGTATTAGTTATTGCTTTAGACGCAATTAAAGTTATTATTCCTTTTATTGCAGCTTTCTTAGTATTGACTAAAACTAATTTAGGAACTTATACTTTCTGCAAAATGCCTGAAATTACTTATTACAGTGTTGCACTTGCAGCTGTTATTGGTCACTGTTATCCAGTTTATATTGGATTTAAAGGTGGTAAAGCTGTTTCGTGTATGGTTGGTACAATTGTCTCGACTTCATATATTGGATTTGGCGTTGGTGCTATTTCGTTCTTTACAACTTTAAAATTATCTAAACACGTTTCTTTAGCATCAATGATTGCAGCATTATTTGTAGCAGCTACATCTTATTTAGTATTTATTCCTGCTGTTGCGCCTTATGTTGTATGGCCTGGCATGGCTGCTAACTTTACCTACCCTATCTTAATGACTGCAGAATTTGTAATCTTAGTTATAAGACATCGTTCAAATATTAAACGCTTAGCTAAAAACGAAGAATCATCAATTACATGGATGTAATTTAATTAGTAGTTATTTAGTAATTAATTAGTAGTAATAAAGTAAATCAAAAACCCATCGTTAGATGGGCTTTTTTATTACATATTTTTATTCATGTTATTAATGACTTGGCGAACTTGAGCTTCAGAAGGTTTACGTCCCATTGACATAAACATAGCTCTAATCATTTTTTCATTAATTGGAGGGTTCTTTTTAAGTTCTTTCTTTAAGAAATATCTTGCTCCAAAGAAACCAATTACACCACCAACGACTAATACGCCGACTAATGTGAAAATGAAGCCAACCAAAGTTAAACTTTCCATATATGTAGTTAAGATCATATTAATTTCACCTCATTCTTAAATATATTAATATATTTTAATGATATTTACAAGAAACTAAGATAATAAAAGATAAATTCTATTATTACGATAATTATATAATTTAAAAAGCAATATAAAAAGCATACTTTCGTATGCTTAATATAAGTTTTAATTATTGAACTCTACCATCGTATTCGCCAGTATCAGTTCTAACGATAATTGTTTCGCCTTCATCAATGAATAGTGGAACTTTAACTTTATAACCGGTTTCAGTAACAGCTTCTTTCATAGCTTTGTTTACTGTATCGCCTCTTACAGCTGGTTCACAAGATGTAATTTGTAATTCAGCAGTAATTGCTAATTGGACACCTAAAATTTCTTCATTTAATTTTGTAATTGTAACTTCTTCGTTACCTTTTAAGAAATTCTTTTCCCATTCTAATCTTTCAGCTGGAATTTCACTTTGTTCAAAAGTTTCATTATCCATAAAATAGAATGTTGATCCATCGTTGTATAAATATTGCATTTTCTTTTTATCAAGGTGTAATACTTCTACTTTATCGCCACCGATAAATGAAAGTTCTAATACGCCACCAGATCTTAAGTTTTTAGCTTTAACTTTGACTTTCATCTTAGCCATAGCTGTTTTGTTTAAAGCAATATCAACACAGTTATAAATATTTCCTTCGTATTCAAATGTGTTTCCTGGTCTTAATTCAGTAATGTTAATCATAATTATTTCCTCTTTCTTTTAGTAATTTGGATAATAAATAATGGTTGCTCTATTTAAAAAAATAAGACAAAGTCTTATTTCTTTTCTTTATGAGCAGTCATTTTATTGCAGTTTTTACAGAATTTTTTAATTTCCATTCTATCTGGATGAGCACGTTTGTTTTTTGTAGTAATGTAGTTTTCATTTCCACATACTGTGCACTTTAAGATAATATCATCACGCATTTTTGACACCTCCGAAATGCTTACGCGTGTTTATAATAACATAATAAAGCTTTTAATGCTATATTTTTTTATAAATTTATTTATAAAGAATTACATTTTTTAAATAAAAACAGAGATATACACTCTATATATCTCTGTTTGTTTACTTTTACAAATATGATGCGATTGTTTTTTTAAGATTTAATAACATATTTTGGTTATTATATGCTGTTAAAACAATCTTACTTTCATTTAAATCTTTAAATGCTGATTTCAAATTTTTCATAACTTTACTTTTTTCACTTTGATTCAATTTATCACATTTGGTAACCACAAGAATAAAAGGAATGTTATTGTCATTTAAAAAATTATAGAAATCAACATCATCTTCAGATGGAACACGACGAGAATCAATTAAATAACATACAACTTTTAAGTAATTGTTATTAGCAAAATATTCTTCCATCATGTCACCAAAATTAACTGCATGTTTTTGTCCTGCTGCACTATAGCCATAACCAGGTGCGTCAACTAAATAGCATTGATTATTAACGTTATAGTAGTTTAATAAACGTGTATGGCCAGGTTTTGATGAAGTAAATGCAAGAGATTTATTCTCACAAATTGCATTAATCAAAGAACTTTTACCAACATTTGATTTACCAATGAAGGCAATTTCATCTAAACGAACATCAGGCGCATTCAAAACACTTGGACAAGACTTTACAAACTTAGTCTTACGGAATTCAATCATCATATTAATTAATCCCTTAAAGCTATTGCGACAGCGTCATCGACACATGTCATAAATTTAATATCAAGTGACTCTTTAACTTCGTTTGGAATATCGTCCATGTTTTTACGGTTTTCTTCTGGTATGATAACTGTCTTAATACCAGAACGGGAAGCTGCAAGAGTCTTTTCACGTAAGCCACCAATTGGTAGAGCTTTACCTCTTAAAGTTACTTCACCAGTCATAGCAACATTAGAGTTAACTTTACGTCCACTTAAAGCCGAAATAATAGCAAGAGTAATTGCAACACCAGCCGAAGGACCATCTTTTGGTACTGCACCTTCTGGGAAGTGAATATGAATATCGTTTTCTTGGAACATTGATGGGTTAATACCATACTTTTCGCAATTTGCTTTGACATAGTCAAAGGCAATTGAAGAAGATTCTTTCATAACATCACCAAGTGAACCAGTTAATACTAATCCGCCTTTACCTTTAAAGTGATTTACTTCAATTGGTAAAATGTCACCACCAAATTGAGTATAAGCAAGTCCTGTTACAACTCCAACTTGGTCTTCTTTTTCTTTTACAGAATCATCGAATTTTTCAATTCCGAGATATTCTTTAACTTTATTTACGTCAATTTTAACTTTCTTTAATTCAGTATTACGTAATAATTCAACAACTACTTTACGTACACAAGCGCCAATCTTACGTTCAAGTTCACGAACGCCTGCTTCACGTGTATAACGTTGAATTATATACATAATAGCTTCTTTAGTAAATGATATTTGATTTTTCTTTAAACCGTTTTTCTCAGTCTCTTTTGGTACTAAATGTTCAACTGCAATATGGTATTTTTCAATTTCAGTATATGAATTAACTTCAATTAATTCTAAACGATCACGAAGTGGTCCAGGAATATGATCTAATTGGTTTGCAGTAGCAATAAATAATACATTACTTAAATCATATGGTTCTTCTAAGAAGTTATCATTAAATGCATAATTTTGTTCTGGGTCTAATACTTCAAGCATTGCTGCAGCTGGATCACCTTTATAAGATGAAGCAAGTTTATCAACTTCATCAAGTAAGAAAACAGGATTAGTTACACCCGCTTTTTTCATACCAGAAATAATACGTCCTGGTAAAGCACCAACATAAGTACGACGGTGACCACGGATTTCAGCTTCGTCAGAAATACCGCCAAGAGAAACCTTAAAATATTTACGGCCTAAAGCACGAGCAATGGAACGTCCTAAAGAAGTTTTACCACAACCTGGTGGGCCGTAGAAACAAAGAATAGGAGCTTTTAAAGAATTAGTCATCTTTTTAACAGCTAGATATTCAACAATACGTTTCTTAGGTTCTTCTAAGCCGTAGTGGTCTTCATCTAAAATCTTTTGAACATTATCTAAATCATCGTTGTCGTCAGTTTTTTGATACCATGGGACTTCAAGTAACCAATCAATATAATTCATGATTAAAGAAGCTTCAAGGGATGCTTGAGGCATCATATCGAGACGTTTTAATTCATTTCTAACCTTATTTTTAATAATTTCTGGATAAGGATTTTCTTCGACTCTTTTACGGATGTTTTCAACAGATTTTTCATCATTAGGATCTTCACCTAATTCACTTTTAATTGCACGCATTTTCTCACGCAAGAAATATTCTTTTTGATTTTTTTCAGCATTGTTACGGACTTCTTCATCTAATTTGCGATCAATTTTATCCATTTCTTTAGCTTCTGTAACAATTTTTAAAATTAATTTTAATTTTTCATTTACTTCAGCAATTTCAAGTAATTTTTCTTTACGTTCTAGTGGCATAGGTAAATAACTTGATAAAGCATTAGTTAATTCCAACGCAGAAACACCCTTCATTAAATTATTAACAAATGCTTTAGGAAAATAAGATGCGATTTCAGGAATTTCTTCAATGTATTGAATAATTTTACGGACAAGAGCAGTTTCTTCGAGTTTATCACCTAATACTGGTTCAACAATTGTAGCGTTACATCCATAAAATTCATCATTACGGAATACATCAACAAATTTTACTATTGCAACTGGTTCTACCTTAATACGAATATATCCTTTTTGAGGATTATATGTATGAATTTTACAAACAGTACCATAGTCAAAAATGTCTTTATCAATATTTGGATTATCAATCTCAGGTTTCTTTTGAGAAACCAAAATAATTAAATCATTTGTGGCATTTTTTGCTTCATCTATTGCCTTTGTAGATATAGGTCGAGCAGCATCTACAGTTGTTGTATGGCCTGGAAACAAAATAATTCCACGAGTAATAAGTAATGGTAAAGTAATTACATCATCTTTCATAATATCGACCTCCTTCTCTTATTATAAAGAGAAAAAATGGTTTTTACACCATTTTAACTCTAGAAAATAAATATTTATTATTTTTTACTTATTTTTCTTCTGTAGCTTTTTTAGCTGCAGGCTTTTTTTCAGGTTTTGCTTCACCTTCTGCTTTAGTTTCTTCTTTAGCAGGAGTGTTTAATGAAACTAATAATTCATTAAGCTTTTGGTTTAATAATTGTTGAGCAAATTGATTCTTTTGTGGAGCTAAGATTTCTTTAACTTTTTCAATATCCATTGAATATTGATCAGCAATCTTCTTATATTCTGCATCTAAATCCTTTTCTTCAACTTTTAAGCCTTCTTTAGCGGCAACTTCTTGTGTAACTAAGAAGCCTTCTAAATTCTTAACAGCTTGTTTTCTCATTGATTCAATATTATCTTCTTCTTTTTGACCTGTGATTTGATAATATTGTTCAACTGTTAAACCATTTTGTTCAATTTGAGTTTTAAAGTTATTTAACATAGCATCAACTTCGTTTTGAACAACTTTACCTGGAATACCAATTTTAGAGTTTTTAACGATTGTATCAATAATTGTATTTAATTGTTCTGATTTAGCTTGATCAGCTTTTTTAGCTGCTAAGTCACCTTTAACTTTTTTCTTTAAATCAGCGACTGTTTTAACACCTTCGTAATTTAATTCTGCGACGAAATCATCGTTAAGTTCTGGAACTTTTTTACCTTTAACATCATTAACAGTTACTTTGAATAAAGCAGCTTTTCCTGCTAATTCTGGAACATATTGAGTTGGGAATGTAACGTTAACATCTTTTTTGTCTCCAGCTTTTGTACCAACTAATTGATCTTCAAAGCCAGGAACAAATGAATTACTACCTAATTCTAATGGATGGTTAGTAGCTGAGCCACCATCAAATTTTTTACCATCAACGTATCCTTCAAAATCGATAACAACAGTATCACCTAATTCAGCAGCACCATCTTTAACGATTAATTCAGCATTTTGAGTTTGAAGTTTTGCAATTTCTTCATCAACTTCTTTAGCTGAAACTTTAGCTTCTTTAGCAGCAATGTTTAAGCCTTTGTATTCACCTAATTCAACAACAGGTTTTAGTGGAACAACGATAACAACTTCTAATTCTTCTTTAGTTGCTTTGTTGATTGCTTTAAAATCTGGTTGCATAAAAGGAACGATTTTTTCTTCTTCTAAGACTTTAACGAAATTTGGTTGAACCATAATATCAACTGCTTCGTTTAATACTTGTGCATCACTAACTCTTTGTTTAACTAAGCCAAGAGGAGCTTTACCTTTTCTAAATCCTTTGATTTCGACTTCACTAGCAATTTTATTAAATGCTTTTTGTTGAGCTGTAGCCCATTCTTCACCTTCAAATGATAAAGTTACTTCAACTTCAGCATTTTCAAGTTTTTTAATTTCTTTTTTCATGTTATTTTCCTCCTAAAGAAAATATATAATATTTTACACGTAAAATATGATAACTTAAAAAAGAGATTTTATCAATATTAAAGCATAATTTTGGTTCAATTTTGAGATAAAAACGAAAAGAAAAGCCTCTTAATAAATTAAGAGGCAGTTAATAATTAATATTTAATGAAATCAATTGTAGCAGTTGATTCACCAATTTCTTTAACAATAATTGAGAATGAATCAAAATTACCATAGAAATTATTAGTTTCAGTATCAAAGAATTGACCTTCTAATTTACTCTTAGTTAAGACATCTCCTTCTAAGAATAATGAATCTTCTGAAAAATATGATGTTGATACGTAAGTTTCTTTATAATTATTACGTAATAATTGGTTTTGGTTATAGTTTGCATATGTTAAACTATAGAATTTTTGACATGCTGCACCGTTATGAGCAACGATTTCACCAGAGTTAGTAGTATTACCGAAAGCATAATCATACATATAATCATCTTTAGTAATTGAATTTACAAATGATTTTGTTAAATCATCACCTTTATATTCAATTAAACGTGCATCAACTAACCAAGCACGAATACCTTTTGTTTTTGTACCATTTGGATAAGCATTATTTAATTTGTGTTGAACATCAAATTCATTTAATCCAGTTGGAGTATAATACTCTAATAAAATATATTTATCAAAGCTTGATGAAACTGTATCAGGTGAAATTAAGATAACATCTTTTGTACTTTGGAAATCACCAATTGTAATTTCACAAGATTCAGTAGGAATAATAGGATTAGCCCAACCTAAAGTTATCAATGAGAATGGATCGTGTCCACCAACATTGTAGTCTTGCATTGAGAAACCACCAGAAATTTTAGCAAGGTTATTATAGTCATAATAATCTTCTAATCCGAAAATGTGTCCCATTTCGTGAATAAATGTATGAGTATCTAATGTTGCATAACGAGTATCACCATTATAATATTTGCCGTTTCTATCACTAGCAGAACCATACATAAAGTCGTATGAAGCCCAGAAGAAAACGTTAATACCTGGATTTGCATGTGTACCTTTACCAAAGTTCCATGAACAATATGCCCATAAGTTAGAAGCTATTTGATTATTCATAGCGCTATAATCAGGAGCAGCATAAATTAAACATACTGCATCAAGAACGCCATCTTCGTCAGCATCAAATGAACTATATTCCTCAGCTGTGTGAGTAACTCTATAATTATTAACAGCACGGTTTAAAAGGTTAGAAGTACGAGTACCACTTTCATAGTAATATGTTGATGCGTAATCGTCTACAAACCAATCAGCAACTTCACCATTAACAGTAACAAGTCCAGCCGATTCTTCTTCATAGAAAGTTTTGACTGATCTCCATCCAGTTTCTTCATTTGTACCAAAATAAGCTTTTGTTAAATCGTCTTTAACGTTAGCTTTTTGTGTATCATTTAAATAATTACCACTATCAGTAAACCAAACAGGAATAACTAAAATTTTTCCTTCACCCTTATTTGGGAAAGTTGATTTACTAGTAATACCACCATGTGAAATTAAATCATTAATATCACTATCAAATGTTGTTTTAGTTGCATATGCAGGTAAAGTGCTTAAGTCTGTATTATTAACAACAATACCAGCACCATCTGTATAAGAATGTCCTTTACTATCTGATAATTTAACTGTAATAGCAGCGTGACCCTCACCAACAGCGGTAACGACACCATTTTCGTCAACAGTAGCAACTTCTTCATTACTTGATTTCCATTCAGATGTGACAGTAACTGTTGAAGGAGCATATTTATAATTTAATGTATATGTGCCTCCAGTTGATAAAACAACTGATTTTTCTTCAACGTCAACAGATTTAAGTGAAGGAGTAATTGTACCACCATTGCCACCACCATTACCTGAAGATTGATTTTTATTTTCGTCACAACCACTAATACCACCAGTAAGAGCAAGTAAGCCACAAACAGA
>CAVJPS010000008.1:44218-92888 GCA_963651465.1 bacterium
CAGAAAGTATATTTAAAATAAATTTCTTTTTTTTCATCTTTTGCAATCCCCTTTCATTGAATTTTATTTTTATTATTATAATAATAATTACTTTTAGCATAAATTACAACTAAAAAAGATATTTTCTTTTTTTGGAAAATATCTCTTAAAATTAAATATTGCTATTATCATCAAGCATTAATTGTTTAATTTCATCAATTAATGCTTCAATTATAGTCGTGTTTATGTCTTCATCGTTTAATTTATTTCGATCAAAAGTATCATTTAATAATGATGATGCATATATTAATAATGCTAATGCAACATTAATTTCATCGATTTCATTAGTGTTATCAGGATACTTTAATAAAATATATCGATTGTAAACACTACGAGCAGTTTCTAATATTGAAGGATTAGTTGCGTGAGTAACTAATAATTCATTAACTTTTGAATAGTATTCATTTTCAAAAGGTGGATCTAATTCATATGGAACTAAAACATAATCTATGTTATTTTTAGAAAATTCAAATTCTTCATAAGAACCTTTATAAACTAATAAAAGTAGCATATATGTTCTATACATTGTATCAAAATTTGATTTTAAGAATTTTTTAATAGATGGAATAATTGATTCAATGTCGTAATTTCGTAACTCATCAATCATTTCTAGTAATAAAACTTTATCACTAATTGAACTAGGATTATCCAAAGCTTTACCAATTTCATTTAATCTATTTTCACTAATTTGTTTATTGTTGAATTTATTATTAAAAGATAAACTATTCATTAATTCTTTTTTTGTATCTTTAAGCATTTCCTCAAATTCATAATCTAGATAAGGTAAAGAGTCATAATAATCTAATTCTTTTAAAATTGAAGCGGGATCATTTAAAACTTTTAATATATGAATATGAACAGTAAAAAGTTCTTTCCGACACCACGATAAATCTTTAATAAAGTTAACTTTATTAGAATTTAATAAGTCTAATGCTTCGTTATAATCTTCGTTTAACGCTAACGCTATTACACGATAATAAATATCTTCAATTTGGATAGCATTCTTAGTTAATTCAAGAATAATTTTATATTTTCCATTTTCAATTAAAGTACGATATGAATCCATTTTTATCACCTTTTTTATTATAATATATTTTATTAAGTTTTTTTATCATAAATAACACCCAAATAAAAAAGTAACGATTTTTTCGTTACTTTTTGTATCTTAATTGCTTGCAGTTACAGTAATTCCAATACCGTTATTACCTAGATGAATATAAAATGTAGGACCAACAGTACGGACACGACTAAAGATAACATTTTTACAATTAATAGCAGTCTCTTTAAATTTACTAATAAATTTAGTCGCTAAGTTATCTTGCATTAAATCAACAACTTTAACAAAGACTTTTTTAAATTTACTAGAATATTCTTTAATTGTTTCACTAAAAACATTTAAAACATTATTAATATTACGTTCTTTTTTAAATAAATTAAGTTTACCATCAGTCATCTTAACCATTGGTTTTATATGTAATAAATTACCAATAAAACCACCAATTTTACTTAATCTTCCACCATTAACTAAATGATTTAAATCCATGACTGAGAACATTAAATCTGAATTTTTTATTCTTTCATTTGTTTCGTTAATAAAATCTTCAAAATTAATATCTTTTTCTAATTTATCAAGTAATGATTCAATAAGATTTGCTATACCATAATTTGCTAAGTTAGTATCAAATACATAAACATCATCTTCATTATCAATGTAACTACGTGCAATAACAGCAGATTGATAAGTTGATGATAATCCTTTAGATAAAGGGAAAACTGCTATATGTTTATAACCTTCTTTTATTAATTGCTCATAAGCTTCAACAAATTCATTTGGGGAAGGTGATGAAGTTTTTAAATTAGTTACATCACCAAGTTCTGCAATAATTTCTTCATCTTCAGTGTCAGTTTCTTTTTTTACAAATTTTTTTGTTTCGACATTTAAGGATACAACTTTTATATTATAATCTTTAATAATCTTTTTACTTAATGTGGTAGTAGAATCTATAACGATTCCTATTTTTCCAAAGTTTTTCATATATAATGGGCCTCCAATGACTATAATATAATACTTATAACATATAGTCATTAATGGTATTCTAAACATAATTTTATAATTTGTATACAATGAAATTATTAATCTTTATTAAAAAGCGGAGTTGATAAGTAACGATCGCCATTATCAGGCATTAATACAACAATTGTTTTACCTTTATTTTCTTCTCTTAAAGCTATTTCTTTTGCAGCATGTAAAGCAGCTCCCGAAGAAATACCTACAAATATACCATCAGTTTTAACAACTTCAGCACCAGTTAAAAACGCATCATCGTTTTCAATAGCAATAACTTCATCATAAATTTTAGTATCTAATGTATCAGGAACAAATCCAGCGCCAATACCTTGAATTTTATGACTTCCTCCTACACCTTTAGTTAATACAGGAGAAGTAGCAGGTTCAACACCGATAATTTTAATATTAGGATTTTTTTCTTTTAAATATTTACCGACGCCAGAAATAGTACCACCAGTTCCAATACCTGATACAAAAATGTCAATTTGTCCTTCAGTATCGTTCCAAATTTCAGGACCGGTAGTTTCATAATGAGCTTTTGGGTTAGCCATATTAACAAATTGACCAGCGATTATAGAATTAGGTATTTCTTTATTTAATTCTGTGGCTTTATCAATTGCACCTTTCATTCCCAATTTGCCATCAGTTAAAACTAATTCAGCACCATATGCCTTAATTAAATTACGTCTTTCAACTGACATAGTTTCAGGTAAGGTAATAATTAATTTATAACCTTTAGCAGCACAAATTGCTGCTAAACCAATTCCGGTATTACCACTAGTTGGTTCGATAATTGTAGAACCTTCTTTTAAAAGACCTTTTTGTTCGTAATCTTCAATAATTGATTTTGCTACTCGATCTTTAACAGATCCAGCTGGATTTAAACCTTCTACTTTAGCTAAAATGGTTGCCTTTAAATTATTTTTCTTATTGTAGTTAACTAATTCAATAAGTGGAGTATTACCAATTAATTCATTTATACTTTTATATACTTTTTTCATAACAATATCCTCTTCACTAAAATATTAAGATTTCTTTTAATTAATTTCAAATATTTATAATAACAAAGCAAAAAAAAGAACAAAATATATAATACTTTGTTCTTTTTAAGGTTTTTCTAGAATAATCCTAATAATGCCATTCCAGTTGTAACTTCCTCAGTTTTATGAATTAACCATTCATATGTATCTGGGAAGAAGTGGAAAATGATAAGAACAGCGACTAATAAATAGAAGAAAATTCTAATAATGAAGTTTCTTTTAATAGTTGCTTCTAAGCCAACTACAATAACTAATGCTAGTAATGCAAAGTTTCTAATGACTTCAACTGTTGCAACTAACCATTCAATATTATCATAGAAATGAAAGTTAGCATTTAAGAGTGATACAACCCAAACAACTGCAATAACAAATGCAAGGATTTCACCAATAACATCAAATACTTTTTCTAATTTTAAACGGAATTCTTTACCCATTATGATTTATTCCTCCTTCTTTAAATATAATTTTAATTTATTTGAGGAAGATACGCAATTCATAATTAATATTTTAATAAAAAAAGGAATAGTTTGAACTATTCCTGATTTTTTAAAGATGGTGTCCATGACACGATTCGAACGTGCGACCCACAGCTTAGAAGGCTGTTGCTCTATCCAGCTGAGCTACATGGACATAGACAGCATAATAATATTAACATATTTTTTAAGAATTTCAATAATAAATATATAAAAAATCATCTTAATTTTTCTAATGCGTCTTTTATATTTAATACTACATCTTTGGGTAATATTTGTTCTAACTCTTCCAAAGAGGCTTCTTGAATATCTTTTATGGTAGGATAGCGAGAAAATAATAATTCTTTTCTTTTCTTTCCTAAGCCTTTAACATCATCAAACACTGACGATACCATACTTTTAGAACGTAATTCTTTATGGAAAGTAATAGCGTAGCGATGAACTTCATCTTGCATACGTACTAAAAAGAAGAATAAAGGTGATTTAGTTTGAACTATATATTTGTTACCTTCTTTATCCATTAATCCTTCGGTTTGATGTTTATCATTTTTATATAAACCTGCAAGATTAATATTTAAGCCAAGTTCTTCAAGAGCTTTACTTGCAGCGTGAATTTGTCCTAATCCACCATCAACAATAATTAAATCAGGAAAATCTTTGTTCTCTTCTTGTAACCTTTTATATCTTCTTTTTATAATTTCATGCATTGAAGCATAATCGTCGCGTGTTTCTTCATGTTCAATATGAAATTTACGGTATAACTTTTTAGCTTTTTCCCCATTAACATAACAAACCATAGCACCAATTGCATTACTACCTTGAATATGAGAATTATCAAATAATTCAATTGTATAAGGTGTATCAATATGCAACAATTCACCAAGTTCATTTAAAAGTGATAATTTGTCGTCGTCTAATCTTGCAGTTTCAAAATGTTCATCTAACCCTGCTTTAGCATTTTTTAAAGCAATATTAATAAGTTCTAATTTGGGTCCTTGAGAATAGGTTAAAACTTTTGCATTTAAAATTGTGCCAAGGATATCAACTATATCACTATTTGCAACGACTACTTCTTTTGGTAAAGAATGTTTTTGATAATATTGCGCAATTAATTCAATTGTTTCTTCGTTAATATCATCACTTTCTTCTACTACAAACAAATTCTTGCCTAATAATTTACCTTTTCTATATGTAAGAACAGCTAAACAAATATAATTATCACGAGCAGAAACAGCAAAAACATCTCTATCCACATAATCAAAAGATTGAACACTTTGTTTTAAAATAACGTGATCAATGGCATCTAATGTTTTCTTATATTCTGCAGCTTTTTCATAATTCATTTCATTAGATTCTTTAATCATTAAATTATATATTTCTTTACGTTTAGTATCATCATTACCATTTAAAAAGTCTTCTATTTCTTTTAAAATATCCTCATATACTTTATCATCTATTTTATTAACACAAGGTCCTAAACATTGTCCTAAATGATAATAAAGGCATGGGGAAGATTTTAATACTTTACATTTACGTAAAGGATAAATACGATTTAATAAATCAATAACTTCATAACACGCACCAGCATTTGGAAATGGTCCAAAATAGCGATAAGATTTATCTTTATCGTCGTGCATTATTTTTAAACATACAAAATCATCTTTTTTAATACCTATATAAGGATAAGACTTTCCATCTTTTAATAAGATATTAAATCTAGGATAGTGTTTTTGAATAAGATTAATTTCCAGTAATAAAGCTTCTTTTTCTGAACTTGTTTGTATAGTTTCAAAATGATCAACTTCCCTTACCATACGAGCAACTTTTCCAACTTGAGGACGTAAAAAATATTGCGAAACTCTTTTTCGTAAGTTCTTAGCTTTACCAACATAAATCACCTTATTATTAACGTTATACATTAAATAAGTTCCAGGTGATTCACTAAGCAATTCAATTTCTTTTGAAAGTACTTCGTTCATTTTTACCTCTCCATTCAAATTGAAATTACAATTCCTACTTTAATTATAATGGTAAATATAAATTTATAGTGTAAAAGACATAAATTATTTTAAGTTAACAACAGTAGCTCCTACTCCGCCTTCACCTGCGCCACCAAATCTAAATGAATCAACAAATTTTTGATTCTTTAGATAATTGTGAACTGCAGTACGTAAAGCACCAGTTCCTGAACCATGAATAATACGAACACATTTAACTTTACGAGCTACACATGTATCTAGATATTTAATTACTTGATCCATTGCTTCATCAACGTGTAATCCAATAATGTTTAATTCTAATGGTACAGATTTAGACATAATAAATTGATCTGTTTTGGTATTACGTGGTGCAACTTTATTTTTAGGAGCTAATGTTTTAATAACTTTATTCTTTTTAGTATTAACATTTAAACCTTCTTGAGTAACTACTACTAGATTATTTTTATTCATACGAATGATTTTACCAATCATATTTGTGTCACGAATTTTAACATAATCTCCAATTTCTACCTCTTCATTAGCAAATTCAATTTCTGGCTCTTCGTTAACTAAATTATCTAATTGCTTTTTAGCAGCAGTAATTGTATGTAATTTAACTTCATTTTGTTTTAATTCATTTAAAATATTATCAATTTCTTTTTTAGCTTCCGCAATTAAAAGCTCTTTTTCTTCTTCAGCGCTTTGTTTTGCTTCTTCTCTTATTTTGTCAATATTTGCTAACACCTTATTAGATTCTTCTTCACGACGTTTTAATTCATTTTCACGTTTATTTAAATCAGTATTAATCTTCTCATTTAATAATATTTGTTTTTCTAATTTATTAATAACTTCATCTAGGTTTTTATCTTGTTTACCTTCTAAATATGCACGAGCGTTTCTTATTAAATCTTCACGTAAACCAAAACGCATTGCAACTTCAATACCATATGATTTACCAGGCATACCTACTTTAATTTTATATGTTGGCATAAACTTTTCTTCATCGTATAAAGCTGAAGCATTCAAAATATTAGATTTTTCCATTGCTAAAAGTTTCACACCTTCATAGTGAGAAGAAACAATAGCAAAACTATGTTTAGCAAGAATTTCATTAATAACAGAAACAGCAATTGCTTCACCTTCAAGTGGTGAAGTACCTGTTCCAAGTTCGTCAATTAAAATAATATCTTTACCACCAATATTATTCATAATGGATGCAATATTTAAAATATGGGCGCTAAATGTTGAAAGATTTTCTTCTATTGATTGATTATCACCGACATCAAGATATATATGATTAAACATTGATAAATGTGCTTTTTCTGAAGTTGGAATAGGCATTGCACATTGTGTCATTAAAATAAGTAATCCTACAGTTTTTAATGCTACTGTTTTACCACCAGCATTTGGACCTGTAATAATCATTACTCGTTCGTCACTAGTTAAATCAAAACTATTTGCAACTACTTTATTTTTATCTAATAAAGGATGCTTGGCATTTTTTAAATGTACTTGTTGCTCTTTATGAAGAATAGCAGTATAGCCATCGATTTCAATACCATATAATGCTTTTGCTTGTACATAATCTAAATAGCCAATCATTGCATTATTGTTTCGTAAGTCACTTTCAAAAGCAATTACTTCTCTTGTTAAAGACATTAAAATACGTTTGATTTCTTCTTGTTCGTCTAAGCGAAGTAAATATATTTTATTATTTAATTCAACAATAGAATTTGGTTCAATAAATGTTGTTTCACCAGTATTTGATACATCGTGAATAATACCATTAATTTTATGTTTATCACTAGTTTTAACAGGCAAAACAAAATGATCATTTCGTAATGTAACATTGCCGTCACTTAAGATTGCACTATAAGTACGAACTAAGCCATTAATTTTAGCTTGTAACTCACTTTCAGTAGAAACGATTTTTTTACGAATAGATGAAAGGGTTGAAGAAGCATTATCATAAATAGTTAAATTAGGTGATATAACTCCTTTAATACTGTTTTCTAGATTTGAAAGATTTGAAAAATCTCTTACATATTCTTTTAATAAAGGACTATCAATAGTAAGTTTGTTAATAAAGTTAATAACTTTTAATGAAGTATTAATATCTTCAGCAATATCATTTAAGTCTTTAGGTGTTAAAATACCACCTTTAAGTGCAAAACTAATTAATGGCTCTAAATCAATTGATGTTACAATTGGCAAATTACCAGTCTTAGTTATTACAAGCATTGCTTCATCAACTATTTTTAATTCACGTTCAAGAATTAAATAATCATCAATCATTGAAACGTCAGTAGCATTTTTCTTTCCTAATTCAGTTTTTGTATAAAATTTGATTTTATCTTCTATTCTAGATAACTCTAAAACTTGTCTTACATCTTTCATCATAATCACCGAAATTATAATAACATATATATTTATATATTATAATAATTATAAATTTTATTTAGAAATATTTTTTAAAATATGCTATATTTAATATGGGGGGGATAGCGAATATGAATAAGGAGTCTGTAACTATTATTGTAGACGACGCTATGTTGGAAAATATTCGTAATGAATACACTTCTTTTTTGTGTCCAAATAGTGGCGAATATATCGTATTCTTTGCCCGTACACCTAAAATTGTTATAACAGCTTATAAATCAAAAAAAGAAAATGAACATAAAGTCACATTTAATGGCGAAGATGCTTTAGCAGAAGCAAAGAAATTTGACGAAAATGCTCAATTAACCGAAGAAAAGCCTGCAACTTTATCATTTTGGATTGACACAAATACTCAGTTGGGTAGTGATGAGGTTGGTACTGGAGACTTTTTTGGACCTATTGTTGTTGCTGCTTCACTTGTAACAAAAGAAGATATAAAACATTTAAAAGAACTTGGTATTGATGATTCTAAAAAGATGACTGATAAGCACATTCGTGAACTAGTTCCTGAATTAATGAAAAAATACCGTTATGTTCAATTCACTTGTACTCCAGAAAAATATAATAGACTTATCGAAATGGGATTAAATATGAACGCTGTAAAAGCATATCTTCATAACGAAGTATTATTATATCTTTCAAAGAAATTCAAAGGTAATTATCCTACATATGTAGATCAATTTTGTCCTGAATCAAATTATTATGAATATTTGCACGGAAATAAACTTGTAAAAGAAGTTAAACAAAGTATTATCTTTAAAACAAAAGGAGAATCTTATTATCCTTGTGTTGCATTAGCATCTTGTATTGCTCGTTATGCATTCTTAATTCGTATGGATCAATTACGTAAAGAATATGGTATGACATTCCCATTTGGTGCTTCTAGTAAAGTTGATGATTTCGCAAATAGATTTATTGCAAAACATGGTTTTGAAAAATTAAAAGATGTATGTAAGACAAATTTTAGAAACTACACAGAAGCTTTAAAAAGAAACAAAAAATAGCAACTATTAGTAATTGCTATTTTTTTTGTACTTTTTAATTGTTAACATTTTCAACTTTAATATTCACTATATCTTTTTTACATATTTTTTTTATAGCTTTGGAAATAGTAAAATAATAGAATGCATAATATCCAAAGTTCAATGGAATAAAAATAGTCCAATAATATAAAAAATCAGCAGTATGATAAAATATTTTACCAGCTTCGTTTATTGCTTCCCAAGAACATAGATTTCCAACTAAACAAGAAACTATGTTTAAAATAAAGAAAGGTAAAAGTAAAAGAAACAAATAACTTTTGCGCTTATATACATGAAGTATGTTATCTAATTTATTTAGTTTAAGCATTAAAATAAATGCCCATATAAAAAGTACTATCGATAAAATGGTAATCTTTATTAAAGGACCATATTTACAACCAAAAATAAAATGATAACCTAGCCATCCTGATGCAAATGTTAAGGTCATAATTCCCCAGGGAATGCTTATAAATTTTGATATTTTTTTCGTTCTTCTTCACTATTAAATTCTACGTCATTTATAAATTTTTTATAAAAACAATTTGTTTTCGATTTTTCCTTAGATTCCACCAAATATAAATCCCCTTCCATTAACTTCATATCCACACGCAAACCCTTCTTGTCTACTACCATGATATATCATTTCTGCAAAAACAATAATCGCTAATATTGCAAATATAACAATTACAGCACCTAAAACATGAGCCATAATTGGCGCATCACGTGAAAATAATCCAATAAAATCATCCCACGTAGTTGCTAAAAAATTCTTAACACTTTCAATAAAAGTGCTAGCAAATGTAATCCCTACAGATGATAACATATCAAGAAACGATTTAATAGATGAAGTATTGACACAAGATGTATTACACCCACTTGCAGCAATACCAGCTACAAGTAATAGTTCTGTACTAGAAACTAACATTTAAAAATTCATCCTGGTTTTTATAACCAAGTTAAATAATCCCCCCGAAAGGTATTTGTCAATAAAAAAAGAATATGTAATTAAAAAAATGTAATAAAAACATCAGATATTTTAAATACCCGATGTTAAGAATAATTTATTTATTTTCGTTACGTAATTCTTCTAAAACACTTTCAAAATATGAAGGAATAGGTGTTTCAAAAGTCATTTCTTTATTAGTTCTTGGATGGACGAAAGTTATTTTATAGGCATGTAAGAGTTGCCCTTTATCGTATAAATTATTTTTACGACTACCATATACCAAATCGCCTTCTAATGGATGACCGATATAAGTTAAATGAACTCTAATTTGGTGAGTTCTACCTGTTTCTAGTCGACAACTTATTAAAGTATAATTTTTAAATCTTTCAAGCACATGGACGTGTGTTGTAGCACTTTTACCATCTTTAGTATTAACTGCCATTTTCATACGATCACTTGGATCACGTCCAATTGGAGCAATGATACGACAATCATCTTCGTGAATTACACCTTTTACTAAAGCATAATATTCACGATACATTGAGTGAGTAGCAAGTTGTTCTGCAATACCTTGGTGAGTAAAATCATTTTTACACACTACAATCAATCCACTAGTATCTTTATCAATACGATGGACAATACCAGGACGTTTAACACCATTTATGCCACTTAAATCTTTACAATGATATAAACAAGCATTAACTAATGTATCACTATTGTGTCCATTGCTTGGATGAACGACCATACCTTGCTTTTTATTAATAACTAATAGATCATTATCTTCGTAAACAATATCAAGAGGTATATCTTGTGGTTCGATTTTGGAATCATCACTTTCTTTATTAAGAACTATAATTTCATCATTAAGTTTTAATTTATATGAAGGTTTTACTAATTGTCCATTAACAGTAATTAATTCATCTTCAATCATATGAGTAACATTACTTCTTGTTAATTCATTTTTGAATAAAGTTAAAGCTTTATCAATACGTTCATTGATAGCGTTGCTTTCTTCATCAACAATGAATTTTTCAATATTATTCATAACTTACTCCTCATCTTTTTTATTTAAATTCAAATATACTTCTTTCATTTTTGCGCCATCATCACTACTGATAGCATCTTTTAATAATGCAACTTTTTGTTCTTTTAAAGTTGCATCTATTTCATTTTCTTGATCTTCTTGTAACTTTTTAAGTTCACCTTTTAAAAGATCTTTATATTTATAAACTAACAATATATCAATAAGCATCATAATAATTAAAATAATGACACCTATAACTAAACATGAATCCGCAATATTAAATGTTGGAAAATGATAAGATCCAAATTGAAATGATATGAAATCAACGACACCTTTTTGGTAATAAATAGTACCTTTTATAAATTGTCCTGCACGATCAATTAAGTTACCAAAACATCCACCAATCATTAATAATAAAGCAATTCTATTAGCTAAATTATATTTCTTATAACGGTATACAAGCCATCCTATAAGAGCTAATGTACCAATAACAGAAACAGCTACTAATATGCCCGGATGTTCATTGAACATTGACCAAGCAGCACCAGTATTATATGAAATACTAAAACTAAGAAATGATGGGATAAGTGAAACATTGCATTGTGTTTTATCAGCAATAACTTTACTAACTAAATCCACAATAACAGCAAGAGGAGCTACCCAAATATAAGATTTGAAAAACGATTTAATAGCTTTCCAAACGATTTTTAAATATTTCATATTTTATCCTCTAATTTTTAAAGCCTTTAAACAGCGATCACATAAGCAAACGTCTTCTACAGTTGTTACTTTGTCAACGTAATTCCAACAACGGTCACATTTTTGACCATCATTCTTGCTTACTTCAACTTTAACAAATTCACCATTACCGTTATTTTTTTCTACTAATACTTTTGAAACAACAAATAAACGAGCTAATTCAGTTTTATCTAAGTCTTTTAATAATGCTTTTGCTTTTTCATCAACAAAGTCAACTTTTAAAGTTGCTTCTTGAGCAGAACCAATTGTTCCTTCACTACGAGCCACTTCAAGTGCTTTTAATACATCAGCACGAACTTTTAAGAATAAATCAAAGTTAGTTAAATCTTCGTCGCTATATTCATTACTCTTTGTTGGATAATCTAGTAACATTGCGTATTCACTATTATCGTATTTAAAGAATGAATGAACTTCTTCCATTGTGAAAGGAATAATAGGTGTTAATAAACGCATTAAAGTATCACAAACTTTAAATAATACATTTTGAACTTGTTTTCTTCTTAATGAATCTTTTGCTTCACAATATAAGATATCTTTTGCAAAATCAAGATAGAATGAACTTAAATCAAATGACATAAATTGAGTAACAACACTAATTGCATTAGCAAATGCATAGGTATCCATTGCGTCAATAAAAGTATTTTTAACTTTTTCAAGTTTTGCTAAAACAAATTTATCTACTAATTCATAAGTTTCAACTTTATCGTTATTTGGATCAAATTCATTTAAGTTGCCTAACATAAATTTGAAAGTATTACGAACTTTACGATATGTTTCAGAAACTTGTTTAACCATATCTTCACCAAATTTAACATCAGATTGATAGTCAACAGATGCAGTCCAAAGTCTTAAAATATCAGCACCATATTGGTTACACATCTTCATTGGATCAACACCATTACCTTTAGATTTTGACATCTTTTCGCCTTCAGAGTCATTAATGAAGCCATGTGTTAATACTTGTTTATATGGAGCGTGTCCTGTAACTGCAGTTGAAATAATTAATGATGAGTTGAACCAACCACGATATTGGTCACTACCTTCTAAATATAAATCAACAGGTAAGTTGTAACCTCTTTGTTTCATAACAGCAAGAGATGAAGAACCAGAGTCAAACCAAACGTCCATAATGTCGTTTTCTTTTGTAAATTCACCATTTGGAGAATGTTCATTCTTATATCCTTCTGGTAATAAGTCTTTTGCTTCTTTTTCAAACCAAATATTTGAACCATATTCTCTAAATAAATCACTTACGTGGTCAAAAACTTCTTTTTCAATAATTGGAGTACCATCTTCACAGTAGAAAATTGGGATTGGGACTCCCCACGCTCTTTGACGAGAAATACACCAGTCACCACGGTCTTTAATCATATTATGAATACGAGTTTTACCCCATGATGGAACCCAGTCAACATTTTCGATTTCATTTAATAGTTGATCTCTAATTTTATCAATTGAACAGAACCATTGTGGTGTTGCTCTAAAAATTAATGGTTTATTTGTACGCCAATCATGTGGATATGAGTGGACGATCTTTGTAACATTTAATAAAGCACCAACAGCATCTAATTTTTCTAATACAACTTTATTAGCATCTTCATAGAAAAGGCCAACTAAATCAGCACCAGCTTCTTCTGTCATATAGCCTTTTGAATCAACTGGACATAAAGCATCTAAACCATATTTTTTTCCGACAATAAAGTCGTCTTCACCATGTCCAGGAGCAATATGAACAAATCCAGTACCAGAATCATTTGTAACATAATCACCTAAAATAAGTAATGAAGTACGATCATATAAAGGATGCTTTGCAGTCATATATTCAAAATCAGTACCTTTAAAATCTTTAAGTAATGTACATTCAGTGAATTTTAAATCTTCAACCAATTTATCTTTAAGGTCTTTTAAGAATACAAATTTACCACGATTTGTTTGATATAAACCATATTCAAATTCTGGGTTAGCACAAATAGCTAAGTTAGCTGGCATTGTCCAAGGAGTAGTTGTCCAAATTATAAATGATGTATCGTTATCAAGTAATCCTTTTCCATCAACTACTTTAAATGCAACATAAATTGTATAAGCTTCAACATCGTGATATTCAATTTCTGCTTCAGCAAGAGCACTTTCACTTGAAGGTGACCAATAAACAGGTTTTAATCCTTTAAAAATTAATCCCTTTAAAGCCATAGCACCAAATACATTAATTTGTTCAGCTTCAAAATCATGTAATAAAGTTAAATATGGATGATCAAAATCACCAAGTACACCTAAACGTTTGATTTGTGTCATTTGGTTAGCAACTTGTTGATGTGCGTATTCTTCACATTTATTTCTAAATTCATAAGTTGGAGTTGTCTTACGATTAATACCCATCTTAGTAACTTTATTTTCAATTGGTAAACCATGAGTATCCCAACCAGGAATAAATGGTGCATAAAAGCCACTCATGTTTTTATAACGAATAACAATGTCTTTTAAAACACGGTTTAACATATGACCACAGTGCATATTACCATTAGCATATGGTGGGCCGTCATGTAACATAAATTCTTTTGAACCTTTGTTTTTCTCATTACGTTTTACCATTTGTTCGTATAATTTGTTTTGTTCCCATGCTTCAACTAATTTTGGTTCTTTAGTAGCAAGATTACCACGCATTTCAAAACCAGTTTTTGGCATTAATAATGTTTGCTTTAAATCCATTTTAAATCCTCCTTATAAAATAAAAAGCGTCCTTGATATCTAAGGACGCTCTATGTTTAATATAGTTCGCGGTACCACCCTAGTTTTAGAATTTCTTCTAACACTTAACTTATTTATAACGGAACGACCCGGCTTAATCTACTTTATTCAATTAAGCAGCTAGTAAGTGATAAACCTTAATTTATTGTAATAACTTTTCACCAAATAGTTATCTCTCTACAACAAGGGAAATTAAGATTCGTGTCTTCATCATTGCTTTTTCGTTTATTAGTATTGCACAAATTACAATTTATATCAAATATAAATTAAATTATTTGCGACCTTTTAAGTAATTTGGAATAATTGCTTCTTCGTTATGAGATTTTGTTGATTCAACATTTTCTTCACTGTTTTCACCTTCAACTGGTTTTGGTCTAAATGGTGAAACAGTAGGTGTTGAAGCAAAATCATAATCTTCTTTGAAGTCTGTAGCAATAACTGAAATAATAATTTCATCAGTTAATTGAGTATTCAAATTAACACCAAATTTCATATCCAAATCTACACCAGCAGCTTCACAAATTTCGTTAGCAGCATCTTGTGCTTCAAATAATGAAACATTTTGACCACATGTAACAGAAATAATAGCACTGTTAGCACCTTTAATTGAAGCTTCTAGTAATGGGCTAGAAATAGCTGTTGATGCTGCATCGTGAACTTTATTTGGTCCTTTACCAATACCAAAGCCAATTAAAGCAACACCAGCATCTTTAAGAGTTGATTTAATATCAGCAAAGTCTAGGTTAATTAAACCTGGTAATAAAATTAAATCACTTACTGTTTTAACTGATTGAGCTAAAACCTTATCACTTTCAGCAAATGCTGAGAAGACACTATTTTGTCCACTCATCATTAATAACTTATCGTTTGAAACAATAATAATTGCGTCAACGTGTTCTTTAAGTCTTGTTAAGCCTTCAACTGCTTGAGAAATACGACGTTTACCTTCAAAACTGAATGGACGTGTAACAATAGCAACTGTTAAAGCACCTTCTTCACGAGCAATACGAGCAACGATAGGAGAAGCACCTGTACCAGTTCCTCCACCTTCGCCAGCTGCAATAAAGACCATATCAGCGCCTTTAATACATGCTCTAATTTCTTCTTCTGATTCTTCAGCTGCTTGTTGTCCAATGCGAGGATCACCGCCAGCTCCTAAGCCACGATATTTATCTTTACCTAATACTAAACGATTACGAGCTTTAGATGTACTTAATGCTTGTTTATCAGTATTCATGACATAGAATTCAACATTAGCAATGTTTTCGTCAATCATTCTATTAACAGCATTGTTACCAGCTCCACCAACACCAATAACTTTAATCTTAGCAACTGGTTCAAAATTATCTAAGTTATAATCGTCTTCTTCGTCAAATTCATCACGAACTTCTTTTTTAAGTTCTTCTTTTAAAGTAGTTTCTTCAGTTACTACTTCTTCTTTTTCTTCCTCAGGTTCGTTTTCTTCTTGTGTTTCTTCGTTTACGTTTTCTTCCTCTTCTTCAGATGTAGCGTATTCAAAGTCATCATTTTCGTCAATAACTTCTTCCTCTTCAAGTATTTCGTCTTCAGAATTTTCTTCTGTTGCTACTTCTACTTCATCTTCAAGAACTTCATTTTCTTGTTCTTCTTGTTTGTTTTCGTCATTAACATCTAATGAATCTTTATCTTCCTTTTCTTCTTGTTGTCTAAAATAATCAAAGTTTCCAAAATAACGTTCCATTATTTAACCTCCATAATCTTTATTTTATTTATCATCGTTACTTACACGACGAAGTTTAATCTTACGATTAGTATAACTTTCGTAATCTGTTAAGTCATCATCTAATAAGTCATCTCTTAGAACAGGAGCATTTCCTTCAATAATAAGAGCACCAACGCAATTAGAGAATCGACCATCTCTAGCACCTACTGCAAAAGGATTTACAATATAAGCACTTTGTGGCTTGATTAAGTCTTTAACTAAATCCATCAAACCATATAATTTACTACCACCGCCTACAAAGATGAGTGGTAAAGATTCATAATAATTATCGTCATTTTGAATTTCTTTTATGACTTTATTAATTTCTAAAACATATTTGCTAGCAATACCATAAATTTTTTCATTAAAATCTTTATTTGTAATTTCAACTTTTTTATTTCCTATTTTTTCACTAAGAATATTAGTACTATAAGTTGTTTTGCGTAAATCAACACCATATCTTTCTTTTAAGTGTTGCGCTGCCTCAAATGTAATACCTAAACTTTCACTTAAGTTTTTAGTAATTTCATTGCCACCAAATCTTTCAAATGTTGAAGTATAAACTTGGTTTTCACCAATTAAAGCTGCATTTACAATATTAGCTCCTAAATCAACTAAAATATAATTCTTTGGTAATTTAACTAAGTTTTTAACAAGTTCAGCACCAGCATAAACTGACGCGACTACACGACTAATCTTTATACCTAATTGAGTAATAATTCTTGTATAAGAATCTACTATTATAATTGGTAAAGCGTGTAATTTTGCTTTAATTTGTAACGATCTAGAAGTTTTACCAATTGGTGGTTCTTTAGAATGTCCTTCATCATATATGTAATCATCAGCAATAACATCAATGATTTTTAAACCTTCATTAACATTTGCTTTTGATACTTGTGAACGAACATTTTCAATATCAAGAGCAGCAATCTCGTTTATTGATGAGACAATTGCAGTTGTTTGTTCATTTTCGTATACCTCAAAACCAATTGAAGGTAATACAAGAGTAACTGCACTTACTACAATCTTTAATCTCTCATTAACACTAGTAATAAGTGAGTTAACAGCCTTAGCAACTGCTCCATAATCATTGATCATTCCATCTTTAATAGCATTTTCTGGTAAAGCTACACTAGATGCATCAAGAATAACTGGCCTTTTGTCTAGTAAATAGCCTGTAACACACTTAACACATATTGAGGAAATTTCTAACGTTGTTGTAATTTTAACTCCCATAATTTCCTCCTAACTTTCGACATCCACAATACATGGATTATTATAAGTTTGTCCGTTTATAACTTTAGAGCCATAATAACAAGTTATTGAACGATAACTTATATCACTGCGATTTGAATCAACTGTAATTTTTGCATTTTCTTTTTGTTCAATACGTTCAAGTATTGTTGGTAATATTTTGTTTGTTAAGAAATGACTTAAGTAAGCTTCTTGAACACAAACACGATTATAAATATTGTCGGTTCCTTCAAAATAGAAACATACAAACCCATCTGTTAATTTAGTGCTTGAACCATCGCCACGATAATCAATATATTCAACTGTTGTTAATATTGAACGATCGATTGTTTTTAGATTATTCAAGAATAATGTTCGACGTTCATTTTCAAAATGTCCAAACATACTTCCAATATATTCTGGTAAATCACTAGCTTGGAAATTGTATATAAAGCCAGGATTGTTAGCTTCTAATTCTTCAATAGTAGAACCATTACTTAAATATGTTTTATCCTCATAATTAATCATAGCGGCAACTTCATCAATTACTACTAATAAATCAAATGGTCTCCATTTAACCTCACAAGATTCTATAATCGGACTTGCCTCTAATGTATCTTCAAGCTTTTGTTCGTTTAAAAAGATGACTGGTAAATTAGGACTAATATTATCATCTACAATGTTTAAAATTTCTTTTTTTGTTAAAAGATAATTACCTTGTAGTTTTAATCCTCTAACTTGAGAAATCGGTAATAAAGGATAAACAACAACACTACAAATTAGAATTATAAATATCACAATTCTTGCAATAAATCCATTACGATAATATCTAGTTTTTTTTTGTAAAGCTTTCTCAAATGAGTCATCTTTTATTGCTTCCATTACTTCATTAACATCGCTCATTTGATACTCCTCCTTTACAAATTTTTTTTTGGTATTCTCTTACATAATAATTATATACTGATATACTATGTATATCAAATAATTTATAATTTTTTTGAAATTTTTTTATACACGGAACAAATAACGAAAATTAAATATATATTTTACTCACTAAGAATTAATTAAATAAAGAAAAAGTAACGATTAAATCGCTACTTTTTGATTTTCTTTCTCATTCTATGTAAGCCTTTAAATAGCTTCCCATTAACTATAAGAAGTAATCCTTCCATAAAATAGATATTACACTCACCCATTACGGATATACCACGTAAAGGAGTCTCTACCGCACATATTTCAGCCATAGCTCTAGAACCTTTGTCCATTTTCATACATGCAATCTTTTTGATGATTGGAAGAACAAGCTTCCAGAAAAAAGATACTTTCGATAAATCTATAAAATTAATATTATCATTAAATGGTTTTTTTATCTTTTCATTTGAAATAATACGATGTGGGACTAATTTTTCAAATTCTTCAATTGGAACATATCTAACTCTTTTTTCAAGATATGGTAATAATTTGCTATTTCCTTTTGGAATAGGATGCATTTTGCTGTTTTCAAATTTTACTGTATCTTCTAATAAAATAGTACGAGATGAAGAACCAATTCGAATACGATATTCACCACTTTCAACATCAAAATCATGTAGATCGACGTTATAGTAACTAAATGAATCAAAATCCAAAATAAATTTAACTTCTTTTGTCTCGTTTGGTTTAAGTGAAACTTTACCAAATTCTTTTAATTCTTGTTTAGGACGGTAAATTTTTGACGACAACGCTTCAATATATAATTGAGCAATTTCTTTACCTTCTACTTTACCAACATTAGTAATTTTAAAAGATACTTCAACTTTTCCTTTTTCATTTAAAGAATGAGTAGAAAGTTTTAAATCACTATATATAAATTTTGTATATGATAAGCCATATCCAAATGGAAATAATACATTTTGTTCAACACTATCGTAATAACGATAACCTGTAAAAATAGATTCTCTATATTCACAAACTTTATCATTTCTTAAAAAATATTTAAAACAAGGAGTATCTTCATTTGTAATAGGATAAGATTCACTTAATTTACCGGAAGGATTAACATTTCCTAATAAAACATTTGTAATTGCTTTACCACTTTGACATCCTGATAAATAAGCATGAACTAGTCCTTTTACTTGTGGTAACCAAGGCATACTAATCGGCGAACCACATTGTAATACTACAACTACGTTAGGATGAATTTCGGTAATAGCATTAATTAAATCTAAATGACCTTTAGGCATCGACATATCATTACGATCAAATGATTCGGATTCATAATTGCCAGCTAAACCAACAACTAAAATAACAACATCTTTTGCTCTTGCTACTTCTACAGCAGCTTCAATTAAACGCTTATTAGTAGACCCATCTTCTTTATAACCATCAGTATAGTCAAATCTAATACCTTCTTCTAAAAAAGTATCAAAAATACTATCAGTTTCAATTGGATTAACTAAAGAAGAGCCCGCACCTTGATAACGAGGCTTTTTAGCAAATTGACCGATTAAGCCATAACTCTTTGCTTTTTTAGATAATGGTAATATATTATCGTCATTTTTTAATAAAACAATACTATTTTCAGCTAATTCTTGAGCTAATTTTAAATGTTCTTTAACATCGTATTTATATCCTGGTTTATAAACTTCTTTATATTGAAGTTGCATTGCAACAATTGCTTCCGCAGATTCATTTAATCTTTCTTCAGTAATGATGCCATTCTTTATAGCCTCTAGGCGTATCATATCTTTGCCTCTAATAGTACCAGGCATTTCAATATCTAGCCCGGCAACATAAGAATTGATAGTGTTAGAAACTGCTCCCCAGTCAGAAATAAAGGCACCTTTAAAACCCCATTTTTTTCTAGCAACATCATTTAATAAAAATTTATTTTCACAACAATAGGTACCATTTAATTTATTATAAGCAGGCATAATAGAATAAGGTTGTGTTGTCTTAACAATATATTCAAATTGTCTTAAATAAATTTCAAATAAGGCTCTTTCATCAACAATTGAATCAGCAACCATTCTTAATTTTTCTTGTGAATTACATGCAAAATGTTTTAAACATGTACCAATTCCACGGTCTTGAACACCTTTAACAAATTCAGCACCTAATCGACCAGTTAAAAATGGATCTTCAGACATATATTCAAAATTACGTCCACATAAAGGACTTCTTTTATGATTAACAGCAGGTCCTAATAATATAGCAACATCTTCTTGTAAACATTCTTCTCCGAGTGCACTACCCATTTTATATAAAAGTTCACGATCAAATGAGTTAGCAACAGTTGCAGCTGTAGGAAAACAAACTGCTGGAATACTATTTCCAAATCCCAAATTATCCATTGTTCCATCTTGAGTACGTAGTCCATGTGGACCATCACTCATTCTAATAGGTGGTAAATCAAATTCAGGTATTCCTTCTGTATACCAAAAGTCACGACCTTGAAGCAATTTATTTTTTTGTTCAATAGTCATTTGAGAAACTATTTTTTTAGCTTCCTTACGAATCTTTTCACTAATCATATTATTAACCTCGCTATATAAATATACCTTTATATTTATTTTAACATAATAAAAGCTCAAAAATAAAAAAGAAGTTACTTTTTTGTAACTTCCTCAATATGTTCATTTTTTAAATTTTCAATTGTCCAGTTGTGACTTAAAAATATAGCATCTAATTTCTTAAAATATTTGTAATAAACTTTATACATTTTACGAGAACAAGTTTCTAAAGCATTATCTTTAACATCATTATCAGCTAACAACTTTTCAACTTTATAATCTCCGTTTACTTTCCATCCATTTAACATTCCAATATTAATTGCGTTTTTAGGGCAATTAAATGAACAACGAACACAAAGTGCACAATTGTTACCAAATTTAAACTTATTTTTTTCTTTATCATATGTAATGTTATTGCAAGGACAATTATTTACGCATTTCATACAATGAATACATTCTTTATTATCAACTTTAAACATTGGTCCATGAACGTGACTAAAAGGATTTATAATACTTACAATTCCAGACACTGAATGTTTAAAAACATTAGCTTTTATTTTTTCATGTTTTAATTCTTTTAAAGATAAAGCATGATCTTTAACGTACCCTAAAGCATATTCATACATTAATTTAGCCATTTCATCACTATGTCTAAAAATCATATTATAAGGCATAACAATATGGCGTTCTGACAATATATCAAATCCTTTACGACGTAATATTCTCATACATTTCATACTAGATGCATCATTTACGTGTAAGGGTTCACCACTACTTTTAAAAAAGAATGCCGGCTTTGTATTATCTAATTTAGGTAAACTTTTTATGTATTTAGTAAAAAGCCAAGTAGGATTAAATCCATAAATTGGATAACCAAATCCAACCAAATCAAAATCATTCGGGTTAATAATTTTACCTTCTTTTATATCTTTTAGATTAATTTCTATAATTTTAGTCTCGTATAAATCCTTTAATTCATTTTCATAAAGTTTAGCAACTTTAAGTGTATTACCGGTTCCCGAGAAAACATAAAGACCTAACTTCTTCATATAGCCCTCTTTTCTTTTTTATTATATAAAATTTCAGATATATTTCCAAATAGAAAATAAAATAAAACTCGGTCCTAGCATAACCGAGTTTTTTTGGTAGGTTACGTATCAAAAAGAATAAAATACGTATTTATTAGAAACTTAGTACTATCTAGCATTTTACTAAGTATCTAGCTTTAAAATTATTTAACGAGTGAATTCACGATATGCAAGAACTTCATTAACTAAATCAGTTGGCACATCTTTTACTTGAACATCGTTATTGTTTAATACTTCAATTTGACGTGTTAATACGATGTTCTCTTTTGCATATTCATTCATTAACGGGATGAATATGCCTAAGCCTGCAGCAGCTAAAAAGCCACCAAGAATACCTAAGCGTCTTGCTTTGTAATCTTTAGCTGTTTTGTGAAATTTTTTAGTTTTGTCTTTCATCATAACATATCATCCTTTCTATTTTTAGAGTTTTTCTATAACTCTTAATTTTGCACTTTCGCTACGTGGATTGAATTTTAATTCTTCTTCACTTGCCACAATTACTTTACGATTAACTTCTTTATATTCAACTTTGTCTTCGCCAGGTAATGTTGGCATTCCACGAGGGGTTTGTTTTGGGGTACTTACTTCTTTAAAAATCTTTTTAACAATTCTATCTTCTAGTGATTGGAAGGTAATTACAGCCAATCTACCATTACGATTTAAAATTGTTAATGCATCCTTTAGCATTACTTCAAGAACGTCTAGTTCACGATTAACTGCGATACGTAATGCTTGAAATACTTGTTTTGCAGGATGACCTTTTTTTGCTAACTCTTTCATAGGTAATGATTTTTTAATAACATCAACTAATTCAAAAGTAGTTTCAATAGGCTTCTCTTCCCTTTGACGAATAATTCTTTTAGCTATTTCATAACTATATTTTTCTTCGCCATATTCACGGAAAATGTTGGTAAGTGTTTTTAAGTCGTAAGTATTAACTATCTCATAAGCTGTTAATTCTTGTTCTTGATTCATTCTCATATCAAGTTTGGCATCAAATCGATAACTGAATCCTCTTTCGGCATTATCGAATTGAGGAGAACTAACACCTAAGTCAGCCATAATACCATCAACTTTATTAATTCCAATTTTGTTTAATTCGGATTTGATATTTTCAAAATTAGATTTAATAATTAGGAAATTTGAGGCAATTTGTTGAAGTTTAATTTGCGAAGCATCAATTGCTTCTTGGTCTTGATCAAAGCAGATTAGTTTTCCGTTTTGATTTAATCTTTTTAAAACTTCACTACTATGACCAGCACGGCCTAATGTTAAATCAACATAAATACCATCTGGTTTGATATTAAGTCCTTCAATAACTTCGTTAAGTAATACAGGAATATGTTGTTCACTCATAATTATTTACTAATAAGAGCCTCAGCATTTGTTTCGTCATTAGAACAAGCTTTTTCATAATACTCATTCCATTTTTGACGATCCCAAATTTCAACATGATCAATAGCACCAACGATAGTTACATCTTTACTTAATCCTTCTCTAGCAAGTAATTTACTAGGAAGTTGTAATCTTCCTTGACTATCAACTTGTAGTTCATCTGTACTACCAGCACTTGCACGGACATGAGCACGTGATACTGCATTATTGAAATTCAATGAAGATAATTCTTGTAAAGTTTTTTCAAAGTCCTTTTCACTATATAAGTTTAAACAACCATCTAAACCTTTAGTGACATAAACAACTATTCCTAATTGTTCACGGAATTTAGAAGGTACAACGAGTCGACCTTTTGTATCAATAGAATGTTCATAATTTCCAAAGTACATATCATCAACTCCTTCCACTTTCTTCCACTTTACAACTTAATTATAGAAATTTCATTCCACTTTGTAAACCTTTTTAACCACTATTTATTAAAAAAATTACCATAAAATCGACATTTTTGTCATTTTTGACACAAATTCTAAATAAAAAAAGCCATAGATAAATCTATAGCTTTCAAAAATTAGTCATCTAAATTTAAATTATCAAGAGCAGCAAAGCGAGGATCAGTTGCATTTTCTTTGCGTTTTTCGTACTCTTCTTCCGTGATTACTTCATACCCTTTGCCACTTTTAGGAAGAGTTGCTCCTTCTTTAATTACTTTAGTAGGAGCTTCAGTAATTAATAATCCTAAAATGTATTGATCTAAAATAATTTCTGGTTTATCTACATAAAAGATTTCATTATCATCTTCGTATGCTTCGTTAGTTGAAAAATCAAAGAAATCTGTTGTTTTAATAACGTGATTAACATCTTCAAGTGAATATGCACAAGTAAGAGTTAATGAAGCTTCAACATCAACTTCAACACGAATAATATCATCAAAATCTTCGACACGAGCTTTTACATGACAACTATTTATTTTTTTAAAACTTTCAATTGAAGACATATCAAATTCTTCAAATGTCATATCTTCTTCTAATGTTTTATTCAAAATAGGTTTTAAAGCATTTAAATTAATTTTCATATTTTAACCTCTTAATACAATATTATGATTTTTAAATAATGCTTGTTTAATTGCATCTTCTGCAGCTACTAATTCTTTTTCTTCTAGAGTTTTATTTGCGTTTTGATATGTAATCTTTAATGCAAGTGATTTATAACCAAAGTCAACGTGTTCCCCAACATATTCATCAAAAATTTCAACATTTGAAACAATTTCTTTACCTGCCATTTTAATTGTTTTAATTATATCATTTGAAGAAACATCTTTCTTAACAACTAACGCTAAGTCACGTTCAACAAATGGGAATTTTGATGGAGCAACTAATTTTGATATAGATGTTTTCATATTAACAAATGCACCTAAATTCATTTCAAGAGCCACAACTGTATTTTTACCGAAATCATATTTCTTATTAGCGTAAGGGTGAAGTTCGCCAAAAACAGCAACTATATCTTTACCGACTCTTACTTGAGCAGATCTTCCAGGATGGAACTCATTTTTGTTAGATTGTAATCTTTCAATCTTATAACGAGTATTAGTTAAACCTAATAAATTCATAATTCCTTCAAATAATCCTTTGATTGAATAGAATGAATAAGGTATTTTATGCATTTGATGACGATATTCATCTTCACCACATAAAACAATAGCTAAATGAGATTCATTACCTTTTTTAGTATTAATTTCTGAAGTCTCAAAGAATGCTATGTCTTTTGCTTGACGAGATAAGTTATATTGAACCGTTTCAAATAATGAAGGTAAAATATTATTTCTTACAGTTTCGTGTTCATCTGTCATTGGGTGTGATAAATTAAAGCATTCATCGTTATTAATGTAAGCAAAACTTTGAACTGTTTCTTTACGAACTAAAGTATACGTTAATGCTTCATATAATCCATTACTAATTAAATAATCTCTAATTTGTCTTTTCTTAAGTTGAGTTTGATTTAAACCACCAACTGTAACTTCTTGGACTGGTAAAATTGATTTAACTTTATCAAATCCTAAAATACGAATAACTTCTTCGCTTAAATCAGCAATTGTAGTCATATCAATACGGTGAGCAGGAATAACAGCAATTTTTGTATCTTCGCCAGTTACTTTAACTCCGACACGATTTAAAACATTTACAATTTCTTCACTTGTAAAATTAGTACCTAAACGATTATTGATTTTTGTAATTGTAAAAGGAATTTCAAGTAATTTATGTTCTAATTCATCATATTTAATAATTTGTGATTCTTCTTTTGCCCCACATAATTCACGAACTAAAGAAGCAGTTAAATTTAAAACATATTCTTGTTGATGTGGATTAATACCTTTAATAAAGCGAGCACTTGATTCACTGCCTAAATTTAATCTAATTGAAGTTTTACGAACAGCAACAGATGTGAAATAAGCAGCTTCAATTACGATGTTCTTTGTATTTTCATCAACACTACATGCTTGTGAACCCATAACACCAGCTAAACACATTGGTTTACCATCACAAGAAATAACGATATCACCTTTTTCGACTTTATAAGTGTTATTATCAAGGGCTACAAAATCTCCTTCGTAATCATCACATGCTACTAAAGATTCATTACCTAATTTATCTAGGTCATACATGTGTAATGGTTGACCAGTTAATAACATAATGTAGTTTCCTATATCAACGATATTGTTAATTGAACGTACTCCAGATGCTGTTAATAATTCTTGCATCCATTTTGGAGAAGGTGCAATTTTAACGTCTTTAAGAACTTTACCATAAAATAATTTACATTTATCAGTATTACTGCTTACTTTAAATGATGTTTCAAAAGTAACATTATTATTTGCTTCTGGTACTTTAACTTCTCTTTCATATAAAGCAGCAACTTCTTTTGCAACATTAATCATTGCGTTGCAATCACTTCTATTAGCAAGTAATTTTAAATCTAATACTATGTCGTCTAAACCTAAATAACCTAATACATTTTCTTCACCAACTGGTGCGTCTTCAGGTAATTCTTCAATACCGTTAATTTGAGCTTCGGTAAGGTATTTTTTATCAACACCAAGTTCATATAATGCACAGCACATACCATTTGATTCAACACCTCTAATTGTTGAAGCAACAATAGTAATTTGTGGTAATTTAGCTCCAACACGAGCAACAATTACCTTTAGACCTTTACGAGCATTTGGTGCGCCACAAACAATTTGAGTAACACCATATTTATTACCTAAATCAACTTTTAAAACATGTAAATGATTTGAGTCAGGGTGATTTTGACAATCAATAATTTGACCTATGACAAGATTAGTTGCATTAGCTAATCTGTTAATTTCTTCTACTTCAATTCCAGCAAATGTTAATTTATTTGCAATTTCTTCAGGAGTTAAATCTGAAATATCAACATATTTACTTAACCATTTTAAACTTACTTTCATATTTCATTCCTCCTATTTCTTTGCAAATTGTTTTAAAACACGAACATCGTTTTGATAGAAACGACGAATGTCTTCAATACCATAGCGAAGCATTGCCACACGTTCAATACCAATACCAAAAGCAAATCCTTGGTATTCTTCAGGATCGTAACCAGACATTTTTAAAACATTAGGGTGAACCATACCACCGCCAAGAATTTCAATCCAGCCACTACCTTTACAAACTGAGCAGCCTTTACCGCCACATTCATAACATGAAATATCAACTTCAACTGATGGTTCTGTAAATGGGAAATATGAAGAACGTAAACGAACTTCACGTTTTTCACCATACATCTTTCTTAAGAATAATTCTAATGTAGCTTTTAAATGACCTAAATTAATATTTTTATCTACAACAAGTCCTTCAACTTGACCAAATTGATGTGAGTGAGTAGCATCATCATCGTCACGACGATAAACTTTACCAGGGCAAATAATCTTAATTGGTTTACCACCTTTTGCTTCCATAGTTCTTGCTTGAACTGGAGAAGTATGAGTTCTCATTAATGTACGTGCATCAATATAGAATGAATCTTGCATATCACGTGCTGGGTGATCTTGAGGAATGTTTAATAATTCAAAATTGTAATGATCCAATTCTACTTCAGGACCTTCAGCAATTTCATAACCCATTCCAGTAAAGATATCAATCATTTCATCCTCAATAATTTTAAATGGGTTTTTTCCTCCCATATCATAATTGACGCCAGGTAAAGATATATCAATTACTTCTTTTTCTAATTTTTCTTGTATTTTCTTTTCTTCTAAAGCAACTCTCTTGCTTTCAATTTTTTCAGTCAAATTAGTTTTAACTGAGTTAATTTTTTGACCAAATTGTGCTTTTGCCTCACCAACTAAATCTTTCATTTTTGACATCATAGCCATGAGTGGTGATTTCTTACTTAAATAAATATTACGAACATTACTTAAGCTTTCTAAATCACTAGCATTTTCAATTTCGTCTAATGCAGCTTGGTATAATTCATCTAGATTATCCATTTTTAATCCTCCCTTTATAAATAAAAAAGCCGTTCCTATAAAGGAACGACTGATATTGCCGTGGTACCATCCCAATTCGTATAAATAAATATACGCACTTAATTTACTTTAACGCAGTTAACGAAGCCATTACAGCTTGTACTCCGAGGTGAATTCATTAACATTTACTTTGAACGTTTCCACTTATTCGTTCTTCCCTATAAGTAAAGAGATTAATTACTATTTCTCTTCAATGTACTATATTATAGTACCACAATTTTTAAAAATGTGAATACCATATTAATTATCTTATAATCGATTTAATTCTAAAACTATTGATCCAACATTATCATTAATGTCATATATAGTTAAAGTTTCTTCATTCAAAATAGCATATTGTCCCATTCCATCTTTAGGTATTGAAGGTGAACCGATTCCAACATAAGAAACTCCATCAACTTTTTTATTATCAAAAACATGATAATGTCCATATAAAACAATACTACCTTTTGTAATACAGTCTTCGCTATTAAATTTTAAATGATGACCATGGGTTAAAACGAATTTATGGTTGAATATTTCAATTTCTTTTAACTTAGAAAAATTGATACCCATTACCATCTCGTCAACTTCAGCATCACAATTGCCTTGAATCCAAACCATATTTTCTTTATAGGAATTTAAAATATTAACTACTTCTTTTGGCTTGTATCCTGCTGGTAAATCATTACGAGGTCCGTGATATAATAAATCACCTAAAAACCATATTTGAGTACAATTATTTTCTTTATAAACTTGTTCTAATTTATGCATCTTAAATGCATCGCCGTGTAAATCTGTAAATATTAAAATATTACTCATTTTTAAATCACCAATAACATTATAATATAAAAAAATAATAATTATACTAGATTTTATTTTTAATTTAGAAATATACTATTAATACATAGGAGATGTTTTTATGAAAAGTAAAACAAAATTATTCTTATCTTTTATTTTGTTATTTTCAACATTATCATTAGCTTCTTGTAAGTTTAAAAACAATGATAATAATTCAGGTACTGTTGTAACTCCAACTGATAACAACAATGATGATAACAACAATAATAGCGATAATAACAATAATGACAATAATGATGATAACAATAATAACGGCGATAATAATAAGGACGATAGTAATGATGATGATCAAGCTAACAAAACTTATTCAATAACTAACGATAATTATTCGTTGGGAACAAGTGACTATGATACTGGTTGTTATGGTTCTTCTACAATTGACAATTATACAATCTATTCATATCGTGCTACTCAAAAATTTGAAAAAAACAATTCTTTTGTTGAATTACTAGCTGACCATTCTTTAATTGCTAATGAATACAAAGGTTTAGATGGTAGCTTATATAATGAATCTCCTTTTGGAAGTATTAAATCTTTTACAATTAGTTATACACGTGGCGATACTAATACTGTCACTAATAAAACTAATCCTCATGTTAGGTTTGGTAAAGATATATCATGTAATGACTATACAGTTGAATTAACTGATACAACTTTATCAACTAAAAATATTACTATAAGCGAAAATACATATAATTATTTTAGAATTGAAACTGGTTCTTATGACTTATACATTAGTAATATTAGTCTTACATATAAAGAAGAAAGTACATCTTATACTTCTTATGTTGCTAATTCTGGTTCTTCATTGTATCGTTTTAACCCAGTTCATTATGACGGCACATTAGAAGCTGGTTCTTCACAAGTAACTGTCCCAGTCGATGTTACTTATAATGAAGATGGTACATATGTTGTAAATAAAACAAAAACTCTAACATATTATACTTATTCATATGTTCAAAGTAATACATCTTGTGCTAATGAGGCAGCATTAACTGATCCCTTTGAAATTTGTGCTTACTTTAATGCATTTGGGGTATGGCCTGCTAACTATGTCCTTAAAAATAATTATTCTAAAGCATATTCAATATTTGGTAATAAAACTCGTTGCTATAGTTCATATACTCGTACTGATGGATATGCAACATCTGTTCCATATCGTAATAAAACCGGCAATAATTATCCTCAATATTATGAATTAGATATTGCATTACTTGAGTCATATAGTAGTTCTTCTCGTGGAGTTGGTCGTATTGTTGCATGGCAATATGGCTTTAATAGTAATGGTTACGACACAAATCCTGTTTGTGTCTATACTGACGATCACTATTTCTCCTTTCAAGAATATTTAAATAATGGTACATTCTCAAAACGTTTTAACGTAACTGGTAATTGTACTCCTTCAACATATAGTCCCGCAACAACATTAACCTATACTGAAGAAGTAAAAATTCCTCCTTCAATTGAAATTAGTGGCCCTGATAGTGTTGCTGTTGGAGAAACTATCACATTAACTGCAAATATAGAGAATTCAACTTCAAGTTGCACTTGGGAATCTAGTGATACAACAATTGCAACTGTTGATAGCAATGGTGTTGTTACTCCAAATTCTTCAATAACCAAAAACACATCAGTTACTATTAGTGTTTATTTAAATGATGATACTTCTTGTTCTACTACAAAAACCATTACTATTACAGTACCTTCAACAGAAACTGGTTATCAATTATTATCTGATACTTCTCAATTATATGATGGACTTCAATTCATAATTGTTGATGAAAATTTAAGTGTATGCGCTGCAACATATAACAAAAGTTATTTTGGTACAGCAGATATTACAGCTAGTGATTCTCAAATTACTGTAGTACCAGAAGATTGTCAATTATTTACATTAAAAACTTCTACTAATGGTTGGTATATTTTAGATAGTAATTCAAAATATGTTTGCACATCAAAAAATAAAGAACTAACGCTTAGTAGTGACGCAACAAGTGATTGGACAATTTCTTTTTCTGGTAATAATGCTACAATTACAAGTAATTCAGTAACAGGTTCTAGTATTAAATATAATTCAAATAACGGAACTAATTCTCGTTTCACAAATTACACTTCATCCCTAGCTGCTATAAGAATGTATGCTTTCTTAGGATAAATATAAAAGACGTTTCAATTTTAATAACGAAACGTCTTTTTTCTTTTATCTATTATTAGCGTCAAACATCATAATGCCAGCTGCTATGCCAACATTTAACGATTCTATTGAATTAATATCAATTCGTACATTTATAGTAGCAACTTCTTCTACTTCTTTACTAACTCCATGAGCTTCATTTCCCATTACAATTACTTGCTTTAAAGTGGGTTTATATTCTTTTATGCTTACTGAATTGTGTAAATTTGTTACTACAATTTGATAATCATTATTTTTTAAATTTGATAATACATTTACATCTCCGTCATGAAAGTTAATGTGAAATATAGCTCCTTGTGAAGCTGCAATAGTTTTAGGATTATAAATAGAACAACATCCTTTAGATAAAATAATATCGTTAAAATTAAACGCTAATGCTGTACGAATAATTGTTCCTAAATTTCCAGGATCTTGAACGTCATCTAGATATAAAATTTTATTACCAAAATCCTTACTATTAGATTTCATTTCACATACTGCTAATATACCTTGAGGATTTTTGGTTGAACTTAATTTAGATAATATATCTTCAGTAACGATTAATTGTTCAATTGATTCATCACAATTATAAGGTTTTAATGAAACTAAAGTTTTTACAATATTTTTTTCTAATGCCATTTCAACTAAATGAAAACCTTCAGCAATAAAAAGTTTATATTCATTTTGAGTTTTTGCATTACTTAAATCTTTTATAAATTTAATTTTTTCATTAGTTTTACTTGTAATTCTAGTAATCATTATTGATATTCCCCTTTTCTTAATATTGCTGACAATTTATCGTAATTTGGACAGTACTTATAAACTATATCATAAAATTTACTTGAATGGTTAAACTCATAATGATGAGCAAGTTCATGAATAACAACTGAATCAATTACATCTATATTGTAATGAATTAAATTGAGATTTAAAGCAATTGTGTATGTTTTACGAGAATTAGTTCCGTGTCGAGTTCTCATTTCCCTAACGGCTACTTTATATTCTTTATTAACTCCCATAATCTTTTCGTATTTTCTAACTTCGTTAGTAAATATACCTAATGCAAAAGATTTAATCTTTCTTTTTAAATCAGCGTCATTTCGATATGTAATATCATCTTCACTCGGATTATCTAATATATTAGTACATTTACGTCTTTTACCTAGCAAAAATACATATCCATCATTTTCGTCTTTCTTATGATCAATATTAATAATAACTCTATCCAAAAATCTATTAGGTAAAGTATTTATAAATTGCTGAACTCTATTAAGACTTAAATGATATGGAGCTGAAATTACTATTTTATTATCTTTAATTCTAGCATTAATATTTTTAACGTCACTTTTAAAACTACATTCAATCGGGAATGTATATCCTTTATATTCTTTTGATAATAAAACGCTTTTTACTTTCATATAATTCTCCTTTTTTATTTTATCAAATATTGAAACACTTACGTATATAATTTCGTTATATTTTTAAATAATCCTTAGATTACTATGCGTTTTATTTTATAATTATATATAGAAAGATAAAGGATATATTAAATGAAAGAAAAAATCTTAGTTAGTTCATGTCTACTTGGTAACAATGTTAAATATAATGGTGGTAATAATAATTGTCCTCTTATTGAAAAAGTAAAAGAGCAATTTGATATTATTACGGTATGTCCTGAAGTAAGTGGAGGCCTACCTATTCCACGCTTTCCTAGTGAAATACAAAGTAATAATAAAGTGGTTAATAATCAAAGCACAGATGTTACAAAAGAATATCAAAAAGGAGCTAATATTGCATTAGAACTTTGTAAAAAACATAATATTAAAATAGCAATTTTAAAAGAGAAAAGCCCTTCTTGTGGAACTCATTTTATATATAATGGTGACTTTGACGGAACTGTTATTGAAGGTCAAGGAATTACCACAAATTTATTAATTAAAAATGATATAAAAGTATATTCTGAGAACGAAATTGAAATATTATTGCAAAATAAAAAGTAACGATTATCTCGTTACTTTTTTTAGTTTTAAGCGTTTTTAACTGCAATGATTGATTGATATGCAGATGGAACAAATGCACTAGTTAAAGAAGTAGTTGTTCCAAGTGTATCTAATATTAATTCATAGCCACTTAAATCAATTGTAGAATGAGTTGTTTCATATCCGTTTGTATGAATAATAACATAATTCTTATTATCGTAATTAATATCAGCACGGATAACAGAACCTTTATCTAAAGTATTTGCTGTTTCTGAACTTAAAATATCTAAGTTAGTTGACAATGTAACTGCACTTGTATTTTGTTTAAATTCAATTAATTTTTTGTAATTTTCATACATTAAATTAATATCACTTTCAGCAAGTTTACTATAATCTAATTCGTTAATTGCGTATGAAGCATTGTAAGAATTGCTATTACCTTGTTTTGTACGGTACATTTCTTCACCTGCTAACATAAATGTAATTGCTTGGGATGTAAAGACAACTGAGTTAGCAAGCATTGCCATTTTCTTGACAGTTGCTTCATCTTCTACGCCAGCTGCTACAATACGGTCACGTAAAGTATAGTTATCGTGGCAAGTAACATAATTAACGTTCATATTTGGATCTTTAATTATATTTGTGCCTTGAGTAATGCCTAATAGACCACTACAAATTTTACCTGTATCAAGTGAACTTGGTGCAGCCGTTGAAGTAATCCATCCTGTTTCTGATGCTGCATTTAATCCACCTTTAATTAATGAATCACGCATTTGATCATTAAATTGACCAATTTTATCAAGTGAATTTGCATTTGCTTGAGTTGCAGGAACATTAGGATTTGCTAGACCACTTGTTCCTCCTGTCCAAGGTTCACCATAGATTGTAATATAGGAAGATACATTATTGTGTAAGTTTGCAGATACTTCATTCATTGTATCAACATCATGACATCCCATTAAGTCAAAACGGAAGCCACCAAATTTATATTCTTTTGCCCAGAATTCAGTTGAATCAACGATGAATTTACGATACATCTTATTTTCTGATGCAGTTTCGTTACCACAACCTGAACCATTTGTTAAATTACCATTTCCATCATAACGGAAATAATAACCAGGCATTAAGACATCAAAATTAGAGCCTTTAGCACCATTAACGTGGTTATAAACAACGTCCATAATGACATTAATACCATTATTATTAAATGCTTTGGAAACTTCTTTTAATTCTTTAATACGTGTATATCCATCATAAGGATCACTAGAGTAAACGCCTTCTACACAGTTGTAGTTTAATGGGTTATAACCCCAGTTAAATGTAGGATTGCCTTCGTCATTTGCTTGATCAAAAATTGGTAATAATTGAACTGCATTAACGCCTAAATCAAGAATATGATCAAAACCAGTTTTGATAGTTTCATTATATCTTGTACCAGTCTCAATTAAACCTGAGAATTTCTTTGCTTTTGAAGCAGTACCACCCCAAGTTTCTGATGAACTTACATCAGCAACATGAGTTTCATAAACTGTTAAAGCAGTACTTGGAATTTCATTAATTTTTACATCATCCCAACCTTCTGGGTTAGTTTTTGAAAAATCAACTACCATACCACGTAAGCCATTAATACCACAGCTCTTTGCGTATGGGTCAACAATTTCAGTTCCGTTAGGGAAAGATGAATTAGTTACTAAATATGTATAGTATTTACCTTCTAAATCACCACTTACAGTAGCTTCAAAGACACCTTTTTCACCTTTTGTCATTTGTACTTCTTCAATAACACTATCATCACCTAATGTTGAACTATATGATTTTGGTGTACCTGAATTATATAATTTTAAAGTAATACTACTTGATGCTGGTGACCAAACTTTAAATGTTGTAGATTCATTACTATAAAGAGCACCTAATTCACCATCATAATAATAAGAATCATTAAATTTGTCTAAAGAATATAATACATTCATTGAAGGGTTAACTTTTTTAGTAACTCCACTTTCAGCAAATGTAACTTCAATCTCATATTTAGCAGTAATATCAGGAATTTCTCCATCTGCTAAATCTAAATCGTATGATAATTGTTTTCTGTTATTAATAGTTCCTTCAGCAAGAACTTCATTGTTCTTATAAATCTTATAGCCTGAAAGAGTTGTACTAGCAGAGAGGAAGAAATTAAATACTTTAGTTGCTTTATTGTACATTAATTTACAATTTTTAATTGAATCTGCAACTTTTAAATCAGTAGAAATATATACATTTTTATCTCCACTTACAAGGTAAACATGATATACACCATTTTTATCTTTAACTAAACTTGAAAATTCAATAAAACGATCTGATTCAACATCTTTTGCAGCCCAGTTTGGTTTTTTAATAATAAATCCTAAACTAGAATCAGCAACGTTTTCACCAAATGTTGATAATGCATAAGATGCAACTAAGCCAAAATCATCTTGGTAATTAAAGTTATATGTAGCACCATCACTATTAGGTGTCCATAGCCATAATTCCCAATTTAAATAAGTATTATCACTTCTTTGATAATGTATTTGCACTGAGTCTTCATATAATGGTGGTATTTCAGTAGGTAAAGTAACATCACGTTCACTTGAACCACCATTATTATTGTTGTTGTTTCCATTGTCACCATCGTCAACTGTTTGATCATTATTATCATTGTTTTTTTGACAGCTAACAAGAGTACTTAAGGAAAGTAAACCAACTAGTGCTAATGTTCGATAAAATTTTTTCATTAACGCGTCCCCCTTCAAATTTTATTTTGTGTTATCTTCGCCACCAATATTTTTAATATCTATTGATTTTGAATTTTGTAATTTTTCAATAAAATCTTGATCTTTGATTTCCATATTATGATAGTTTTCTTCCTCTTCCTTACTACCAAATATTAAAGAATCTTCTGTGTCAACACAGCATAAACCAAGTATTTTATCAGCAATTTGTCCATGATTATTAGTAAAAATAATAAGGACACAATTAATAAATAACGGTAGTAACATTAATAATATGATGGAATAATTAGTAAATTTAATTAAGCCAAGAAAAGGTATTACCCATATAATTATGGCTTTAATCAGATTTTTCCATTTACTCATTAAATATCCATTTTTATTATTAACGTATCCTAGCTTTTGAGTCTTTTCCATAAGCGTAGAACCGTATTTACTTAAACATGGGATTAAAATATAATAAACGAATATTGAAATACCAAATGATATAAAGCGATTAATCATTTTTTGTTTTTCAACTTTATATGTAACTTCGTAATATTTACTATCAAATAAACTTAAATAATCTTTTAAATCATCGTAAGAATTATAAAATAAATCTTTTAAATTCTTATAATAAGTATTACCACTACCATCAATTCTTAACGCGATTTCATCTACTATAATTTTACCATCAGTGTCAGTTTTATAACGATATAATTCAGTTGAATATGACGATGAAGTAGGATTCATAGGTAAACCTAATACTTCAATATTATAAATATGTTCAATAGTAAAATCATATCCAGATTCTTTATAGGAATTAACAATTTCATCACTATAATAAGTAAAATAGAAATCTTTAATTACAGATTCATAAACATCGTAGCTTTCATCACTATCTAAATTTAATTGATATTGTGTTTCAATTTCATTTTTCTTGTTAGCGTAATCTTTATAGTGACCAATAGGGTTGAAAAACAATACTAACAACAAATAATAAAGAATTACACTAGTGACTCCAGTTAATAATATATCAGTCAAATATGACAAAACATGACGGCCATTATTTGGCTCAGTAAGTCTTAATTCTTTTCTCATTAGAGATTCACACTCCTTTGATTTTCTAGAATAAATCTTTCTTCTTCAGGTGAGTTAAAATAAAATGAGTTTTCTTTATTTATAACAATGCTATTTCCTAAATAATCATGTATTGTTCTTCTCTTTTTATTAAACATAAGCATCGTATAAGAAATTAAAACAGTAGCAAACATAGTTAAGCATCCTAGAATAACCTCAATAAATATATAAGCTAACCATCTTGGTAAAATCCAGATTTTTTTTAATCTGTAGCCATCTTTTGAAATAACACCAAGTTTAAAAATATATTTTCCAATTGTTTCATTATTCTTAGAAAATAAAGGAATTAAGAAATCAAATACAAATGATGTACAAACTAAAATTGGAACAATAGTTACTAAAGTATTAGTCATAATTTTTTTATTAGCGTCACTATATGCTAAAACTACTTTACTATTTTCAACATAACTAACTGCAGCATTAAATTGTTTTATTATATATGATACTGTAGTTGAACTATTGCTTTCATCCATTAAAACATAAGTATAAACTCCATCTTCAATTACTAAATCATTAATATTTGAAGTTTCAGTTCCAATTTGTAAAACTTGAGTTTTAAAAATTTCATTACTTAAATTATTACCACCAAAAGTTTCATATTTTTCTGTATAGAATTTATATAAAGCATCAGTAAGATTAATATTTAATTCTTCATCGTCTAAAGTAACAGTAGTATTTGTTAAATTATCAACAGTTGTAATATTTGAAAATGATGCCATTGAAGTAATAGTATCTTTAGAGTTATAAGCATAAAGATTTGATTCTTTATATAATTCAATTAATTTTAATTGATTATTAACGTATGTTGTACGATCAAAACTAACATTCATTACAACACCAAAAAATAGTCCAGCAGTAATACCGACGACGATTAATAAATCTATAAGTTTAGCAAGTACACGACTTGAAAGTTTTCCTAGTTCTATATGTTTCATAGTTTTATTATATCATGTAACTTTTTTATAATAAATACTTTATTATAAAATATTTAATATGTTATTATTAAAATATGAAGAAATTAATGTATCAACTTTGGTACGCAATTGGATTGATTTTTGTGGGATTAGCAACCATTGCTTCCATTGTGGTGACTATTATTGAAATCCCTCAAACTACAAGTATGTCTGATACTATTTTATTCTTACTTTGCTATGTGGTTTTATTATCATTTGTTGTTTTTCAAATTTATAGTTGTTTCAGGGCTTTTAAGAAAGAGGGCGTGTTTTTTAAAAATTTTCTATATGGTCCTGAAAATATTTTATCAAAACCAACACTTGTTATTATTAACCTATTCTTATTATTAGGAATTGCTATGGTAATTTACTCAGGAATATTATTAAGTGGGGCTCAAATCTTATTCTCGGGTTTTCCTCCTTCTCTTAATTATTTAATTATATCTGTAGGATTATTATTAATAGTAAATTCTATATTTGCTGATTTTTATCCTTTAATTAAAGACGAAGATAAAGATCGCTAAATCTAAATAAAAAAATATAAGGCTTTTTAATTTGGGGTATGTATATTCTCTATTATAAAAAGCCTTTTTTCTATTTTAAATAAAATTTACACTATTCTTATATGTTCATACATCATAACCAAATATTAAAATTAAAAACGATAATTTTATATAAACAATTTATATAATTGTTAATACATTTTTGGAATAATAAAAGAGGAGTTAACTAGACTTTGTTAACTCCTCCTTATTTACTTTAAGATGACAGTAGAATAGCCACCTAAAGTTAAATCACCATTTGATCCAAGAGTTGGAATTTTTTTAGAAACATTTATTTGTTCTTCAATTGAAGTAGCAATGTTTCCAATATTAACTCTTGTAATTTTTGAATTAAAATTATGGACAACAATTATCGATTCATCTCCGTATGATAATTTATACATCAATACTTTTGAATTTTGAGATGAAATCGAACCAGTTAAATTAGTAAAGATTGAATCTTTAATAAATGGGTATTTATTACGAATATTTAATACTTTACGATAATGATTTAATTGAGAATAATTTGTTGCAAGTTGATCTTCAACACCATCAGTTACTTGAACTGTAGTGTCTAAATCAAGACGAGTTTGTTCAGGGAATTGACATTCACCAGTTTTATTACTCTTTGACCAAATCATTGGTAAACGACGACGTGCATCACTTGAATCATCAGGTTCAGTATTACGTTCACCTTTTAAACCAATTTCTTCACCATAATAAATATAAGGTGTTCCAGGTAATAAATAAGTTAACGATGCACCAGCTTTAGCACTATATCCATATAATGATTTAGAAATTCTATCTAAATCATGATTTGATAAGAAATAAGAAGAAACTGCATTAGGATTAATTTCCTTCATTGCTTTTTCTTGCTTTTCTATTGCATCACCAAATGCATCTGCAGTTGATTGTCCTTTAACAACACGAACAATTGATGCATCTCCAGAACTTGCATAAGAACTTGGGAATGCAAAAAATGAGTCAGCAGTTGATTGATAGAATGTATTAATAATTGGTTGAGATTGCCAACATTCACCAACGAAATAGAAATCTTCATTTAATGATTTACAATATTCATATAGTGTTTTAATAAAGTTAGCACCTTTAAGATTAGCGCCCATAAAATAATAATAGACAGCATCTAATCTAAAGCCAGAAACTCCCATATCAATATAGAACTTACATATTTTTTTAAGTTCATTAACTACATCTTCATTTTCTAAATTAAGGTCAGGCATATAGCCACCAAAGTTTGCTTCATATCCTGTACCATAATGGTTACCTTGTCCTTTACCCCAATTGTACCAAGATGCTTTTGAATTTGTTACAGTTTGGCCACTTTGTTCACGAATATAATCTGAATATGATTGAGTAAACCAAGGATGTTGATCAGATGTATGATTGAATACCATATCAAGCATAATACCAATATTGTAATCACGAGCTGTATTTATTAAAGATTGTAAATCAGTTAAAGTACCATAATCACTATCAACATTATAGTAATCAGTTACGTCATAGCCATGATAACTATTAGATGGATGAATAGGTGTTAACCAAATATTTTTAACACCAAGTGATTGTAAATAAGGTAATTTTGCTTTGACACCATTTAAATCACCAATTTGATCGTTGTTAGAATCATAAAATGAACGAACAAATATTTCATAATTAACACTTGCGTTAGTATTATCGATAGTATTATCTAAAACATAATTACTATTAGTATCATCTTCAAGTGTTAATTTAACTTCTTCTTCATCTTTATCTTCATTTGTATCCTCACAGAACATATCATCTTCACCACAGATGGAGGTATCAGTATCTGTGGTGTTTTTGCAAGATGATAGTAGTAGTAGAGGTAATAACAATAATTTAAAAATTCTTTTTTCCATACTAACCTTTTACGGCACCTCCTGTAACTCCAGAAACATAATATTTCTGTAAGAAGATGAATAATAAAGTAATAGGAATACCAATTACAACAGCACCAGCTGCGAATTGAGTATAATAGGTTGGAGCTAAGTCTTGGTCAGTTGCCATCTTATATAAACCAATAGCAACAGTCCAATTATCAACGTTTTGTAAACCAATGATATATGACGATGTTACATATTCACCCCATGGACCCATAAATGAAGTTAAAATTGTATAAATAATAATAGGTTTTGAAAGTGGAAGAATAATATTCCAGAAGATTTGACTCTTAGAAGCTCCATCAATCATTGCAGCTTCATCGATTGATTTTGAAATTGTATCGAAGAAACCTTTTGAAATAAAGAAACCTCCACCAGCACCAGCACTATAAATAATTACAAGTGACCAGAAATTACCCGATAAATGGAATATTTCTTTCATAACCCAATACATGATAATCATAGATAAGAATCCAGGGAACATACCAAGTATTAGGTTTAATTTCATAAATAAACCTCTAGCTTTAAATCTAAATCTAGATAAAGCATAAGCTGTCATTAATACAAATAATGTTGAAATAATACATGTACAAACAGCGACAGTTAAAGTGTTAATAAACCACCAGAAGAACTTACCATCAAATGAGTTTGCAGTTGCAGTTGGGTTTGTCTTACCGGTAAAGTTTGAAAATAAATAAATATAGTTATTGAATGTCCAAGATGTTGGAATTAACTTCGCACGTGAACCTAGTCCGTGTCCAGAGAAAGATTGTAAAACAATCCAAACAATAGGAGCTAACCAAATGATACTCAAAACAATTAAAAATATATATATTAATGAATTGGCGATTATACGTCTTACTTTTAATGATTTCATTGGAATTGATCCTCCTGCTTAATAGCGTCAGATTTGTTAAACATAATAATTGAGAAGAATGCACAAATAACGAAGACAACAATACCGATTGCAGAAGCAATACCAAATTGTGGGTTGTTGTTAGATGTAACAATCTTATAAATAAATGTAATTAATAAGTCAGTATTACCAACAGGTAATGGTGAACCAGAAATTGAAGGACCACCACCAGTTAAGAAGTAAATAACGTTGAAGTTATTAACGTTACCAATGAATTGAGTAATTAAATGTGGACCAGTAACAAATAAAATATATGGTAATGTAATCTTTGTAAATTGAGTAAATGTACTAGCACCATCAACTTTTGCAGATTCATATAAATCTGTAGGAATGTTCATTAAAATACCAGTTGTTGATAACATAGTATAAGGAACACCTACCCAAATATTAACTAAAATAATGATAATTTTTGATACTAATGCACCATTTGTAGTGTCAGTTCCGAAACCTAATTTATGTCCGAATGCAACTCTAAACCATTCACCGATTGCGCCATTATCTTTTAATAAAATACCAATAGAAAGTAAGGTAATAAATTGAGGTATAGCAATAGTCATAATAAAGATAGTACGCCATAACTTTTTAAGTTTAATACCTTTTTTATTAATAATTAATGCAAGAATAATACCTAAGAAATAGTTGGAGAATGTTGCAAGAATTGTCCAAACAATTGTCCAAGAAATTGTATTTGCCATTGCTTTTGGAAGGGCTGCATAAATAGTACCCGAGTCCGCAAAGAAGATTGTTTTAAAATTATCAAATCCAATCCAAGTAAATAATTGAGTTGGTGGAACATGTCCTTCTGAGTAATTTGTAAATGCAACTACAATTGAGAAAAGAAGTGGCATAATTACAAATAAGACAATTCCAGTAACTGGTAAAGCCAAAATAGAAATATGGAAGTTTTCATTCATTAAAGAAGCCCATTGTTCTTTAAATTTAACTGGCTTACCAATAAATTTATCAGGATTATTATTAACTAAATCTTCAACTTTAGAAGATAATTCATTAATTTGTGTTTCAACTTCTTCTGTAGTTAAATGACGAAGTTCTTTACTACCTTTATCTTTAATATTAACGAATTTGAATAAGTCATTAGCTAAGTTATAATCGAATTTAAATTCGACAACTAAATAGTTAATAACAGTTTCACGTGCAAATGAATCATCAGTGAAATTTGTTTTTAAAGCTTTAGTATCACGGTTTACCGCGTGATTAACTTCTTTAATTTCTTCTTCACGCATACCTTTAATTGCTTTATCGCTAGGTAAGTTATGTAATTCACCAGCATAGTGAGAAACTAACTTGAAGTATTTAGATTTAATTTCTAAAATACCAGTTGCTTCATTTTCACTATATTGTCCAACTTTAAATAAAGGTAATTCAGCAATAATAGCTTTATCTTCTTCATTTGTTGGAATAATTAACTCTGCTAATGATGATACTTGTTCTCTTAATTTATTAACTTTTGCAGTTAAATCTTCAATTTGTTTAGTATCGTCTTTATTAACAGTTTCTAATTGACGTTCTAATACAACTAACTTTAAGCTTTTCTTATAAGCATTAATTTCATTTTGTTGTGCTTCATTAACTACATTTAATTCATGAGTTAATTTTTGCTTGTGATTAACTATTTCATCATATTTCTTATTAATATTTTGAATTTTAGTTTCACCTTCAATGTGTAATTCATTACGAGCTGCAATGTTTTTACCATTTTGCTCTTCATATTGACCTTTAGAATTATCGTAAATCTTAACAACCTTATCGTAATTACGGAAAAATTCTAATTGAGAATTATAACTTGATTGATTTTTATAATAAACATTGTAACGACCATATTTAGTTTCGTTTTTGTTATATTCAATATTTGCATATGAACTATGACGTTTTGTTAATTCACGTATCTTATTTTGTAATTGGTCGATTTTTAATTGATGTTTATAAACGTTAGAATTTGTATTATTTTCAAATATCATTTTCTTACGTTCTAATTTAACTTTTTCTTCTTCTGAAGCATTAGCAAATTGCTCTTCTAATAAAGCTAATTTACTTGCTCTAGATGTTACATAACGAGTACGTTTTTCATTTGCTTTTTCAAGCTTAGCATTTAATTTTGCTAATTCATGATTGTATTCAAATGCTAAACGAATTGTTTCATTAAATGTTCTACGACAAACACTCTTATCGAATTTATCTTCAATTTCATTTAATCTATTAATTAATAAATCATTATGTCTTTGCTTAAAATTAAAACTATTTGCTTTTACTAATTTATCCTTGTCACCATTTGTAATACGGTAACCATCTGTAAAATCATTTTCAACTAATTGTTCAATTTCGTTTGAGAATTCTATGTTATTACTAATTGTCTTTTTATATTTAACATAGTTCATAATTCTATAGTTGTTATAACCAGAATTAATTGAACGATTCCAAACATATAAGAATAAAACAATTGAAATAAGTGTTAATAAACCAAATATTAAAATTAATACTGAGTTATCACCGATAATATATTCGTTAAACATATCATCAGGATCAGCATCTGGAGCAATACCAGATTCAACTAAACCTAATGACTGTAACATAAATAAATTGTAGCCTCCACCAAAGATCATAAACAAGATATATCCTATTTCAAAAAGAATATAGAAAATACCATTTACAATTTGGCCATGTGCAAATGAAGATGCTCCAAAGAAAACAAAAGACAAACGACCAGATAAATCGTTTTCCTTAAATTGAATAACTTTTTGTCTAAAGAATCGATATACTTTAATAGCACCCTTATAAAATACTAAACCAACGACTTTAAAAAAATGTCCTATTGAAAGAACCATTGATAATAATAAGTCTAAGATCCATAATATGCCTTTTAATAAAGCGTTACCTATATTTTTTAAAATAAATAATGGTACAGGTATTAATGGAACATTATTATCAATACTTTTTTCAACTTTGTCATCACTTTTTGGTTCGAGTACAGTATTATTCTTCTTCATATACTTTTCTCCCCTCTACATTAATGATAGATGAATATAAAAATAAAGAGAAACGTTAGTGTAATATAATTACCACACATACGTTTCTCTAAGTTAATTAAGAATTATCTTTCAGTTGTTAATAAGCCAACTTGGAAATTCATGAATTCTTGCCATGATGTGTAGTCACCAAGGTTACCATCAAGAAGTGCTTGACCAATTGCTTTACCAACATCCCAGTAATTACCTTCAGTTGATTGTGATTGAACAGCAGCATATGCGTTTTGTTCTAATAATGCTTTAGCACCAATTGAAACGTGTTCTGTATAACGAGTATCTTTAATTGCATCATTATTACAAGGAAGTGTTTCTCTTATTTCGAAACGTCTTAATTGAGCTTCTTTTGATGTTAAATATTGACCAAGAAGAGCAGCAGCTTTTTGTTCAGCAACTGGTCTTGTCTTGTTAATACAATAGATCTTTGAACCACTGAATGAACCCATTTGAACTGTCTTTGCAGCAGTTTCGCCTTCAGCAGGAATAGTATATGTAGGAAGTTTTGTAGCAGCTAATGCTTCACATTTATCTGCTAAGTCTGTTGCTAACCATAAACCTGAAATAGCAGCGATCATAGAACCATCTTCAAATCCAGCAATAATGTTATCGTTTGTACCAGGTTTTAATGTTAAATCATCATTATATGGTTTTAATAATGTTGATAAATATTCACATGCTTTAACAGGAGCAGCTTCGTTCCAATTACATGTATAATATGTTAATGTTTTATCTTCTTCAACTTTTGTGTGCCATGTTAATGAAGTTGTACCACATAAATCTGGTGATACAAAGACTGAAGCAGCGTAATAGCCATTTGCTAAATCAAAACCAACAGTTTTACCACCTGCTTGAGCAACTTGTAAAATTGATTCAAGTGATCCAACTTGTTCTGCTGTTAATGCATCTGCATTGTACCATAAGAAATAGCCGTTATCAGATGTTACTGGGAAACCATATAATTTATCATCATATGTAGCACCTAGAACTGAAACGTTTGTACTATTATCTAATACAGTTTGTTTGTAAGTACCTTTAAGTTCTGAAACAATATTTTTCTTTGCTAATGCAGAAATGTGGTCATCAGCACATAAGAATAATGCTGGAGAACCTGTAACTGTAGCATCTTTTGATAAAGTTGTACCTGTATCACTTTCAGCAACAGCTTTTGTTTCAACTTTAATTACATCTGAACCAGTTTTATCTTTGTTGTATTTTTCAACTAATTCTTCAATTACTGGGATTTCTTTACTTGTTGCCCAAATAACAATACTTGTAGCATCGCCTGTGTTTTGTTTATCACATCCAGCTAAACCGAATGCAGTAAGAGCTACTAAACCACAAACTAATAATTTATTTTTCTTCATAAATTTTTCTCCTTTTTGACTTTATTATGCAGCAGCTTTAGATGCTGGTGTAAAATCAACAACAAATTTCTTAGTATAAGTTATTGAGTTAGCATCTACTGTATCAAAATTGATTGGGTTGTACTTAACTGTGTATGTACCAACAGCACCTTCTGTTCCTGGGAAACTTACATTACTACGGTTACTTGATCCCTCTTTAAATTTTGCTTGATAAGATGCGTAATCTACTACATCAGGGTTTGCTGCTGTAACAATTGCTTTAAATGCATCATTACAGTTTTCATAGTCGATGTCTTCCATACCATATTGGGAAGTCCATGAGTTGTCAGCGATGAATTTAAATCCCCACCAACCAGCATTCATTTCTTCTGTAACAACTGCGTTAAATGTGTACTCAGTACTTGATGCTTTTGTGAAAGTACATGATGGATCAGCTTCTTTAATAGTAGCTGTATCCCAGTTATTCCAGTTGGAACCAACGATGTACATTTCGAATCCATCAGGTGTTACTTCTGAAGTTTCGAAAAAGTCATCAGGGTTTTCTTCTTTATCATTACATGCAGTTAAAACTCCACATAAAGCTAAAGTTGCCATTCCAAAGGCAAATAAACTTTTTTTCTTAAACATATTCTTCCTCCGTTTAATTGTTTAATTAGGGATTATACAAATCATTATGATATTGTGCGCCCCTAGTTTATGTTTGTACTTTTATAATATATTTTTATTTTTCTTTAATCAATGGCTTGATGTAAGCGTTTTCTTCTTTTTTCGCCTTTTTACGAAATTCGTTCGAAAATAATATAATATCAAAAACTAGATTTTTTCAAAAAAAAGAGTAGACCTTTTCTAGTCTACTCATAAAAGTGTATTTTTATATATTATAAAGCTTCTTCTGTTTCTAAATCGAAGAAATGAACTTTTTCTAAGTTAAATTTTACCTTAATTTTCGAACCATTACTAATGATATCTGTAGCAGGTACTTTAGCAACTAATTCGTTTTTGCCTAATTTAAAATGAGCGTGGTATTCATTACCTAATAATTCAGCAACAGATACTTTAACTTCAAATACACCATTTTCAAGTTTTGCATCATTAGGTACTCTTTCAATACATTCTGGACGAATACCGAATATTAACTCTTGTGGTAATTTTTTGTTTTCAATAACATCTTTATTTAATTTAAAAGATATACCGTTTTCAAATTTTAATGTTTCTTTTCCGTCAAAACTAGCTTTTACAAAGTTCATAGCAGGAGAACCAATAAAACCAGCAACGAATAAGTTAGCAGGATTATTATAAATTTCAATAGGTGTACCAATTTGTTGAATCTTACCTAATTTCATAACAACAATACGGCTAGCCATTGTCATAGCTTCTGTTTGGTCATGAGTAACATAAATTGTAGTTGCATTTAATGATTCATGTAATTTAATAATTTCAGTTCTCATTTGAACTCTTAATTTTGCATCTAAGTTTGATAATGGTTCATCCATTAAGAATACCTTAGCATTACGAACAATAGCACGTCCTAAGGCAACACGTTGACGTTGACCACCAGATAAAGCTTTAGGCTTACGATCTAAATACTCTTCAATTTGAAGAATACGTGCAGCTTCGTGAACTCTTCTATCAATTTCATATTTAGGCATTCTTCTAATTTTTAAACCAAATGCCATATTTTCATAAACTGACATATGAGGATATAAAGCATAACTTTGGAAAACCATTGCGATATCACGATCTTTAGGTGTTTTATCGTTACAAAGTTCATTATCGATATATAATTCACCTTTAGTAATATCTTCTAAGCCAGCAATCATACGTAAAGTTGTTGATTTACCACAGCCAGATGGACCAACAAAAACAATAAATTCATGTTTTTTGATATCTAAGTTAAAATCAAAAACAGCTTGTACGTTATTATCGTAAATCTTATCGATATGTCTTAAAGAAACATATACTTCTTCATCTACATTTTTTTCTTTTTTCATTTTTTCTTTCTCCTTTATAGATAATTATATAATATCACATAATTTCGAAAGTAATATGTGCAAATTGCACAAATCTATTTTTTAAACATATTTTGTTTTTGATATAGATTAAATACCATTGCGTTATCAAAATCTCTTATATCAAGTTTAGTAATATCTATAAAAGATTTAAGACGATAATTAAATGTATTTCTATGAATATAAAGTTGTCTAGATGCTAAACACGCATTCATACCACATTGAACAAAAGTTAAACCGGTTTGTATTAATTCATAATCAATATTATTAAAAATATTATCTAAGTAAAACGTTAAATTTTCTCCGACTGGATTTAAAATACTATATAAATATATAGTACTTAAATTATTTACCGTATTGGGGAATTTAAAATCAGCAATTTTTAATGCTTTTTTAGATAAATTTCCGTTTTCAAAACTTGCAAGAAAAGTAATATTACAATCAAGATCAGAAACCATAATAGGATGAATGTTTAAAAGAACTTCATAAAAGTCATTTGAGGTAATAATTAAGCCATAATTGTCGTCAAAATATTTTACTTCTAATTTCTTATGATAGTTGTTAATTAATATTGTTTCTAATTGGTTTTTATCTAATTTACCTTTATAAATAAAATGGAAATACTTAATCATAACATTCACCTTCTTTAAATCATAAAAAAGTGCGATAAAATCGTACTTTTTAGTCTTTTAGTATATTTAGTTTGCCAACTACAGAATATGCTCTAATTAAATTTTCGTAATTTGGTAAAGCATTTTCATTATTTCTTTCTTGACGAGCAAACTTGTTAGCTAAATTATATATTCCTTTAGTGTAAGGCAAATCTTCAATTTTACTTAAAATAACACAGAATAAACGTTTTATAAATATATCAATATCGCGATGAGATGACGCAAATACTTTTGACAAAGAACGATTAAAATCAAAATATTCATTAAGTTCTCCTAAAACAGGAGGCGTAATAAATAATTTATTTTGTCCTTTTATACTTTTTATTAATATTTGACCACCATATATATATTTATTTAATATAT
>CAVJPS010000009.1:0-123326 GCA_963651465.1 bacterium
GTTACAATAATACCATCAATAAAATAAGTCATAGTAAAAAACATAGAAGTATCAACTGATATGTTTTTATCATTGTGTTCTAAAGGATTGTTACGTTCCAAGAATTTTACCAATATATGATTATCAAGTACATAAAAATGAGTTTCTTTTTCTTCCGATAAAAAAACATCTAGTGATTTAAAGCTTTCGTTTCTTTTACTAAAAATAAACGAATTAAAATTTATTTTTTTATCAATTATTTCTTTTAATTCTAATTCAGCTAAATACTCATCAGATGTTTTCATAATATCACCTCTTAAATTATGATTTACTTTAGTAAATAAATCAATATTACAAAGGTAAAATGCTTAATTTAAATTTTTAAAAAAGAGAGAGATTTTTCTAATTTTTCAAAAAAGTTAATTTTTTAAAAATTAATATCAATATGGTATCTTAAATACCTCATCCATATTAATATTTTTAATAGGACTATTTTTAAATATATTTATTATTTTGAATCACTGTCATTTTCATTGTTTGATTGTATATTTTTGGTATTATCCATCTTTTTATCAATAGTTTCAACAGTCATTATCTTGTGTGATTTTAAATAATTTGGATTGTATTTTTGAAACGCGTTCATATGTGCGTAATAATAAAAAACTAATAATCCAATTAAAATAGGTAATATAATAATCCACCAATAAATAGGTTTCGCACAATAATAGACTTTATTTCCTATTTCATCAATTTTTAAAGTAGTTAAAGCATATCCTAAATAGCATTGAACTATTGTTAATATATAAAATGGTGATAATAGTAAATACATGTAAACTCTTTTTTATATACTTTATATTTATCATCTAATTTTTTTAGTTTATCAAAAGTAATGAGGCTATTATAAATAAAATTATACAAAATATTGTAGAATAAATGCCAAGCATATCTAAAATACCAAAAGCAAATCGATAACCAGCAGCACCACACACAGATAGTAAAGTAATTATTCCATATGATATAGAAAAAAATCTAAACAATTCTTTTTGGTCATATTCGTTATCAAAATTGGTTTCATTGATAAAATGTTTATAGAATTTATTTTTAGATAGTTCCAAATTTACAGCCATCTCCATTCACTTTATATTAACAAGCAAAGTCTTTTTGTCTACTGCAATAATATATGTATGTAAAAACAAAAAATTATAGAAGCAAAATACAAAGATTTATCATAGTTTTTACAACTATGATTTAGTTTACCCACCCCGAGAAATTATGCCAATAAAAAAAGAAGAAATAATTAATTCAATTACTTCTTCTATATATTATTAATCGTATACTTTTTCTAATTTCCAAATTTCGTCAATATATTGTTGAATTGTACGGTCACTTGAGAAATAGCCTGACATTGCAATATTTACAACAGCAGCATGAGCCCATTGTTGTTTATTTTGGTACATTTCACAAATTCTTTCAAATGCTTCAGCATAAGATGTGAAATCTTTTAAGATAAAGTATTCATCGTTGTGGTGCATAACTTCATCAAAAATCATACGGTATTTATCGTAATCACCATCTGACCAATATCCATTAATTAGAGAATCCATTACAGCGTGAACAGCTGGATTAGAATCATAAACAGAGAATGGATTATATGCAAATGTACGAGTTAATTCTTCGATTTCTTTTTCTTTTAAACCAAAGATAACACAATTTTCCTCACCAACACGAGCAGCAATTTCAACGTTAGCACCATCTAAAGTACCAAGAGTTAAAGCACCATTCATCATAAATTTCATATTAGATGTACCAGATGCTTCTTTACCAGCTGTTGAAATTTGTTCTGAAATATCAGCTGCAGGAATAATCTTTTCAGCAAGTGTTACTCCATAATTTTCAATAAATACAACTTTCATATATTTTGAAATTTCAGGATCGTTATTTACAACACGAGCAACATCTAAAATTAATTCAATAATCTTTTTAGCATATGTGTAACTAGGAGCTGCTTTAGCACCAAAGATAAATGTGTGTGGATATATTCTAAAATTAGAATCTTGTTTCATTCTTTGATATAAATAAATGATATGGAAAACATTCATTAATTGACGTTTATAAGCATGTAAACGTTTAATTTGAACATCAAATATAGAATTTACATCGACATCAATGCCGTTAGCTTCTTTAATATAAGCAGCTAATTCTTTCTTCTTTTCTAATTTAGCTTCGTAATAAGTTTTATGAACTTCTTTATCGTCAGCAAAATCTTTAAATTTTTCTAAATCATCAGGGTTTAGAATCCAAGAATCACCAATCTTTTTAGTGATAAGATTTGCAAGAGTTGGATTTGCGTATAATAACCAACGTCTATGAGTTACACCATTAGTTTTATTATTAAACTTTTCTGGGAATAAACGATAGAAATCAGCAAATGTCATTTTCTTTAAAATATCAGTATGTAATGCAGCAACACCGTTAATTGAGAAACATGTTACGATAGCAAGATTTGTCATATGAACCATGCCATCTTTAATAATAGAAACGTTTCTCATTGTTCCTTCATCAACACCACGACCATTTAATGAAATCATAAAACGACGATTGATTTCTTCAATAATCATATAACAACGTGGTAATAATTTTTGAATATATTGAACAGGCCATTTTTCTAATGCTTCAGGCATAACAGTGTGGTTTGTATAAGCCATACATTTAGTAACTTGTGCCCAAGCTTCATCCCAACCATAGTTATATTCATCCATCATTAAACGCATAAATTCTGGAATTGCAAGAATTGGATGAGTATCGTTTAATTGGAATACATATTTATCAGCAAAATTATCTAATGTACCGTATTTACGTAAATGAGCACGCATAGCACTTTGTAAACCAGCACTTACTAAGAAATATTGTTGACGTAATCTTAAAATTTTACCATTTTCTGTTGTATCGTCTGGATATAAACCATGACATAATTGTTTTAATGTTTGTAAATATTCAGTAAATGGTTGATTATCAGGAAGATGCTTATCACTAGGTTCAGCACTCCATAAACGTAATGTATTAGCTACATTATTTCTATATCCAACAATTGGGACATCATATGGAACTGCGTTGACACAAACAGCATTTACTGTACGTGAACGTACATTACCAGTCTTTTCGTCAACGTAAGTTTCAGCATTACCATAGAATTTAATTTCACAAGTATGTTTTGGCTTTCTAACTTCCCAAACATTTCCTTTTGTTAACCATTGATCTGGTACTTCAGTTTGTTGACCATTTAAGATTTTTTGTTTAAAGAATCCATATTCGTAACGAATACAGTTTCCGTTTCCTAAATATCCAAGTGAAGCAATTGAATCCATAAAACAAGCAGCTAAACGTCCTAAGCCACCATTACCTAAACCAGCATCAGATTCAACTTCTTCAAGTTCATGAATATTAATTCCTAAATCTTTTAATCCTTCTTTAGCTACTTCATAAATGCCAAGATTTTGCATGTTGTTTACAAGTAAACGTCCCATTAAGAATTCCATTGAGAAATAAATTAAACTGCGTTTTTCATCATTTTCAACTTTTTCTTTTGTTTTACGCCAACAAGAGTTAGCAAAATCTCTTACCATTGAGCCAAGAACAAAGTAACGTTCAGTAATATCACTACTTTCAACATCTTGACCGTAGCTTTTGTCTAAACGTTCTGCAAATTCTTGTTTAAATTCTTCTTTATTTTTAAACATAAATATCCCCTTTATTTCTTAAGTTTTAAAATCATTGCACCGAAAGATGCTAATTTAATTGTAATTTTATAAGGTCTATTTTCAGGACCGTTCTTTCGTGCACGCATATTCTTGCCATTATAGTTATTGTATCCACCATAAACATCTTTATCAGAGTTAAAGATTTCAACATAAGTACCATAACGATTAACTCCTACATCGTATTGATCATAATAATTAGGAGTCATATTAAATATAAACACCAATACTTCATTGTCACCAGCACTACGCTCAAAGGCATAGACACTTTGATCACAGTTATCAACCATTAACCAATGAAAGTTATTTGGATTATATTCATCATATTTCATAGCAGGTTCACTTTGATAAATAAGATTTAAATCACGAACCATTCTTTTAAGTGAATCATGAATTGGATATCTTAATAAATCCCAAGTTAATGATTTATTTTCATTCCATTCATCAAATGTTCCAAGTTCATTACCCATGAAATTGAGCTTTTTACCAGGATGAGCCCACATATAAGTATAAAGATTACGAATTTGTTGGAACTTTTGATTATAATCGCCCCACATTTTATTGATAATAGTTCCTTTACCGTGAACTACTTCATCGTGAGACAATGGTAATAAAAAGTTTTCACTATAGAAATATGCCATTGAGAAAGTTAACATATGATGGTCATATTTACGATAGATAGGATCTTTTGCGTAATACTTTAAAGTATCGTTCATCCAACCTAAATCCCATTTATAATCAAATCCTAAACCACCATATTCAGTTGGCTTAGTAACACCTTGATAATCAGAAGAGTCTTCCGCAATCATCATAACATCATTGTGTTCAATATGAATTTTCGCATTCAAACGTTTAATAAATTCAACTGCGCCACTATTTTCACCTTTTGATTTATCACCGTGCCAATAAATAATATTTGAAACCGCATCAACACGGACACCATCAAAATGGTAATAACACAAGAAATAGTTAACAGCTGACATTAAGAATGAACGAACTGGATTTTTTCCTAAGTCAAATAAAGCACTTCCCCATTGAGAGAAAGTATTTTTTCTATTCTTATACTCAAACATACGAGTTCCATCGTATTCAATTAATGCATACTTATCAATAGCAAAATGGACTAAAACAAAGTCTAAAATAACTCCAAAACCATTCAAATGTAATAAATCAATTAAACGCATTAATTGTTTAGGATTACCATAACGAGCATCTACACTAAAGAAACCAGTTGCTTGATAGCCCCAAGAGCCATCAAATGGATATTGAGTAATTGGCATAATTTCAACATGAGTATAGCCATTTTCTTTTAAATAAGGAATTAATTCCTCAGCGACTTCTTCATAAGATGGAAAAGTTCCATCAGGTTTTTTTCGCCAACTACCAACATGCATTTCATAAATACTCATCGCATTTCCAAATCCACGACCGCCACGATTATTCATAAAATCTTGATCGTGCCAAGGATAATTTTGATAATCATATAAACGTGAACATGTAGCAGGTCTATTTTCACTATAGAAAGCATATGGATCAGCTTTATCTACGTATTTACCTTTTGCATTTTTAAAATGGTATTTATAACATTGATAATCCTTCAGTCCAGGAATAAACAATTCCCAAACTCCACAATCATCAATCTTATTCATTTTATGAGCGTACATATCCCAGTTAGACCATTCTCCTATTACTGATACATCATCAGCCATTGGAGCATATAATCTGAACATGACACCGTCAACACCATCATGGTTTTCAAAATGGGCACCAAAATATCTAAATCCATCAATACATTGACCATTTAAATAGTCAGCTAATAAACCATAAGCCATAATAGAACCTCCTGGATAATTAAATTTTACCAATTTATAGCATTTAAATAAACCTTATAAGAGAGATTTTATCGAAATTTTTCTAAACTCTTTCGAAATTTACGAAAATTTCAATTATAGTTTTTACTTTACGTAATTAGTTTTTTATACTAAAATTATTAACGTATCGGAGGAAAAAATATGTCAGTAAAAGTAATGGCAGTTAATGCCGGAAGTAGTTCATTAAAATTTAAATTATTTGAAATGCCAGAAGAAAAGGTTATTTGTAAAGGTATTGCTGATAGAATTGGCCACGATGATGGTATTTTTGAAATCAAACATGATGGAAAAGAAAAAAGAATAATTGTACCATTACCAGACCATGCCGTAGCGGTCCAATATCTTTTAGATAATCTTTTAAGTGAAGGTATTGTCAAATCATTAGAAGAAATTGGTGGTGTAGGCCATCGTATCGTTCAAGGTGGTTCATACTTTGCAGATTCAGCAATCTTCGATAAAGATACTGAAGATAAGATTGAATCTTTAATACCTCTCGCACCATTACACAATGGTGCTCACTTAATTGGTTTTAGAGCATTCAAAAAAGTTTTACCAAATGTTGGTAACATTGCTGTTTTTGATACAGCATTCCACCAAACAATGGCACCACAAGATTATTTGTATCCAGTTAAATATGAATATTATGAAAAGTATGGTGTACGTCGTTATGGTGCTCATGGTACTTCTCACTTATATTTAACTCAAGAAGCATCAAAACATTTTGATGGTCGTAAAGATTTAAAATTAATTACATGTCACTTAGGAAGTGGCGCTTCTATTAGTGCTGTTAAAGATGGTAAATGTGTTGCAACTTCAATGGGTCTTTCTCCATTAGGTGGTATCATGATGGGTACACGCTGTGGTGATATTGATCCAACTGTATTTAATTACATTATTCAATGTACAGGTAAATCAGCTGAAGAAGTATACCAAGAATTAAATAAAAAATCTGGTATGCTAGGCATTTCAGGAGTTTCAAACGATACTCGTGATATCCAAAAAGCTCAAGAAGAAGGTAATGAAAGATGTGCATTATGTAACGATATGTTCGTTAGAAGAATCGCTGATTTCATTGGTCAATACTATGTTCGTTTAGGTGGTGCAGACGCAATCATCTTCTCAGCAGGTATTGGTGAAAACGTACCTTACTATCGTAAACGTATTTGTGATGCAATTAAAGAAGCTTTAGGTGTTGAACTTGATGAAGAAGCTAATGAATGCCATGGTGTTGAAAGAATTATTTCAACTCCAAACTCAAGGATTAAATTAATCGTTATTCCAACAGATGAAGAAGTAATGATTGCACGTGATACAGTCAGATTATTAAATTTAAAATAATTAAAATGATAATTAAAAAAGCACGATTATTTCGTGCTTTTTATGTTGTTTTTAAATTTTAATACTACTCCTTGATATGGCCCTAAAGCCTCCTTATTAAATTCTTCATAATTGTTTAATTTAACTTCGTATTCTCTTGGTAAATATTTATCTAATTTAACTTTAATACGTCTTTTTTTATAATTACAAAGTATTAATAAAGATTCATCTTTTCCTTTTCTTAAATAAGCATAAATATTAGGATTTTTAGGCATAATATCTATAAATTCACCATCAATAATTAATGGTTCATTTTTTCTAAATTCTATTAATTTTACATAATAGTTAAAGATAGAATTTTCATCTTCATAACTATCTTCTACATTAATATATTCTTTATTATCATTTACCTTTAACCAAGGTTTATTTATAGAAAATCCAGCGTATTCACTATTATTCCATTGCATAGGTGTACGAGCATTATCGCGTGTTCCGTTTGCAATACTTTTTTTAATGTAACTACGTGGTAAAGGTAATTTTTTCATTGTTTTATAAACATTGTGTGTTTCAACATCTACATAATCTTTAATGTCTTTAATATCAGTATTTGTCATACCTATTTCTTGACCTTCATAAATAAAAGGTGTTCCTTTTAATAAATATATAGAAGTCGCTAACATCTTTGCACTTGTAACACGATATTCTTTATCGCTAGTACCAAATCTACCTGGTGAACGACGTTGATCGTGATTTTCAAAAAATAAAGAATTCCAACCAATATCTTTTAAACCATATTGATAAAAATCTAATACTTTTTTAAAACGTTTTAATGAAAAACGACGCATTAACCATTTGACACCTAAATAATTATCAACAGAAGTATGGTCGAAATTAAAAACCATCGATAATTCTTTACGAGATAAATCTGTCATTAATTTCATATCATCAAGGGATGAAAATACTGTTTCACCTACTGTCATTACATCATATTTATCTAAAACATCTACATTTATTTCATGTAAATATTCATGTAATCTTGGTCCATTAATATATGATTTACCACCTTTTAGAATTAATAATTCTTTACCATTTTTAAATTCTTGGTCTTTTGAGATAAGATTAATAACATCACAACGGAAGCCATCTACCCCCATATCACACCAATATTTAATAATTTTTTTATATTCTTCACGTAATTTAGGATTTTCCCAATTAACGTCAGGTTGACCTTTAGCAAATAAATGTAAGTACCATTCATCAGTTTCTTCATTATATTCCCAAGCTTTTTCACCAAAAAAACCTGTCCAGTTATTTGGTGGCTTTTTCCCATTTTTACCTTTTCCTTTTTTAAATATATAATAATCATGATAAGGTGATTCTTTAGATTTTTTAGCTTCTTTAAACCAATTATGTTCTGAACTTGTATGATTCATAACTAAATCCATAATTAATCTAATGCCTCTTTTATGCATTTCTTTTAACATTTTCTTAAAATCATCTAGTGTACCAAACATAGGTTCGATATCGTAATAATCAGAAATATCATACCCATTATCTTCTTGAGGACTTTTATAAACTGGAGAAAGCCATACGCAATTAACTCCTAATTTAACTAAATGATCAAGTTTTGATGTAATACCATTTATATCTCCTATACCATCTCCATTACTATCACAAAATGATAAAGGATATATTTGATATATAACAGCGTTTTTAAACCAATTTGAATGTTCCATATTTTCTTCCTCTAGTATTATTATACATCAATTTAAAAAAATGAAAGCGCTTTTAATATGTGCTTAAAATGATAAAATAAAAATGATAAGATAAAAATAAGGAGAAAAATATTATGGAAAATGAATTATCCAATCGTAACAAATGGGGATTTTCTACAGGCTGTACATTCAGAGATTTAACTTATGTTCTTGTAAGTTTGTTTTTCTTAACATTTATCCAATATACTGCTGGATTATCCGCTTTGCAATTTTCAGTCCTCTCTGGCATCATAATTGCTTGTCGTATTTGGGATGCATTTAACGATCCTATGATGTCGACAATTATTTCAAACACACATTCAAAACAAGGACGTTATAAACCTTATATTTTATGGGGTTCTGTGGCATCGGCTGCTTTTCTTGTTATGATGTTCTTATCACCCGGTCTAAAAGGCTGGGCATATGTTGCTTACCTTGGAGTAGCCTATTTATTCTTTGGTATGGCATTCACAGTTAATGATGTCTCTTACTGGTCATTATTACCTCACTTAGCTCGTTCTAAAAACGTCCGTGATAAATTAACTGGTTTAGTTGCTATCTTTGCTTCGTTAGGTTCATTTATTACTGGTGGATTAATTCCATTCTTACAAACTGGTAACATGGTTCAAGTTTATAGAATTTATTCTATCATTTGTGCTGTCTTACTTATTTCATCTCAAGTAATGGTTTACTTTGTTGTTCAAGATAAAGACAATTCTGAATTAGTTGAAAAACCAATAACAATTAAAGAAATGTTTAAAATTATCTTCCGTAATAAACAACTAGTTACAATGGTCTTCGTTGTATTAATTTACACTATTGCTTCTGGTTTAGTCACAACATTAGGTACTAACTTCTTCTATGTTAAGTTGGGTTATAATGGTACATTTATCACAATCGTTACTGTTGTATTTGCAATTGGCTCACTTGCTTCTCAAGCATTATATGCAAAAATTGCTGAAAAATTCACACGTGCTCAAATTGTTAAAGTATGTACATGGATTTTAGTTATTTCATACTTAGTATTATTTGGGTTCTGTTTAATCGATCCTAAATGGGTTGGTGGAACTTGGCCATATGTTGGAATCTTCTCATTCCTTGCTCTTATTTGTTTTGCTGGTCAAGGTGTTATTTATCTTGCAATTCTTGTTATGTTATCTAACACAATTGAATTTGATGAATGGAAAAATGGCAAGCGTAATGAATCAATTATCTTTACAGTTCGTTCATTCATGGTTAAACTTGCAGCAGCATTCGAAAGTGCAATCTTATACTTATGTTTAATGATTACAGGTGTATATGTGTTAACTCAAACAATTTCAGGTTGGGAAACACTTGCTGGTCAAGTTGCTGAAGGTACAACAACACTTGAAGAATTTAATACAGCAATTTCAGGCCACGTAACTAATCCTGAAAGCTATGCTACAACTTCAGAAGCTTTAACAGCTGCTGCAACTAACTTATTACAAGGTGCTAACTTCTGGCAAGTATTTGGTTTAGCATGTGGCTTAGCTCTTTTCCCTGCAATATTATATCTAGTTCAATACATTATCATTAAGAAAAATTACATCATTGATGAACCATTTTATGATAAGTTATTATCTGATATTGATGCTGGTAATATTCCAAACCCTAATTTCAAAGAAAACTTATCAATGGAAGAAAAACTTGCTTATCACGAAGAATCATATAATAAAGATTCAAAAACTGAATAATTTTAAAATATGAACTCATTGCTCGAACGCAATGGGTTTTTATTATATATTTTATAATTAATTGTTAATTATTTCGTTGCGTAAACTATATAAAAAATATTAAAATATTAATGTTATGAATTTTTATTCATAGAAAAGGAGAGAACATAATGGAAGAACAAAATACCGGAATGGTAATTGGCATTGATGATAAACCTAAAAAGTTTAGTCAAATGTTAATCTTTGCTTTGCAACACATCTTAGCAATGATTGTTTCAACAATTACTGTCCCAATTGTTATCAACGCTACTGTAGCTGCTAATGGTGGTACAGCAAATTTCCCAATTAGTGCTACAATTTTAGCTTCAGGTTTAGGAACAATTGCCTATATCTTAATTACCAAGAAGCGTTCACCAATGTATATGGGATCAAGTTTCCCATTTATGATGCCGGTTGCATCAGCATTAATGACGGGTGCTGTATGGCAAGCAGGGGGATGTAACTACACAGCTGCTGTTTTAGGATTAATCTTAGCTGCTGTTGTTTACTTTATTATTGGTATTATAATTCATTTCTTCGGTACCAAATGGATTGATAAAATATTACCTCCTATTGTTGTAGGTCCTACAATTATGGTTATTGGTTTATCTCTTGCGGCATCTGCTATTACAAACGTCACAAAAGCATCTGGTGCAAGTAATCAATCATATAACTTAGTAGCATTATTCTGTGCTTTAGTTACTTTATTTATTTCAGCTTTCTGTAGTTCAAAAGCAAAAGGAAAAATTAGATTATACCCATTTATTATTGGTATTGGTTGTGGTTATGCACTTGCTGCTATATTCACAGCATTTGGTTTAGCATTTAATATTGATTATTTAAAAATCATGGACTTCCAACCATTAGTAAAAAACTTTACATGTAATTCAGTTGGAGATTGGTTCCAAGCATTCTTTAACTGGAAAATGTTTGTACCAGGTACTGAAGAATCATTCTTAATTTTAAGAGCTGATTTTGCTAACTTTGACTGGACTCAAATCGGCTTAATTGTACTTGCATTCGTACCATTATCATTTGTATGTTTCTGTGAGCACTTAGGCGATCACATGAATTTATCAAATATTACTGGTCGTAATTTAATTGAAGATCCTGGTCTACAAAGAACAATCACTGGTAACGCAGTGGCAATGCTTATTACTGGCCCAGCAGCTGGTATTAATGCTTGTACATATGGCGAAAACGTTGGAGTTATTGCTACAACAAAAAATGCTTCAGCTCGTGTTGTTTTAGTAGCTGGTATCTTAGCAGTTACATTTGGTTTATTTACACCTATTTCTTGTTTGCTTCAAACAATTCCACATTGCGTATTAGGTGGTACATCTATTATTCTTTATGGATTTGTTGCATGTAGTGGTTTCCAAACACTTATTAAAAACAAAGTTGATTTTGGTGAAAATAGAAACATTTGTATTATGTCTACTATTCTAATTATTGGTTTAGGTGGCCTAACAATTTCGGTATTAAAAGGCTTAAACAGCGTATATGATAGTTCAAACGTAATCATTGAATTAAATAGTTCGGGTTGTGCTATCTTATTTGGTGTTATTATGAATCAATTCTTAAAACCTTCTAAGAAAAAGCAATTAGAAGACACTAAAGATCAAAATAACGAAGTAGAAGAAAAAAATAACGAAGAACCAAAAATAGAAGAATAAGAAAAAACAAAAAGTAACGATTATTTCGTTACTTTTTTTGTTATGTTTTTTTATTTTACTTCAAAAATATATTCGGTTAATTGAGTATAAAGTTTACGTCCTTCAATATAAATACCTTCAGGATTTTTTAAATTGCAAGAATTTGGAACAAAACTAGGTTCAAGACAAACACCTTTATATTTTTGGTCTTTACCACCTTTAAGTAATTTAAATTTTGTAGGATAGTTATCAGTATATAAAACTAAAGAAGGATAAGAAGTTTTTAAAGTTAATGAAATACTTCCATCATCGTTTTCTAATACTGCTGCTGTTTCATCTGAGTTCTTTGTATTTAATAAGAAAGGATGATCATATCCTTTAGTTATTGAATTTTGTAAATAAGAATCTTCAATTTGTTCGCCAATCTCACGTGGTTTTGTAAAATTCATTACCCCAGCACATTTTCCTTGTCTAACAGGAATTAGGTTTTCATCAACTTCCATAAATTTACTTGCGTTAATCATTAACTTATGTTTTAAAGCATCACCTTTATTACCATTAAGATTAAAACAAGCATGATTTGTAAAAGAACATACAGTACTTCTATTAGCAATATAGTTATAAATAACAACTATTTTATTTTCACGATCGTATACACGGTAAACAACAGATAAATTAACATTACCTGGAATACCATCATTGTTTTCTAATACTTTATGTCTAAATGTTATATCCCAATATTTATTTTGGGCGAGAAATTCATATTCAAAATTTTGAGTTGAGACACCTTTAAATCCACCATGTAGATTATTTATGCCTTTCCAGTTTTTATCTAGTTCATATTGTTTGCCTTCAAATTTTAAAATACCATTATTGATACGACCGGCAACACGACCTATTGTTTTACCAAAGTAAAAATCATCATGATAAAAGTCTTCTAATTTTTCTGGAACAACTAATAATTCAACTTCTTCACCATTACTCTTAGTTACTGAGCATGAATAAATAGCTGCACCTAAACTCATAAAAGTCGCTTTTAAACCACAGTTATTAGTTAGACTAATAATTGTGTTGTTTTGATTATTAACAATCTTGTTATCAACGTTAATTATCATAGATGATGCAAATCTCCTTCATATCTACAATGTATCGATAAATTTTTTGAAACCTTCCAAGCCTTTATTTGTTTCTTTGTACACACCAGCATCAATTAAACATCTCTCAAATTTAATTGCTACTTCATGTTTAATAATATCATCAATATTATCAGCATTTATATTAGCATAGTTTTGCTTTAAATATGATATCCAATTTAAATGTTTTTCAATTTTTTCACTAATTTCTCCATTTTTTAGTAAATTTTGCTTAACAAGTTCTAATTCTTCCTTTAAACGACCTGGTAAAACTGCTAATCCCATAACTTCAATTAGACCAATATTTTCTTTTTTGATATGGTGAATATCTTTATGAGGATGAAAAATTCCATCTTCGTATTCTTTTGAAGTACGGTTGTTACGTAATACTAAATCTAATTCGTATAAACCATTATTCATACGAGCGATAGGAGTAATAGTATTATGTGGTTCACCATCATTAGCTATGATATCATTTTCTTCATCACTATATGATCTCCAATGATCTAAAATATGAGAAGCAAGTTCTATCATTTCTTCTTTGTTATTTGAATTTAATCTAATAACTGACATAGGCCACGAGACAATACCACATTCAACATTATCGTATCCATTAACTTTAAATTTATATTTTAATGGAGCTTTTGCTTCTGGGAATGTATAATTTCCACCTTGATAATGTTCATGACTTAAAATTGAACCCCCGACAATTGGAAGATCAGCATTACTACCTAAGAAATAATGTGGAAATTGGCTTACAAAATCTAATAAACGTTTAAATGTCTCAGGACAAATACTCATTGCTGAATGTTCTTTTTTTAGGACAATACAATGTTCGTTATAATATCCATAAGGTGAATATTGAAAATAGAAATCTTCATTATTTAATTTTAAAGGAATAATACGATGATTACTTCTTGCAGCTTTGCTTAAAGTACCATAAAATCCTTCATTTTCAATACATAATGCACATTTAGGATATGAAGATGAAACTAATGTTTTTAAACGAGCAATTTCCTTTGGGTCTTTTTCTGGTTTAGATAAATTTATAGTAATATCTAAATCATATTTTGTTCCTTTAGCGTTAAATTTAATATTTTTTGCTAAACGGTCAACTCTAATATAACGATTTAAAATTGATACATCATAAAACCATGCAGTTGCAATTTTAGGATTTTTTTGATAAAGATTATAAAACTTTGAAATAATCTCATGTGGACGAGGTAACATTACGTCCATAACATAAGCATCAAAATTATCTTTATCAGCAACTGTTTCTAACGTTAATATCTTATTTTCATTTACATAATCAAAAAGGAAGTTCATGACTTCAGAAATTAAGTATGAACTATTACCTTCTTTATAATCTTCAAGATTAAATAAGTGCAAATACTTATTTATAATGTATACCTTGTCATCTTTTTCAAAGAATTCATTTTGTAAGCCAAATTCTACAAGGCTACTTATAGCATCATATATTTCCATTGTTATGAACCTCCTAATAATTAATTTTAGTCTTTTTTACCAACAGCAAGTTTTACTACTTCATAAGCACCATTATATGTGCCTAATTCATATTGTTTTAAAATATTACGGTTCATTTCTAATAATGGTTCATTACTTGTTAACATTAAGCGAACCATAGAACCAATTTCTTTAATTGTTTGACATTCCCAAGTACCATCACCAATTTCACTTGCGTGAACTGCAGCATAGGCTTCATGTCCACCAACTCTTTGAATCATTAATTTTGGAACAGGGTAGAAAGCAAGTTCAGAAGGTTTTGTAATCATTACATCTGCTTCACGCATTAAAATATTAGTTGAGTAAACTGCTTCAAAAATATTTTTATGGTAAATACTTGTAATACCACAAGGTGTGTCATCTGTTAATGATGCAACCATTTTCTTGAATTCTTCATAGTTATCAAAATATTGGTGTGATAAGTGATTATATTCTTTAACGTTTTTAACCATCTTTTCGTAAACATTTAAGTGGTCACCATAGTTAATAAATAAATTAACTTTACCAGCTTGAATATATGGAATTAAGAATTCAATGATATCTTTAAATAAATTGTATTGAGCACCAGCACCACCAATTGTCATTAAGAAACGTAATGCTTTACCATTTTCTAAACGAGCAACACGACGAGCTGTATCTTCTTTTAAGTTAGAAACTAATTCGTGATCAATATAGTGACCAACATTAAATAAGACACCATCTGGCATTGGTTTTAAATCTTTATTTTTGTTCATACCATTAAGTTTTTTATAGCCTAAATAAGCAAATGGGGTTTGAACTGTATGAATAGCACCTTCTGATAAGTGTAAAGCCATTGGCCAGTTATCAGGAATTGCTTCAACTACGTGAGTCATACCAGCATGAACAGCACCTTGTGCAGGCCATGCGTGAGTAGCAATATAAGGTGTATCTTTTGGGAAATCTTTTAATACTGGGACTAATAATTCAGCATTTTTTTGGTCACCAGCATTATATGTATATTGACGGAATCCTTCTGAGTTTAATGGTTCCCAATATAATTTGTTGAATAATTTACTCTTTTGAGATAAACGTGAACCCATTGAATATAATTTATTTTGATATTCAATAACTTTACCACCAGTTGTAGGTAAATTATTGTAAGCAATCCAATAAGGTGTGTATCCTAATGCTTTAGCAGCAGATGCCATAGCAATAGAAATACGATAGTGGCCAAAGCCCATACGGATGTTACCAACGATAACAGCATTATCTTTTAATTTTAATTCTTTGTTATTGTCACTTAATGATAATTCCATAACATCTAAATCTTTTAAAGTGCTGTTTAATTCAGCTTTTAGATGATATGTGATGTTATCTTCGTTACCAAATTTCTTTTGAAATTTTTTCTTATTTTTTAAAGCTTTTTTATATACTTTTTCAGGGACAGGGTTTCCAAATATTTCTTTAGATTTTTCCATAATTTAATATACCTTTCTTAATGTTATATACAAAATGGTATTTTTCATCACCATTTGTTAAATCAAATTCATAATTACCAGCAATACGTTTTACATTGCTATATTCAAAATCTTTAAATTTTAAACATTCTTTATAGAATTCTTTCATTTCATCGTTATAGTTAGCAATACTATCAGATGTTAGATAGATACTACCAAAAATATGATTGATTAATGCTAATGATTTACGTTGTTCAAAATTCATTGACATATTTTCTTCTCTTAACAAATAAACATCAGGATCATTTAAGAAGAAGTAACCATTTAAATGACGACGAGAAATTGTGTCAAGTAAAGTTAATTTAGTTGAGATTCTTTCACGATGCATATATTTCATAAACCAAACATCGTCAAATTTTAATGAAACATCGCAACCAATACGACAATAATCAACTAAACCAGCTGCAGATACTAGAGGAACACCACAGCCTAATATTTCAGCACCAAATGAATTTTCACGAATAAATTCCATTGTATCACGCATTACTTGAGCACGTGTTTTATTTGGGACATGTAACAAACATACTGAATATAAGAAATCAAGTTTTAAGAAATCAAAACCATTATCTTTTACCATATGTCTTAAAATACTTTTTATATATTCACGAACTTCAGGATTATAAATATCTAAGCCATAAAATTTTGACCAATTACCACCAGCAAATATTGGTTGACCGTTTTTATCTTTAATTAACCAATCCGGATGAGTTTGTGCAATCTCACTTTTTGTTTCACATGCAACAGGAGCCATCCAAACACCAGCTTTCATTCCATAAGAATGAATTTCGTCAACAATTGGTTTTAATCCATTTGGGAATTTTTCTTCATTTATTTTCAAGAAATCACCAACAAAAGGTTGATATCCATCATCAATTTGGAATAATTTATTACCAGCTTGATGAATTTCTTCTAAGTTTTCTAAAATAATACTTTCATTAATGTTTTGGTAATAGTTATACCAAGAACAGAATCCATTAGTAGGTTGAACTTTAATTCTTGGAAGAGGGAATAATTTCTTCCATAAATCAAATACTTCTTTTTCATCACCAGTCACTTCAATAAATTCAAGTAATGTAAACTTATCTTCAACTTCTAAATCACAAATATCACTTTCAACTCTTACAGTTTTCTTCTTAACATCGTAATTAAAAATTGTATAAGCATTAAAATCATTAAGCGAAGCCCATAAATGATATGTATCGTTATTTCTTATATAAGAATATGTAAAGCCATGGAAAACGCCACGACGATCAGTATATTTTTTAAAGAAACAATCGCCATACGATTCAAAACAGAATGCGTTTTTTACAATACGAGGTAATTTATTCATATTTGGCATCTTTTCATTTAATAAAAATTCTCTTGAGTCAGTCCAAGATTGATAACCATTTACAAATACAACATCGTTTTTATCATATTCTTGCGTCTTTGTTAATTCAAAACTTTGTAATGTAATTTTTTGTTTAGGTTTAACATTAGCAAAAATTTTAATACCATTTTTAACTTCAGATTCCTCAATATCTAAAGTCAAATCATTGTTGCTAAAGGGAGCACGAACATTATTTAAAATTATTAATTTAGTGTCAGTCTTATAGCTTAATTTTACAATGTATTCCATATTATCCTCCATTCGATTTCTACACTTTAATTATAAGTGAAAACCCTTACATTTATTATGTTTAAATAAATTCTTTTATAGATTTTTGATAATTTTATAGTATTTTGATAATTTAAAAAGCGATTTCATTTTGTTTTAACATAAAATCGCTTTTTTCTATCACATATTTAATATTTTCTTATGTATTTAGTAAAGATATCAATAATCATTTCAATTTGGTATAAACTAGATACATTACGGTCACTAGAGACAATTGCAGATTGAGATAATTTGCCTACCATTGAAAGAAGAGAACGTGTTGTTGCGTAATAATAAACATCTCGATCAATATCAGCACGGATTGAATTATCTTCAACACCTATTTTAAATGCTTTATCAAATTCATTTTTAATTTCAGCAAGTTTAGAATCATAAGGCTCTAATTCTTCAACAGGAATTTTCTTACGAGATGCATAGTTATCAAAATTTAAAATAAAGCTTAAACATTTTGCGTCATTTTTAAAAACATAATAAAAGGAATTATAAAATTTAACAATTAAATCATAACCAGATAAATTTTGATTATTTTCTTTTAACGATAAATAATACTTATTAAGATGTAAGTCCCAAACATGAGCACCAGCTAAACAAACAATGGTTTCTTTTTTACCGAAATAACGATATAAAGTAGCTTCGCCAATACCAATTTCTTTAGCAATATCAGTCATAGTTACTCCCTCAATTGTACGTTCAACAAAAAGTTTAGCAGCTTCTTCAACAATAAATTTCTTTTGGTTTTCCTTAAATTTGGACATCGCAATTCCTCCTTAAGTATTAAAGATACTTCTTAATATTATTTTATGAGATTTTTATATGTGCTGTCAATGTAATGGAAAATATTAATTTTATTTTTGTTTTGATAGAAATAATAAAAAAAATCACATATTAATCTTTAAAGGGTTTTTCCTTTATAAACTAATACTTTTGAGATATAATATTTAATTGGAGGTATATGTTATGCAATATACAAATATATTAAAAGATAAAGTAAAAAAATCTACAAAAGATATTAAAGAAGTATTAAAACAAATCAAAAAATATGATCGTATTGTTATCTTCCGTCATATTATGCCAGACTTTGATGCATTAGGCTCTCAAATGGGTTTATATACTTGGTTAAAAGATAATTTCCCTAATAAAGATATTCACGTGACTGGTGAAGACCACGTTACATTTACACCACGTCTTTATCCATATATGGAAAAATTAGAAGATAGCTTTTTTGAAGAAAAGCCATTCTTAGCAATTTCATTAGATTGTAGTGATAGAAAACGTATTAGTGATGATAGATTATTCAAAGCTGAGTATATTATTAAAATTGATCACCATCCAAATGTTGATTCATATGGCAATATCAATATTGTTTATGATGAATTAGCATCATGTAGTGAATTAGTTGTTAATATTTTATTAAGTTTTGGTAATAAATTTGTTATGACAAAACAAGCAGCTTCATATTTCTATAGTGCAATTGTAGGCGATAGTGGTCGTTTCTTATTTAATTCAACTTCATCCCATACATTTGAAGTTGCAAATCAATTAATTTCAACCGGTTTTGATTTATCAAAAGATGTTTATCAAAAAATGTATGTTAAACAAATTGATGACTTAAAAGTAACAGCTTATGTTTTAAATCATTTCAAAGTTTCAAAACAAGGTGTTGCTTATTATGTTTTACCAATTGATATTCAACAAAAACTTAAAATTACACCAGAAAGAGGTAAAGAAAACGTTAATGTTTTCTCAAATATTGACGGCATTGAAATTTGGTGTTCAATTACAGAAAACCCAGCAACAAATGTTTGGAAAGTTTCAATTCGTTCAAAACAATTTGCAATTAATGAAGTAGCTAGCCATTTCAATGGTGGTGGACATGACCAAGCTTCAGGTTGTGAAATTAAAAATCTTGATGAACTTCCTCAATTAATTAAAGAATTAGATGAAGTAATCAAAACACACAAATCAAATAAATAATTCTAAAGTCCTTCTATAAGGACTTTTATTTTTTTATACGTAATTATAATATATAAATATTAAAATATTTAAAAGTATAAAATATATGTTAAAATATGTTGAAGGATTAATACTATGAACTTTATACCATTACACATTTACTCAGGCTATTCAATACTTCAAAGTGGTTTAAACTTTGAACGTATTTTTAATACTACTTTAAAAAACAAATATCCTGGTATTGGTCTTTGTGATTTACATACTATGTCTGGTATTCCAGAATTTGAAGATTTAGCTAAAAAGAATAATCTTAGATCTATATTTGGCATTGATATTGAAGTCACTTTGCTTAATGAACGTTTTTTAATATCCATTTTTGCATTAAACGAAGAAGGTTATCGTTCATTAATAAAAATATCTTCTGAAGTTACTAAATCAAATAATATAAATTTAAATTTAAAGGATTATTTTAAAAATCTAATTTGTGTTCTTCCTACTATTACAAATAATTTTGAACTTTTTATGGAAGATACTCGTGAATTATTTAATTTCAGCAATCTTTTTAAGGATTTCTATTTAGGAATTGAAAATTACTCTCACGATGATGATAAAAAAATATCTTCGATAAGAACTTTTGCAAAGAATCACTCATATAAAACTATTGCTTTCCCTTGGATTAGATATGTAAAACCAAGTGATGCTATAGTACTTGAAATTACTGACGCTATTGCAAACGAGAAAATATTAGAAATAAATGAGAAAAGTGGTCCTTATTATTTTCCAAGTGAAGAAACTATTAAATTAAATTACACAGAAGAAGAAATAAGTAACACTTACGAATTAGTTTCAAAAGTAAATTTTGATTTCAATCAAAAACGTGGTCATATGTTAAAATTTTCAAATGACAATGCATATGAAATATTAAAAAAGGAATGTTTTGATGAATTAGAAAAATTGAATTTAAAAAATAATGATTATTTTAATCGTCTTAATTATGAATTAGAAGTTATTAACAATATGGGCTATTGTGACTATTTTTTAATTGTTGCAGACTATGTCTTATTTGCTAAATCAAATAACATTTTAGTAGGCCCTGGTCGTGGTAGTGCTGCTGGTGCTTTAGTTGCGTTCCTCTTAGGTATTACTACTGTAGATCCTCTTAAATATGATTTATTATTTGAACGTTTCTTAAATAAAGAACGTGTTTCAATGCCTGATATAGACATGGACTTTGAAGATATTAAACGCGATCAAGTTGTTTCTTATTTAGTAAATAAATATGGTCAAGAAAGAGTTTCAAATATCATCACATTTCAAACTATTGGTGCAAAGCAATCAATAAGAGATATAGGACGTGTGTATCGTTATCCTTCTAAAATCATTGATTCTTTATCCAAATCAATTCCTGATAATAAAATCAATTTGCATGATGCATATAGATACGTACCTGCATTTAAAGAATTAGTTGATTCCGATGAATATTATTTAAATTATGTAAAACTTGCAAGTAAAATTGAAGGCTTACCTCGCCAAACAAGTATTCACGCTGCTGGTATTGTTTTAAACAACAATCCAATTATTGATGAAATGCCTATTATTAATGAAAGTAATGGATTAACTATTTGCCAATACGAAATGAATCATCTTGAAAATCAAGGCTTCTTAAAAATGGATATTCTTGGTTTACGTAACTTAACAATTATTCATAAATGCTTAGATTTAATTAAAAAGTATCGTAATATCACTTTAGATTACGAAAATTTACCTTACGACACTAAAGAAACATTCAATCTAATTGCTAAAGGTTATACAGCTGGTGTCTTCCAATTAGAAAGTAGTGGTATAAAAAAAGCAATTGAAAAGTTAAAACCTTCATCATTTAATGATGTTGTTGCTTTACTTGCTCTTTTTAGACCTGGTCCAATGGATCAAATTAATTTGTACGCTGAAAGAAAAAATTACAATAAGAAAATAGATTATCTAGTTCCTGAGTTAGAACCCATTCTTAAATCAACATATGGTATTATTGTTTACCAAGAACAAATTATGCAAATTACCCAAAAGGTTGCTGGCTTTAGTTTAGCTGAGGCAGATATTTTTAGACGTGCTATTTCTAAAAAAGATGTCTCAAAAATGACTAATTTAAAAGATAATTTTATAAAAGGTTGTTTAAATAATGGTTATAACAATACTAAAGCAGAAGCATTGTATGATTTAATTGTGAAATTTGCAAACTATGGTTTTAATAAATCTCATAGTGTTTCTTATGCAATTATTACTTGTCAAATGGCATACTTAAAATATAAATATCCATATGAATTTTTCATCTCACTTCTTGAAATAGGTTCATCGTCTTCTGATACAAAATTCCAAGAATATATTCGTGAAATGAAAAAATTAGGTATTAATTTATTATTACCTAACATTAACCATTCTAGCTATGAATATAAATTCCATGAAGGAGGATTAATAATACCTCTTACATCTATTCACGGAATTAACAATCAATTTATTGAAGCTATTATCGGTGAAAGAAATAAAAATGGTGAATATAAAGATATTTATGAATTTGCATTACGTTTAACCCCATATGGATTAAACGATCAAATATTTATTAAATTAATAGATAGTGGTGCATTAGATTTATTTGATAAATCTCGTGCTTCTTTACGCAAAAACGAACCTAATATATTACGTTATGCAACAATTATTGCTGGAACAAATCCACAAGAGATATTATTAACTAATGTTGCTTTACCACGACCACGTTATGAAAAAGTCGAAGATAATGAACTAGAAAACTTCGAATGTGAATATGAGGCTCTTGGCATTACAATCAGTAATACTATACTAACTTACAAAAAAGATTATCTAAATAATCATGGTATTAGAACTATAGATTACTTAATTGAACATAATTATCCAAATGTTCCTTTTGCATGTTTATTAAAATCTAAAAAGATTATTAAAACAAAAAAAGGTGAACCAATGGCATTTTTAAAAGTATTTGATGAAAATAATGAACTTGAAGTTACATTATTTCCAACTGTATATGCTAAATCACTTATGTTTTTAGAAACAAATAAAGTACTTATCATTAAAGGAAATTATCAAAAATCTAAAGATTCCTTTATTGCAGATGAAATCAATGAATTTAAGGAGAGTGAAGAATAATGAAGAAAATGTTAGTAATAGACGGAAACTCTTTACTTTTCCGAGCATTCTACGCCACTAGTTTTCCTGGTGCACCTATAATGCAAACTAAAGAAGGTATTCCTACAAATGCAATATTTGCATTTTCAAATATGATTAACAAAATTATTCTTGATCAAGGTGATGAAGAATTTTATATATTTGTTGCTTTTGATACAGGACATAAAACATTTAGACATAACGAACTTGAAACTTATAAAGCAAATCGTAAACCTGTTCCACAAGAATTAGTTCAACAAATGCCTCTTGCTCGTGAATTATTAAAAGACATGGGTGTATTTGTCTACGAACAAGATGGTGTTGAAGGTGATGATGTTGCGGGTTCAGTAGCTAAAAAAGCTGCTAAAGAAGGTTATGAAGTATTTGTTTATACTAGTGACCGAGATTTTTTACAATTAATAGAGGAACACATTACTATAAATATTCTAAAAAAGGGTTTAAAAGAAATATTAGTTATGACTCCTACAACTATGAAAGAAATGTATGGCTTTGAACCTCTACAAATTCAAGATTTTAAAGGTTTAATGGGAGACACAAGCGATAACTTACCAGGTATTCCCGGAGTTGGTGAAAAAACTGCTGTAAAACTAATTCAAGAATATGGTTCTTTAGAAGCAATTATTAATGCTGCTCCTAATATGAAATCTAAATTAGGTGAAAAAATTATTGCTAACCAAGAACTAGGAAAATTATGTAAACATTTAGCTATTATTAAAACCGATATTGAATTACCATTTACGTTAGAACAAACATTATATACAGGTGTTGATTTTGATAATTTAAGAGAATTTTGTTTAAAATATGAATTAAAGCAATTATTATCTAAAATTAAATCAAGTAATTCTCAAACAGAAACTAAAACTATTTTAAGAGAAGACGTAAATTTTGAAGTAATAAGTAATTCTAAAGATATAAATTTTGGTAACTCTATTTCTTTATATTTAGATTTAGACACTAAAGTATCTTATTTTAAAGCTGAAATTTATGGCTTAGCTTTTACTACTAACAATAAAACTTATTATATTAATATTGATGATTTAAAAAACGATTCTAAATTAAAAGAAGTTTTAGCAGACGAACAAATTTATAAAATAGCTTATGACTATAAAATGATTCGTGGTGCTTTATCTCGTTTTGGTATTTCATTAAATGGATTAAAAACAGATTTAATGATTGCAACTTATTTAATTGATTCATCATTAGGTAATAGTCCTGAATCCGTCGCTAATCTATTTGGTTTTAATTTGTCTAGTAAAAAAGAAGATTTAGGTCTTTTTAGCAACGGCAATCAAACTAAAGCCTCGGAATTTACATATTATGCTATGAAATTAGAAAAAAATATTAACGATGCTTTAGTTTCAAATAGCGTTATGGATTTATACCAAAAAATAGAAATTCCACTAGTTACAGTACTTAGTGATATGGAAATTGAAGGATTCCCATTACACGTTGATGATTTAAAAGAAATAGGTGTTGTCTTCAAAGATAAATTAAAAGACTTAAGTTCAGAAATTATAAATATGGTCGGTCATGAATTTAACATTGATTCACCAAAGCAAGTTGCAACTGTTTTATTTGATGAGCTACACTTACCCGAAAACAAAAAACGTTCTACTTCAATTGAAGTATTAAATGAACTTATTGAAGATCATCCAATTATTCCTTTACTTATCTCATACCGCAAATACGCAAAATTAGTTTCTACATACATTGATGGACTTACAGAATACGTTTACCCTGATAGTAAAATTCATTGTATTTTTAATCAAGCATTAACAACTACAGGACGATTATCATCAAGTGAACCTAATTTACAAAACATTAGTATTCGTGATGAAGAAAGTAAATTAATACGTAAATCTTTCTATTATTCAGAAGATAATATTTCTATTTTGTCGTTAGACTATTCTCAAATCGAATTACGTTTACTTGCTCAATGTTCAAATTGTAATAGATTAATTGAAGTATTCAATAATGGAAAAGATGTTCATGCTGATACTGCAAGAGCTGTATTTAATATTAAAGAAGACGAAGAAGTTCCTTCATACTTACGTCGTAAAGCAAAAGCAGTTAACTTTGGCATTGTCTATGGAATATCAAGTTGGGGATTAAGTAATCAAATTGGAGTTACTCCAAAAGAAGCAAGTAATATTATTAATGCTTTTTATAGTACTTATCCTGAAATTGGTAATTTCTTAAGATCAACAATTGAAGAACTAGAGAAAAACGGCTATGTTAAAACAATGTTTGGCCGTAAACGTTATATTAGAGAAATATTCGACTCAAATTATGCTGTTCGTGAATTTGCAAAACGTGCAGCAATGAATGCACCTATTCAAGGTACAGCTGCAGATTTAATTAAACTTGCAATGATTAAGGTTGCATCAGAAATTAAATCACATAATTTAAAATCTGTATTAGTTTCACAAATCCACGATGAACTTATATTTAAAGTTTATAATGATGAGATTGAAGAATTAACGGCAATAGTAAAAGATTGTATGGAACACGTTGTTTCATTAAATGTTAAACTAGAAGTAGATGGTGGAGTAGCTAAGACTTGGTACGACGCTAAATAACTAAGAAAGGATATAAATATGCCTGAATTACCAGAAGTTGAAACAGTAAAAGAAGTTTTAAAAAGAAAATTAATTGGTTATAAGATTACTAGAGTCATGGTATTTCATGAAAAAACGGTACTTTCACCACTTAATTCTTTTGAAAGTTCTATTATAAACAGCAACATTACCGATATTACTCGTCTCGGTAAATTTTTGATAATTCATTTCGAAAACAAAAACGTTCTTATTGTTCATTTAAGAATGGAAGGCAAATTTATTGAATGTCATCAAAATGAAGATATTAGTAAATATTCAACTGTTGTATTTTATTTAAATGACGGACGTAAAATGTGTTTTGACGATACAAGAAAATTTGGAATTATGATTGTTTCAAAAGAAGAGACGTATTTAAATGAAGAACCTATTTCAAAATTAGGACTTGAACCTTTTGATATTAAAGATTCTTCCTATCTTCTTTATAAATATAGTCATATTAAAAGACCAATTAAAGAAGTTATGTTAGATCAATCTATAATAGCTGGAATTGGAAATATATACGCAGATGAAACATTATTTAGATGTAAATTACATCCTTTAACACCCGCTAATGAATTAACTAATGATGACTGTAAAAACATTATTAAACATTCAATTGATGTATTAAATAAAGCTATTGAATTAGGTGGTTCAACTATTAAAAGTTACCATGCAGAAAAAGGAATTGATGGAAAGTTTCAAAATGAACTTCTTGCTTATGGTAAAGAAGGTAATAATTGTTTTAATAAATGTGGCGCTCGTTACCGTAAAATATTTGTTAATGGCCGTGGTACTACCTATTGTCCGTTATGTCAAAGACGCAAAGATAAAACTTTTATTATAGGTGTAACAGGAGTTATTGCATCAGGAAAATCTACAATTATTAAATATTTTAATAATAACAATATTAAAGTTATTTCTTCTGATGAAATAGTTAAAAATCTTTATAATGAAAAACAAGTTCAAAAACGTGTTATTTCTTTATTAGGAAAAGAAGCTTACATTAATGAAAATGTTAATAAAGAATATATTAAAAAAGTTATATCTCTTAATCAAAAACTTAAAACAAGTTTAGAAGAAATATTACATCCTCTTGTAAGAGAAAAATTAAAAGAATTTATCAATAATAACTATAAAGAAAAAATTATAGTATTAGAAATACCGTTATTATATGAATCAAAAATGGAAGATTTAGTTGATGCGACAATGGCTATTGACGCATCACTAGAAGATCAAAAAAACAACCTTTTAAAACGTGGTAGTGACATTAATAGTTCAATATTATTAAATAGTTCTAATCAATTTAAAAAATATAGAAATAAGGTTACTTTCTTATTTGAAACTAATAATAATATAGATACTTTATATTCAAAATTAGATACTATTATAAAACAATTTTAAAAGTCAAAAAAGCACGATTAATTCGTGCTTTTCTTGTATACCGGAATACCTTCAAGTACCATTTCGTCTTCACATACTTCGCGTAATAATTTTGATATTCTTCGTCTTATTAAATTAATACTATCTTTGTTCTTACTTTGACCGCTATATAGTTGAGCTACCTCATCTATACTATATACACTTGCAAAAAGAGTTAATAAACCTCTTCTTTTACGTTCGTTTAGTATAGGCATAATAATAGCGTCTAACGCATAATCAGATTTATAGCCTTCACCAAAGTTATCAAACATTAAAACTGGTACATTACATAATTTTTCTAAATCAACGTTGAAATCGTCTTTATTTGAAATAGATTCATCTTTTAGTTCATTAATTCTAAAGCTACAATCAATACACGCAACTGGTCCACGATTTAAACTAACTATAGTATTTAAAAATGATACTAGAATAAATGATTTACCATTTGCATCCTTAGATGTTAAATAAATCCAATTGCTATTTTTTCTTTCAAGAATATCTGTTAAGGCATTAATAATATTTGTTCGTACTTTTAAAGGTTTTAAATCTTGTAATTTATGGTTTTTCCATTTTTCAGGAAAATCACTATAAATGTATTGTTTATCAAGATTCATTTTTTCTATAGCATAATCACATAATGTTAATTGACGATCAACTATAGAACCATCAATTTTCAAAGTCATTTTCATGTGTTTACGTTGTTTTGGACAAAATTCTAATCCTTTACAGTTTTTACAACAATTAAAGTCTTCTTGGAAATCTAAAAAAAGTGATAAATAATCTCTCACTTGACTTGTTTTTACTCCAAGCTCTTTTATTTTGTTATAAACATCTGTGTCACTACGTAATTGATCAAAACTAGCACTAATGAATTTTTCAATATCTTCATCACTGTATATTTTACGATATTTTTTTACTTCGACTTGTTTCATTCAAATTACCTCCATAATGCAGGATTTAATCGACTTGCAAGGACTTCATCAACTTCACTATCATTGTTATCTGCATTATCAATTTCTTTTGATTCAGTGACTTTGGTTTTTTTCTTACTACTAGTTTTGATAATAGTAGTTTCGGCATTAACCTTATCTTTTTCATTAAATAAATATTGATATGCATCTAAAGCGTTTGTAATATTAGATCTTACAATTGAAGCTGCAACTTTTTCGACATATGTTTTAATTAATTTATTATCGCATTTCTTTATTGAATAATAGATGACACAATTTATAACATCAACATTTAATCCGTATTCTTTTGATAAAGAATTTGCAATATTTAAATCAGCCGAGGATGCTTTAGCGCCATTTTGCAAATATACAAGATAATCTTGAGTTGATAAAGTTAACATTAAAGAAATTTCAGCATCAAGGTCATCAAGGTTATATTCTTTTGAAGTATTACATTGTGGTTTAATGTAGTATCTATTTTCTTTTTCACAAGCCTCTACAAATTTTTCTTTATCTAAACGCGAACCTAATTTTTTACTACGGTCAAAGTTATCATTAACTAATGAAGACATCGTTAATTCATCTATACCATATAAAGTTGAAACGCGCTCGATTTCTAATAATTCATTACGAGAAAACATTCTTTCTTCAAGTATATAATCACTTTTTATTTGGGAGAAGAAAGAAGCAAAATCAAATTCAGTATTAATAGCTCTAATTTTACGACTATAACTATCAAGTGTTCCAAGATTATTATTAAAGCATTGATCTTCAAAATTAGGCTTATATTCATCAACAAATGAAGTAGTAACTTCTTTAAATTTTTCATCTTTCTTTTGGGTTGATACAAATGATTTTGCAATTAAATTAGCTTCTTCATTGCCAATTGCCTTTGTTAATAAGCCAGAAAATAAAACATCATCAAAGAAATCTTTTGGGGATTTTGGGGAATATAAAACATAAATGTATTTTTTAGTATTATCATCACTATTTTCAACAAAAGTTCTTAATAATCCTAAGCCTTCAAGTTTACGTTTAGCACTAGAAAAATCTCGTTGATTGATTTTCATTGTTGAAAATATATATTGATGAGGTACAAAATCTAATGCTATTTTGCGTTCGTGTTTACTCCATAAAGTAAAAAATAAGCTAAGAGAAGTATAACCGATTATAGGTTGGTATAATTCACTAAGTACTTTACGATCAAAATCAGTTAAAATACTACCAAGCTCTACTTTAAAAGTATCATTAGCACATATTAAATCCATAGTTATACCTCCTTTTCTTCCTTGATTATACATTAGTAAGTATATTTAAAAAATGGTAAAAACTTATTTTGTGGATTAATGCCTAAACTTGTGGAAAATGTGGATAAGTAAATTTAAATCTTATAAAATTTAGTTATACACACTATATAAAAAATGAGAGTTTTTTTTATTAATATATTAAATTTCGGTTATTTTTTCGAACTTTTGATTTAATATCTTTCTTTTTGTTTAATTGGTTAATATAAAATGATAAAATATTAGAGGTAAATTCGTTTATGGAGGGTTAAATTATGTCAATTAATAAAATCGCAGTTTTAACATCAGGCGGTGACGCACCAGGAATGAACGCAGCAGTTCGTTCAATTATTAGAACTGGTCTTTTTTATGGAAAAGAAATGTTCGTCGTTTATGATGGTTATAAAGGATTAATAGAAAATAATATTCAAAAAGTAGATAGATCTTTTGTTACTGATATTCTTACACGTGGTGGTACAATTATTCATTCAGCACGTTTACCAGAATTCAAAGAAAAAGAAGTTCGTGAATTAGCTGTTAAAAATTTAAAAGCATTAGGTATCGATGCATTATGTGTTATCGGTGGTGATGGTTCTTATATGGGTGCATTAAGATTGCACGAAATGGGAATTAACTGTGTAGGCTTACCAGGTACAATCGATAATGATATTTCATCTTCTGAATTTACAATTGGATTTGATACTGCTTTAAATACAATTTGTGAATCAGTCGATAAGTTAAGAGATACATCTTCATCTCACGGACGTTGTTCTGTTATTGAAGTTATGGGTCGTTATTGTGGTGACCTTGCTATGTATGCAGGCATTGCATGTGGTGCTGATATTATTATTTCAAGTGACTTACCTATGTCAAAAGAAGAAACATTTAAAAATGTAAAAGATATGATGGCACAAGGTAGACGCTCTATTATCATTATTATTACAGAACATATTTGTGATGTTCATGAATTCGCTAAAGAAATTGAAAAAGAATGCGGTATTGAAACAAGAGAAGAAGTTGTTGGTCGTATCCAACGTGGTGGTTCTCCAACAGCTAACGATCGTATCTTAGCAGCTCGTATGGGTGTCTATGCTGTTGAATTATTAGTAGATGGTAAGAGTGGTATTTGTATTGGTTCTAAAGGTAATGATTTAACTTATTACAATATTGAAGATGCTTTAAAAATGAAAAGACAATTAAAGAACGACATGATTGATGTTGTTGTAAAATTAAGATAATTAAATGAAATGAGGTGAGCCCAATGGTTAATATTTCAAAAAAAACAAAAATAGTTTGTACTATTGGTCCTGCAAGTGATACTTATGAAATGGTAGAAAAATTAATTGATGCTGGTATGAACGTTATGCGCGTTAACTTTTCTCACGGCACTTATGAGGAACAAAAACAGAAAGTTGACATTGCTCGTCGAATTGAGAAAGAAAAAGGAATCTTATTACCTGTAATGTTAGATACTAAAGGTCCTGAAATTAGAACTCATAAGTTTGAAAATGGATGTGCAGTTATTAAAAAAGATGATGTCGTTCGTATTTCTATGAAAGAGATGTTAGGTAATAACAAAATATTTTCTATTACATATGATGGACTTTATGACGATGTTAAAGTCGGTAATATTATTAAATTAGATGATGGTAATATCGATCTTCTTATTACTGGTAAAGACGAAGAAAAACGTGAATTAATTACTGTTGCTCAAAACAGTCACACAATTGCTGATCGTCGTGGCGTTAATGTTCCTTATATTAAATTAAATATGCCATTTATCTCTGAACAAGATGAAAATGATATTAAATTTGGTTGTTTAAACGACTTTGATATGATTGCTGCTTCTTTTTGCCGTAGAGGTCAAGATATAAAAGACGTTAAAGAACTTTGTAAGAAATTTAATCGTCCTGATATGAAAATCATTGCAAAAATCGAAAACCCTGAAGGTGTTGAAAATATCGATGATATTATTGAACTTTCAGATGGTGTTATGGTTGCTCGTGGTGACTTAGGTGTTGAAATTCCTGCTGAAGAAGTTCCAGTTATTCAAAAACAAATTATTGATAAATGTCGTGTAGCTGGTAAACCAGTTATTACTGCAACTCAAATGTTAGACTCAATGAAAAAATACCCACGTCCTACTCGTGCAGAAGTTAGTGATGTTGCTAACGCTGTTACCCAAGGTACTGATGCTGTTATGTTAAGTGCTGAATCAGCAAGTGGTGATTATCCAATTGAAGCAACAAGTATGCAAGCAAAGATTTCAGCAACAATGGAAAAATATCTTGATTATGAAAACTTAGCTCGTGAAGCATACGATACATCAGAAAAAAATAACAATGATGCTATTGCTAACTCGGTTGCAAATACAGCAAACTTAATTGGAGCAAAACTTATTGTTTGTTTCACTGAAAAAGGTGATACAGCTCACCGTATTTCTAAATCACGTCCATGCTGCAATATTTTATCAATTAGTAGTTCTCGTGAAACTTGCTTACATCTTGGATTATGTTGGGGAGTTCAACCAATATATGTTCCTTCTATTCCACAATTTATTGAAGAAATGGAAGTTCTTGCATTAGTTAAAGCTCACCAATTAAACATTCCTGCTGGTAGTCCTATTATTATGACAGGAGGTACTCCTACAGGTGCTGGTAAAACAAATTTCATGAAAATTATTAATGTTAATTCAATAAAAGATTTATAAAAACATACACACATTAGATATAAAAAATATTATCTAATGTGTTTTTTTTAACACGTTATTAGTCTTTAGAAAGATACAATATAGTCTTGATTATTATTATTATGTTAGACTTCTCAAAATAAAAATATATGTCTAGCAGAAACGAGAATATATTATGTATAAATTTATTATTGATTTAACGCGCACCCTTTATGCTATATGGAACAAGGGACGTGTTATCATTGAGAATTTAAGTTTTAATATTATAAAGGGATATAATAATGAAAAATAAACATTTACTTTTGTTAATAAGTCTTATAGCATTATCAAGTTGTAATAAACCAAAAAAAGTCTATGTCGCTTATTATAAATCTTTTTTATGTAACGACCAAATAATAACCGATTTAGTAAATCAATTTACTGATACTCATTCAGACTACGAAATTGAATATGATAATCATGATAATTTTTACGAATTACCAGTTCAAGATTATTCGTATTATAACAATATGACTGGAGGTTCAAATTTTCTTGCAATAGAAACCGAAGCCTATAATCTAGTTTTAAATGATGAAGATAATTATTTAATGGCTTTTGATGAATCATATTATTATAATTATTACAATAAAGAAAAAGAATTATCGGATTGCTTTTTAATGCCAAATTATTCTAATACTTATAACAGTTACTTCGTACACGATATTTCAATGATTCATCATCAATATGTGCCTAGTATTGTTTATGACATTACTAAAGAATTTTGCAAGGATGAAAATTTAAATCAATATTTAAAAGATAATTGTTTATTTGGTGTAATTAGTGAATCATCAAATGAAAATGTAAATACTTGTTATAATACACTTACAAATAATCAAAATATTATTCACTCTACATATTCATCAAATTTCTTAAATGAATTTGATGTATACACTGAATAAATTAATTATTATTTTATAATTTTTAATTTATTTATAATGCTTAAATTAATATTCTTGACACCTTAAATATTATGTAAGAAAATTAAAATATAAGATATATTCAAGGGGTATTATATGAGTAAAATAATTATTACATCAGACTCAACTTGCGCTTTACCACGTGATGAAGCTGCTAAGATTGGTCTAAACATTCTCCCATTAAACGCAATTGTTAATGGAGTAGAATATCATGACGGGATTGACATTGATTATAAGGGATTATGTAAAATGATGCGTGATGGTGCAAATGTAAAAACATCAACACCTACACCATTTGAGATTGAATCCTTCTTTGATAATTTATTTGCACAAGGTGCAGATTATATTATTCATTTCACTATTTCCCATAAACTTTCATCAATGTATGATTTGTTTACTAAAGTTTGTGCTGAAAAATACGGTGATAAAGTTAAAGTTATTGATTCACTCGCAATATGTGTTTTTATGTTAAATCACGTTTATACTGCACGAGAAATGATAGCACAAGGAGCATCAATTGATGAAGTTGTTGCAGCAATAGAAGAACGTAAAAAAGCAGTATATGTTAAATTTGTTCCTGAAACATTAACATATTTAAAGCGTGGAGGACGTATTTCTCCAGCTGTTGCACTTATTGGTAATTTAATTAATTTAAAACCAATTCTTTGCTTTAAAGAAGGCGGCTTAGATAAAGTGGGTGTAACCCGTAGTCTTAAAAAAACTATTGTGGATATTCTTCAAGAATACGCAAATAGTGGACTTGATCCAGAACGTTATGCTATTGATATTATTGAAGCTGATAGTGATCCTGCTTTAATTGAATATGCACAAAATAAGGCAAAAGAGCTATGTCCTCAATATGTCGTTAATGTTTCACCATTATCATTAAATGTTGTAGCTCATACTGGTCCTGGAACAATTGGATTAGGTCTAACATTAAAACCATGTAAATAAGATTTAAAATCTCCGATATTATATATTTTTATATAAAATATGGGGATTTTTTATTTTATGATATTTTTAAAAATCTAAGTTTAATATTATAAAGGAGATATAATAATGAAAAATAAATATTGACTTTTCTTAACAAGTCTTATTACATTAACAAATTGTAATAAACCAAAAAATGTAGAAATAATATTTGATAGATCCTTTTTATGTAACGACCAAACTATAATCGATGTTGCTAGTAAATTTGAAAGTGATCCTTCAATTAATAAATTAATATATAGTTATCATTATTCTACTCCTATTATTAATCAAAATTATTCTTACTATGCTGATTTTATTACTAAACGTGGTTCGAACTTTCTTGTAATTGAAACAGAAGCTTATAATTTGTTTTTGAAAAATGAAAGTTTTAAAGGGAAAAATTATCATGTTAAAGATTTTAGTGAATACGTTGATAATAAAGAAAAGCTTGACACATACAATAATTTATATTTAGGTTATAGTTTTGAAGTATTTTATTATAACAATCAAACATTTACAACAAATGAAATATCTTTACCTCAATCATTAGATGACTTTACTAGTTTTATTAATAATTTATCAAATATTGATGCAACTAAAATTCCTTTATTTATAAGAAACTATACTCGTTTTATTATTAGTGTAAGTTTAAAACATGGTATAGATTATTATTCTTATGAGAATAAAGATGAATTTTATAATAATAATGAAACAGTAATTAATATTATTAATCAAGTAAAAGAATTAAAAGAAAATAATTTAATTACATTTAATGACAAAGATGATTATTTAATAGCTTATGATGAATCATATAATTACAATTATTATAAAAATATGAAGGATTTACCAGATTGTTTATTAATGCCTAATTATTCATACAAATATAATAATTATTATGTGCATGATATTTCTTTGACACACTATTTGTATATACCAAAAATATGTAATGAAATAACCAAAGAATTTTGTAAAGATGAAAATTTAAATAGATATATTAAAGATAATTGCTTATTTGGAGTAGTTGATGAATCATTAATTGAAAATATGAATTCTTGTTATAACACACTTACAAATACCCAAAATATTATTCACACAACTTATTCATCAAACTTTCTAAATGAATTTAATGGATACGAAGAAAACTAAAAACAAGATAATATTAGTGAAATTAAAATATATATATTTTATTTTTATTGACTTAGAAAAAGTAAAGATTTAAAATTATGTTGCAACGATAAAGACACGCTTATTAATGCATTAATTTCATAGAGAGTTAATCCATGGCTGAAAGATTAATAAATTAACTTAATAAGTACTACTTTGGAGCATTTTGTGAAAGCAAACGTTACTCACGTTACGAGCATTCGAGAGCATATTAAATATTAATATGAATTAGGGTGGTACCGCGTTTATCCAAGCGTCCTTAAATATAGGACGCTTTTTTATTTATATAAGGAGGAAAAATTATGAAACTTATTTTACCTGATGGCAAAGAACTAGACATTCAAAATGGTTTAACAGGTCGTGAAGTTGCAAAACAAATTGCTATTTCATTAGAAAAGAAAGCATTAGCATTCTCACTTGATGGAGCATTATTTGATATTAATAGTGTAATTCCTCACGAAGGTCATTTTGCTATTATTACAGAAAAATCTGTTGAAGCTAGTGAATTATTAAATCACTCAACTTCACACTTACTTGCTCAAGCATTAAAGAATTTATTCCCTAATGTTTTATTTGGATTTGGTCCAGCAATTGAAGAAGGATTCTATTACGATATTGATTTAGATAAACCTTTAGTAGAAGAAGATTTATTAAAGATTGAAAATGAAATGCATCGTTTAGCAAAGGAAAACTTCCCAATTGTTAGAAAAGATGTTTCAAAAGAAGAAGCATTAGAAATCTTTAAAGATAATCCATATAAAGTAGAATTAATTAAAGAAATTGAAGGACAAATTTCAATTTATTCACAAGGAGATTTTGTTGACTTATGTCACGGACCTCATGTACCTTCAACAGGTTATATTAATCACTTTAAATTATTGACTATTGCTGGTGCTTATTGGAGAGGTAATTCTAACAATAAGATGTTAACTAGAATTTATGGTACATCTTTCTTTTCAGATCAAGATTTAAAACAACATCTTGCTGACTTAGAAGAACGTAAAAAACGTGACCACCGTAAATTAGGTAAAGATTTAGGATTATTTATGTTAAGTGATTACGGACCAGGTTTACCATTCTTCTTACCAAATGGTTATACATTAAGAAGAGTATTAGAAGATTTCTGGCTCGATATTCATCGTAAAAACGGTTACTTTGTAATTGATACACCTATTATGCTTAATAAAGCATTATGGGAAACTTCAGGTCACTGGGATCATTACAAAGAAGATATGTATATTACTCACGCAGATGAAGAAGAATATGCAATTAAACCTATGAACTGTCCTGGTGCTATTTTAGTATATAAAAATGATTTACATTCATATCGTGAATTACCTTTACGTTATGCTGAATTAGGACACGTCCATCGTTTTGAAGCTTCTGGTGCTTTAAATGGTTTATTTAGAGTTCGTGGTTTCACACAAGATGATGCCCATACATTATTAACAGAAGATCAAATTCCAGATGAAGTTAATCGTATTCTTAAACTATATGATGAAATCTATAGCGTATTTGGCTTAAATTACCATATTGAATTATCAACTCGTCCAGAAGATAACTTCATTGGTGATATTGAAGTTTGGAACAAAGCTGAAAAAGCTTTAGCAGAAGCTTGCCAAAAATCCGGACATTCATTTAAGATTAATCCAGGTGATGGTGCTTTCTACGGACCTAAACTTGATTTCAAATTAAAGGATTCAATGAATCGTATTTGGCAATGTGGTACATTACAACTTGATATGCAATTACCAGGTAGATTTGAATGTACATATATTGCAGAAGATGGTTCTAAAAAATGTCCTGTTATGATTCATAGAGCATGCTTTGGTTCTTTAGAAAGATTTATTGGTATTATTACAGAAAACTTTGCTGGTGCATTCCCAACTTGGTTAACACCTGTTCAAATTAATATCTTACCAGTTAAAAATGAAATTCATTTAGCTAAATGTAATGAATTAAAATCTTTATTTGAATCAAAAGGATTCCGTGTCCAAATTGATAGTCGTGAAGAAAAACTTGGTTACCGTATGAGAGAATCTCAAATGAAGAAGATTCCTTATACATTAGTAATTGGTGATAAAGAAGCAACAAGTGATGCTTTAACATATCGTAAATACGGTGTTGAAAAACCAGTTGAAACAACAGTAGAAGAGTTTATTAATTTAGTTGATGAAGAAGTAAAATCAAAAGCTTTATTAGTAAATAAATAGTAAATTATAAAGGAATAATTTTTTATGAATTATTCCTTTTTTTGTTATTATTTTATAAGAATATTATAAGAATTATTGCTATTTCCAAATTTGTTTTTATTTAACCACATAATATGTATTATTCTTGTAAACATATTAATAGTGTAACTAATATTTATAGAACATATTACCTCGAGAAAAAATAATATTTTTTTCTATAAAATGTTGACAATACTTATATAAATTGATATTATACTTATGCAAATCAAATACGTGGAAAGTAGAGGCGCTCACTTCTCACCTGATCTATTACGTAGATAGGTTCGATGCTACTAAAGAATATTTAGTTTTTTAACGGGCGCATCATGCGACCGTTTTTCTTTGCAAAAGGAGGTATTCTTATTAACAAGTATTATAAACCTAGTACACCAAAACCATCAGCATCTAGACCAACAGTTAGTGGTGGTCCAAGATTACCTGATAAAAACAATGGTGATTTAGTAAACGAAGCAATTCGTTTCCCAGAAGTTCTAGTTATTGGCCCTAATGGTGAATCATTAGGTGTTATGAAACGTTTCGATGCTTATAAGAAAGCTGACGAATTCGATTTAGACCTTCTATGTGTTGCTCCAATGGCAAAGCCACCAGTTTGCAAAATCTTAGATTACGGCAAATATCGCTTTGAAAACCAAAAGAAAATGCGTGAAGCTAAAAAGAATCAAACAGTTATTGTTGTTAAAGAAATTCAACTTTCACCAGTTATTGGTCAACATGACATTGAAACACAAGTTAATCATGCAATTAGATTCTTCAATCAAGGCAATAAAGTTAAAGTTGTCTTAAGATTTAAAGGACGTCAATTATCACACGTTGAAGTTGGTGAAACAGTTATGAATAAATTCATTGATCTTGTTTCAGAATATTCTGTAGTTGAAAAGAAACCGGTTCTTGATGGCAAATTATTGACCGCGGTTCTTGCATCAAAAGTTAAAAAATAGGAGGATTATCAAATGCCAAAGATGAAAACAAAAAGTGCTTTAGCAAAACGTGTTAAAGTTACTGGTAAAGGTAAGTTAAAAAGATGGTCAGCATACACATCACACTTATCACACAACAAAACAACAAAACAAAAGAGACACTTAAGAAAAGCTGGTTACGTCAATGAAAGCGACGTAAAACGCGTTAAGTACTGTATCGTTAAATAAGGAGGATTAGAACATGAGAGTTAAAGGTGGAAGCGTCACAAGACAAAGACGTAATAAAACATTAAAATTAGCTAAAGGTTACTTCGGTTCTAAACACCGTTTATTCAAAACAGCTAAAGAACAAGTTATGCATTCTTTACAATATGCATACAGAGATCGTAGACAAGTCAAATCAGACTTCCGTAAATTATGGATTAAACGTATCAATGCTGCATGTAGAATGTCAGATATTTCTTACTCAACATTCATGCACGGTTTAAAACTTGCTAATGTTTCAATTAACAGAAAAATGTTAGCTGAATTAGCAATCAATGATTACCCTGCATTCGAAAGCTTAGTTAAAACAGCTAAGAAAGCATTAAGTAAGTAATTTATTGTCCTCCTCTGGAGGACTTTTTTTGTACATAAAAAGGCTGAGTAAACTTAACAACTCAGCCTATATTTTTTATAAAAAATCTTTTCCTTCTTCGTCGTCATCTTCTTTTACAAACATGACTTCAGTATTAGCAACACATTCATTAATTAAAGTTTCAAAATCAAATTTTTTTTCAAGTTCGATAACTTCATCTAGTTGTGGTGCTGTTTTAGGATTTTTAGGATCAAAGATTGTACAGCAATCTTCGTAAGGTCTAATCGAAATATCATAAGTTCCTATTTTTTGTGATATAGCAATAATATCTAATTTATCATAAATTGCTAATGGACGAATAATTGGCATATTAGTAACAGCATTAATTGTTCGAATAGATGCTAATGTTTGAGATGCAACTTGACCAACTGATTCACCATTACAAATAGCAAGACATTTGCGACGTTTTGCCATACGTTCAGCAATTCGATACATCATACGGCGCATTAAAGTAATTGCAAAACTTTCATCAACATTTTGATATATCGCTTCTTGTAATTTTGTAAATGGAACAATATGAACTCTAATTGTTGGTTGATATTTATTTAAGACTTTACATAAATCTTTAATTTTATCAAGTACAGCCATACTTGTATAAGGAGGAGATGCATAATGAATCATCTCAAGAGTTACTCCACGTTTCATAAGTAAATAACTTGCAACTGGAGAATCAATACCACCAGAAATCATCATCATTGCTTTGCCACCTATACCTAAAGGATAGCCACCACAACCTTCAATTGTTGTTGTAAACAAATATGTACCATCTTGACGCACTTCAATATTTAGTAATACATCAGGATTGTGAACATCTACTTTCCAGTCACTATTTGCTAAAATGCGACCAGCCACTTGTCTAGTAATATCTTCACTGTGTATAGGATATAATTTATCAGCGCGTTTAGTCTTAATCTTAAATGTTTTTCCATTCTCTTTAAGCAAAGATTCAAGAGCTACTTGTTTAATATTTTCAATATCGCTATCAATTTTTAATACAAGCGACATTGAATGAATACCAGAAACATCTTGTAAACGCGTAATAACAGCGTTAACATCTGTACCATTTAAAATAATATATGTATGGTCTAAACGAACAACATATTCAAGAGCACTATATTCTTTTAAGGCATGTTTTATGTTTTTACCTAATTGAAAAACAAAATCTTTTTTATTTTTTCCTTTTGTAGATAATTCGCCATAACGAATCATAATACGATCATAATTCATATTGTTAATCCTTTCTATTGTTCTTTAAGCCTTTTAATAAAGGTATAAAAGCTTCAAAAAATTTATCAATATCTTCTTTAGTATTGCTATGGTCAAAACTTAATCTAATCATATTACTATAAATATTTTTATCTTTACCCATAGCTTCTAATACTAATGAATGAGGTTCTTTTTTAGAGGAACACGCACTAGTAGTAGATACCATTATACCCATATTTGATAAAGCTTCAACAATAACACTACTTTTTTTATTAATTAATGAAACATTTAAGACGAAAGGTGAGTTCCCCTTAGTTGAATTAATAACAACATCTTCTTTTAAAGTTTCAAATTTTTCATAAGCATAGTTCCATAATGATGTTACGTAATCATAATGATTTTTTCTTTGTTCTAAAGCTAACCTAATTGTTTTAGCAAGTATTACTTCTTTTGGAAAATCATTTGTGCCACTTCTGAAACCGAATTCTTGACCGCCACCATTTAATAATGGTAATAATTCAATGTTTTTCTTTTTAATTAATGCTCCAGAGCCTTTTAATCCATGTAACTTATGAGCACTTAATACAAACATATCTATTTTATTATAAGGAATATCAATCTTACCAATAGCTTGTGTTGTATCACTATGGAAAATAGCTTTTGGATATTCATGGACTATATCAGCTAAAGTTTCAATATCATTAATTGTTCCAACTTCATTATTAACTGCCATTATTGATACTAATATAGTATCGTCACGCATTGCTTCTTTTAAAGTATCTGGTAATACATATCCATTACTATCAACAGGTAAAATTGTAAGTTCAAATCCAAAATAATCACGTAATTGAATAAATGTATTTAAAACGGATGGATGTTCTACTGCTGAAGTAATTAAATGTTTACCACGATTTTGATACTTAAAAGCAACTCCTTTTATTGCCATATTATTTGATTCAGTAGAACCACTTGTAAATATAACCTCATTGCTTAAAACACCAAAAAGGCTCGCAATTTGATCACGAGCTTTTTGTAATAATCTTGCACTTTGTTGGCCACCTTGATGGATACTTGAAGTATTCATATACATTGTTTTTAAAAGTTCATTATATGATTCAAGTATTTCACTATCTACTTTTGTTGTAGCCGCATTATCTAAATAAATCATTAAAATCACCTATTAATCTTTTGTTCTTGCTTTTGAAATAACTAATTCAGCATTTTCATTAGCTTTTTCAAAGTTACCTTTAAAGAAGTCTTCATCACATGATGCCAATAAAGTTTTAAAATTAGTTATAGATGGACGAACACGATTTGCAATAACAATATTCTTTTCGGCTTTAGAAGCTTGTTCAATATAATTTTTAACTGCTTCGACAAATCCTGTTTTATATGTAATTAATTCTTTTGAATAACGATTAACTGTAGCAACATCAATAGGAGTAAGCATTAACATATTATTCAAACGATCTAATATTGAATAAATATGATTTACAGTATCAGCATATTTATCTGATATACTTGTAATATTTAATTCACGTAATAAATATTCACTATGTTTAACAGCAATATAAGTTTCATTAATTAATTCAAATGACTTATCACAATCAAGTTTTAATGAATCAATATATGTATTAAATTCATTAATCATATTTTCAATTTCTTTACATTCGCTATCAAGTTCTCTCATTTTACCAACTAAAGTAGAATAAGGTTGTTTTGTTGAACTATGAACATAAGTATCAAGTTGACGTTTTGTAACGTCTAAATCATTAATACGAAGTTGGATTTTATCAACGTATCCATCATAAGTTGGAGCAATACGATAATATTTAACAATTTCAACTATTTTTTGACGTAATGATATGAATTGCTTTTCAATTGATTGACATTCGTTATATACTTGTTCACAATCAGAATCAACTAATTCAGCAGAATCATATTCTTTCTTAAAGTTTTCGCGTAACTCATTTAATTCTTTAATCATTTCATCCAAATATAAACGAGTTTTTTCATATTCGAAATTAGACATATTGTCAATTAATTCTTTTAATGCATTACGGTAATTGGTTAAATTAGCTGTAACGTGTAAGTGATGAACAGGAATATTGTCTTCTTTCATCTTATTATATTCATTTTCAACCTTATTAATTAATTGAGGAATAGTTTCGTTAATATCATCACATAAACCTGGTAATGTTTCTAAACCATTACGTAATTCTTTTATAAGTTCACGAATAACTTTAACACATTCGCTTGCTTTATCGTAATCAGTATCATCTAAAGCTCTATTAGTATTTTCGATGTTTTCTTCAATATAATCAAAAATACGAAAGAAAGTATCTGATAAAATTTCAAGTTTAGTTTCGTTACGAACAAACTCATTATGACATTCTTCATATTCTTTGCTAAGTGTTTTTAAATCTTTACGAATAGTTTCTTCATTTTTAAAATGATCAATCAATGTAGTTGTCAATTTATTAACTTTTTGTTTATACCCATTAAAAATGGTTTTTAAATAATTATTACTTTTTTTAAATTCTTTATGTGATTCGTATATGTTTTTATGATATTCATTAAGTGCTGTCTTTAAAGCTGGTTCAAGCTTCTTAACAATTATAATGTATTCACCTTTTAAATCTTGATACAAACTTGCATTGTATAAATTAGTATTTGAAGTAGCGCTTAAACGTTTTAAATAATTGTTACAAATTGTATTTAAATCATTATGTAATTTCTCAAAATTTTTCACATAAAAGGCATATTTATTTTCGTAATGTAATTTTAAAATCTTGTTTATTAAAACATAGATTAAACCTACTAATAGAAATACGCTAATAATACAAATTATAACTGTAACTATTTTCATTCCTTTTTCACTCCCTTCAACTACTAAATGAACTAAATTTGACAACATATACATCACCTTTTAATAATTATAACATAGCAATTTGTAATATAAAATTATAAAAATAATTTTATGATTAAAAAAAGTCCCTTTTTTTCAAAGGGACATATTTCATAATTTTTATTTACTTGAATTAGTCGTATTTTTAGATTTAGTAGTTTTATTTTTTACTTCTTTATTTTCTACCATTTCAGTGTTATTTGTTTCTAAGCTTACTTCATTATTTTGACTACTTATTTTAGTTTCTACAGCACCAGTTTCTTCATATAATTTTACAGCTTCTTGATAAGCTTTATTTTTTTCTTCAGCTTTTTTTAGTAATAAATCATCAATAAATGGTAAACAGCCAGTTGTAACTAACTCAGCAATTAACAACCATACTTGAACAGAAACTTGTTTTTCTGTGGGATAAATTAATAACATAACCGAAAATACAATAGTAACAACTGATTCTAATAAATCAATAATTGCATAAACGTTTTTTCTCCATAATTGTGCTACTTCTCTAATTTCTTCTGCTTCATGTAAAATAGCCCATACACCCCAAACCGAATACACAACAATAGAATCTAAATTGACACTAACCAATATAACTCCAAGAAGAATTTCGATTATTCCCCAGAAGAATTGACTTTCTAATAAAGGATCAACTTTATTTAGTATATTGAGGACTACTTGTTCAATTCCATACAATAGAATTAATAAACCAACAATATATTTAACATTACTAACACATTGAGTATGGAATATAGCTACCAAAATCGCACAAATTGTCAATAAAACAGCTTTAATAATTTTCCAAATTTTCATACATTTAACCTCACATATTCATTTTAAATGATTAAATTAAGTATTTAAAGAATTTTCTTTATAATATTTTAACTATTAAGAAATCACTATTACTAAAATTATAATTTTTTATAAAAAATTGTTTGACTTCACGATACTATATTGATAAAATAATACTGCATGTAATGCAGCATGTAAATACAACTTGTCTGACGTTTAGTAAGAAAAGAAAGTAGCTTTGCTGAATAGTGAAATCTAAACTAAACACCCGGAGTTAGGGATTTACACCTATTGCTTTATTTGCATAAATAAAGAAAAAGGAGGAAAAATTATGTCAAGATACACAGGATCAACTTGGAAAGTATCACGTCACTTAGGTTTCTCAATTTTAGAAACTGGTAAAGAATTAGCAAAACGTCCTTATGGACCTGGCCAACACGGCAATGACAGAAAGAAAAAGAATTCAGAATACGGCAAACAATTAATCGAAAAACAAAAACTTCGTAAAATGTATGGCGTAAATGAAAGACAATTCCAACGTTTATTCTTAATCGCTTCTAACTCAAACGATGTTACAGGTATCGCATTCATGAGAATTCTTGAATCACGTTTAGATAACTTAGTTTATCGTATCGGTTTTGCAAGAACTCGTGCAGCAGCAAGACAATTAGTAAACCACGGACATATTACTGTTAATGGTAAACGTGTTGATATTGCTTCTTACTTATGTAAACCTGGTGATGTCATCGCAGTTAAAGAAAACGATAAGAATTTAAAGGTTGTTGCTGAAGCTTTAGAAGTTAAAGCAAACTGTCCATTCGTTACTACTGATGTTGAAAAGAAATCAGGCGTCTTCGTTCGTGTTCCAGAACGTAGTGAATTAACACCTGAAATCGAAGAATCACAAGTCGTCGAATTCTACAACCGTAAGTTATAATTCTTACAATCAAAAGGAGAATTTATTCTCCTTTTTTTTGTTTAAAAAAACTATCTAGATATAATTCTAGATAGTTAAATTATTGAATTAAATTCTTCAATTATTTAATTTCATTTTTACGAGGTAAAGACATTAAAGCACCTTTACGTGTAACTGTTATAGATGAGGCCTTAGAAGCAAATTCTAATGCTTTTTTTATTTCAATATCTTGAGATAATGCCGATACGAAAGCGCCTATAAAAGAGTCTCCAGCTGCAGTTGTATCAATTGCGTCTACTTTAAAAGGCTTAATTTCAAATGAATCATTTTTATTGCAATATAAAGAACCTTTTTCTCCTAGTGTAACTATTACATTTTTAACTCCAATATCAACTAATGACTTAGCTTTAGTTAAATAATCACCAACAATATTAGGTGTTAATAATTCTAGTTCAGTTTCGTTAGGTACTAAATAATCTACCTTAGATAAAACATCTAGAGGAATAGTAGTTGCAGGTGCTGGATTTAAAATAATTATTTTACCTAATTCATAAGCTTTTTTTATAATATACCAAGTAGTTTCTAAATTAATTTCTAACTGTAAAACAATAATATCGTTTTCTTTTATTAGATCAATATTATGATCAATATCTTCTTTAAGTAATTTATGATTTGAACCTGGAACAATTACAATTTGATTTTGCGCCGATTTTGAATCAACAATAATAGTTGCAATACCAGTAGAAATATCGTTTTTCTTAAAAACATATTTAATACCTTCTTTTTTAAAGAAATCCTCAATTGTTTTCCCGTTACTATCGTTACCAATTGAACCCCAAAAAGTAACATCAGAATCTAAATAATAAGCAGCAAATGCTTGATTTGCCCCTTTACCACCTATATTAGTTAAAAAAGAATCACCAATTACAGTTTCACCAGGTTTAGGCATAATCCCAGTGGATGTTACCATATCAATGCTTGTTGAACCAATTACTAAAATCTTTTTCATATTAATAACTCCTAATTGCAGTTTCTACAAAATCCCAATATTTATCCACATCAATATCAATAGCAACTTGAGCGTTATGAGATAATTTTAAATAATCAAATATATCACAGTTTGTTCTTCCATAAGAAGTACCGTGACTAATATCAATATCAACGTGTGTATCCTTAAAAGTAACAATATCATCACTTAACAAAGCGACAATTGTAACAGGATCATGTAATGGTCCTCCTTCATATCCAAATATTTCTTTTTGTGTTTTATTAAAGAATTTCATTAATTTTACAAATAATTCACTAGCTCTGTTATTAATTTTTCCCATTCTTTCAATAATAGATGGAAGAACTAATACTTTACGAGTAACATTTAATCCAATCATTTTTACATTAATACCACTATTGAAAATTATATGAGCAGCTTCTGGATCACATAATATATTAAATTCTGCGGCCGGGGAAACATTACCATTATCAATTGATCCACCCATCATTATTATTTCTTTAATATGATTTTTAATTTTAGGCTCAATTCTTAATGCTAAACCAATATTAGTAGTCGGACCTGTTGTAATAATAGTAACATCATTATTTGACATTAATGTGTCAACTAAAAAAGTAATTCCGTTTTTAGATTCAAATGTCTTATTGTATTTAGGGAAATCAAATCCATCTAAACCAGACTCTCCGTGAATTTCACCACAAGTAACATTTTCTCTTATCAAAGGATGAGATACCCCAAGTACGATAGGAGTATTTATATTTAAATATTCACAAACATTAATAGCGTTTTGTCCGGTCTTTTCTAACGTTTGATTACCTGATTCAACTATTACTCCTAAAAGTTCAATATCTTTTCTTGAACCTAATAATAATAAAGCAATCGCATCATCGTGTCCCGGATCACAATCAATAATAACTTTTTTCTTATCCATATATATCTCCTATATTAATATACCTTCTAAATGGTCCATTTCATGTTGAATAATTTGAGCAGTAAAATTAGTAAATGTTTTAATTTTAATTTTAAAATCATTATCCAACCATTGAACTTTTATTTTTTTATAGCGTATAGTTTCTTTCTCGCCTTTATGACTTAAGCATCCTTCTTTTGTTTTATATGGATCACTTTTAGATAAAATGATTGGATTAAACATTAAATGCATATGGTCATCTTCACTAACATAACAAATAATACGTTTATTATAACCAATCATATTTGCAGCTAACCCAACACAATGTTCACGGTTATAAAGTAAAGTATCTAATAATTCTTTACCAATGGTTTCTACGTCTTCTATAGTTGCATCTATTGCTTTTTTATTTAAAAAAATATCATCTTTTACAATTTGTTTGTACATATAATCACCATTAATATTTTAACATACTAGATACTTATAAACATTAAAAAATGGTAAGTTATAAAAACTTACCATTTGAATTACTATAAGTGTTTTACTAAATACCAATTCTTTTTACCACGACGGATAATTGTGTATTTGCCAAACATAGCATTTTCTTTATTAACTACAATATTAGTATTTTGTTTATCTCCGTTAACTAAAACACTGTTACCAGCAATAAATTCACGAGCTTCACGTCTAGAAGAAGCTGCACCTATTTTAATTAATAAATCTTCAAGATTTAATTCTTCTGTAATTTCAGTAACTGAACCACCACCAAGAACATTTTCAATTTGTTCTTCAGTTAAGTTTTTAACATTACCTGAGAAGAATGCTTCAGTAACTGCTAAAGCTTCTTTTAATCCTTCTTCGCCATGAATTGTAGTTACGACATCAGCTGCTAAAGCTTTTTGTCCAATACGAGCACCTGGATTAGCTAAATGTTCTTTTTCAATAGCAGTAATTTCTTCCCTTGATTTAAATGAGAATACCTTTAAGTATTTAATAGCGTCATCGTCTGCAACATTAATAAAATATTGATATAAACGATATGGTGAACAAAGTTTACGATCTAAGAATAATGCACCATCTTCACTTTTACCAAATTTCTTACCATCAGCTCTTGTTAATAAATGAGCTGTCATACATTCAACTGGAGCTTCAGCACCTTCAACTTTACGAATAAGTTCTAAACCAGTTGTTAAGTTACCCCATTGGTCATTACCACCAATTTGTAAGTTACAGCCATATTTTTGGTGTAATTTTAAGAAGTCAACAGATTGTAATGTCATGTATGAGAATTCAGTAAATGAAATACCAGCCTCTAAACGAGATGCTACGATATCCTTACTTAACATATAGTTGATTGGAAAGTATTTACCATAATCTCTTAAATAATCTAATAGTGAAATATTTCCTAACCAATCATAGTTGTTTAAAATAATGCCTTTTTCAGGATCTGTTAAATCAATAAATCTTTCAAGTTGAGCACGAATACAATTAGTATTTGCAAGTAAAGCTTCTTTACCTTGTAAGTTTCTTTCTTTTGATTTACCTGATGGATCGCCAATCATACCAGTTGCACCACCAACAAGAGCAATAACTTTGTGACCAGCACGTTGTAATCTCATTAAGATTGAAATCATAACAAAGTTACCCATATGCATAGAAGATGCACTTGGATCAAAACCACAATAAATTGTTTGTTTAGTGTTAAATAATTCTTTTACTCTATCTTCGTTAGAGTATTGTTTAATAAGGCCACGCCAATTTAATTCATCAATAATGTTTTCCATAATAATCCTCCTTTAATAAATAAAAAAACGTTCCTAGAAACAACTAGGAACGTATATATTACAAAAATAATATATCGCGGTACCATCCTATTTCATATCACAAAGATATGCACCTTAATTAGTAATTAACGCTTACTTTAACGTCTTAATTTCTTAAGAATGCTCCTAAATCATAATTCCCATTTGTCTTCTTTTCACCAGCCAGAAGCTCTCTATACTTGGTACTTGTTTTATTCAACGCATATAAATATTAACATATTGAATAGCAGTTTTCTATATCTATTTTGATTTTATATTAATTAAAATTTACTTGATTATGAAAAAAACTTAGCAATCTGCTAAGTTTAATTAATTATTTTGTAGTATTACGTTTAACAAATGTTGATTCAAACTTCATTGTTTTATCATTTTCCATTAATTTGCCATCAAGAAGTTTAGCTAGCATTTCCATAGCGACCTTACCAACTTCATTCATATCAATATGCATTGAAGTAATTTGAGGACGACAAATTGAAGCGTATTTAGTACCAATAATTGATAAAACTTCAATATCTTCAGGAACTCTTAAGCCACTATCAATTGCAGCGTTTGTAATAGCAGCTGCAAGTGAATCTCTATATGCTAAGAAATAGCCCTTTTTATTTGTTTTGAAGAATTCAATAAAGTCTTGATAAGTACGAACATAAGAATCATCACAAGAAAGAAGTCCATAACTACGATTAGCTTCTAAGTGAGTGTTAATAAATGCTCTTTCAATACGAGCTAATAATCTACCACAGTTATGTGCGTGTAAGAAATACATTTTCTTATCACCTTTTTCAAAATATTCATTAATAATAGCTTTAATTTTGTGTTCATATCCAAATGTAACACAACCGATTTTTTCACCTTTAATTGAGTTATTAACTGCAATACATGGAACAGCATATGATTGAATTGTATTAACGTCATCAACATCTAATTCATCATCAAAAATGATAGCACCATCAACATGTGATGTAATAACTCTTTCAACAGCATTAATTGCGTCTTCACGAGAATGAGATGTAACAAATAATGTTAATAAATAGCCTTTTTCTTTTGCTGCATCAGTAATACCATTAAGCATATTAGAAATATATACATAATTAGCAGAAGGAATAACTACACCAATATTAGTAGATTTGTTAGTAGCAAGAGCTTGTGCTAATGCAGATGGTTTATATCCAAGTCTAATAACAGTGTCTTCAACTTTTTTACGAGTTTCCGGTGTTACATTGCCTTGTTTATTAATAACACGTGAGACAGTAGCAAGTGATACTCCAGAAGCTTTAGCTACTTCATAAATGGTAACACGATCTTTTGTATTTTTCATATTTTCTCCTCCCAAAAAAACGCAATAGATAAAATTAAATTGCTAAAATATATTATCTATTATGTAAAGAAAGACTAACGTTATAAAAATTAAGCACTTATAACATAGTCTAAAAATATGTTTGTGCAACCAAACATTACTAATAATGTAATTGCGGCATATAACAATTACATTTTAAATGAAAAAAATTTCATAGTCAATGTAACTTGATACATTAACAAACGAAAATTACGAAATTTTAGTGATAAAATATATGAAAATTTTCAAAATCTTTCATTTTATTATATTCGATTGACAATTATAATTAAAAAAGCAACGATTAAATCGTTACTTTTTAGCATATTTTATTAAAATGTATATATTTCTATTTTCAGTAAATGTCCATCTTTTTTAATATATTAATGAAAAATTTTCATAATTATTGAAAAAAGTTACATTTCTTCTTTAACAACAATTGGATAAGGAACTTTTTTTAGACGGTTAGAAGGTATATTATATCGACCTTCTTTTGCTTGTGGTTTACCATTTAATTCAACTAAGTCACCAGTAAATCCAACACAAATTGGTAATAATGAACTACCAACACCATATACATCTACAGGTACATTATCTTTTTCCCATTCAGCAATCTTTTCCCATGTAAATCCACTAGATACAATAATTTGAACTTCTGGGAAACCAGCCTTATCTAATTCTTCTCTTAAAGCAAAGATAAGTTCTTTACAAACACCATGTGGATCAAAACCACTTGTGTCTTTATCATCAAAATAATGGTCAATTAATGATTTACTTGTATCAACACGAACAGCTTGTAAGTTGCCTTTCATATGTTTTGCTAACATTACACTATCGTAAACAACATTATTATGGTAATCAATTAACGCTGTTACTTTACGATCTGGGAAAGTATCAAAATAAATATCAGCAGCTTTGCAAATATCTCCATCACACATTTGAATTAATGCATGAGGCATTGTTCCGCCGCCTTTACCACCATACCAATATGCTTGTGCGTCTGTTGAAACAACACTTAAACCAGCAACATAAGATGCATATCCATCACCAATTTGAGTACGGAAATCATCTTGACGATCACCCATATTTAATACTCTTTTGCCATTTACAACACGCATAACACGCATTGTATTTGTAGCAGTACTAGAACGACGAGCTAAAATACCATCAATTGCGGATTCTAAGAAACCAAAATCTTCATATCGACCTGTTATTTTTAAAACTGGTTCACCATTAGAAATTAAGTCGCCATCATTTAATGCCCAAATTTCTAAATCTTCTGGATGGTCAGCACATTCATGTAACATAGCAATGCTTTCATCAACACCACAAACCATAACGTCATCAGCACGTTGGAAAAATTGCATTGTTACTTTGTTATTTGCTAAATGTTTTTTAACAATTTGTCTTGTTTTAAGGAAATAGTTAGCACTATAAAATCCTTCTTTTAATTCTTTAGGAAATTGGAATGTTTTATTTGTTAAACGTTCTAATAATCCTTTTTCTTTTAATTCAATTTCGTTCATAAAAATACCTACCTTCTTACTTGAAAGAAATCCGCACCAAGTAAAGCATCATCGTCTAAAACTAAAATACCTCTTTTTGCTGGTGCGTTTTCAAGATGTAATTCACGTGGTGAGCAAAGCATACCATTTGATTTAACGCCTCTTAATTCTGATGGAATAATTTGGCTTCCATCAAACATTGTAGTATAAGGCATAGCTACAACTACTTTTTGATTAACTGCTACGTTTGGAGCTCCGCATACAATATCAAGAACTTCATCCTTAACGTCAACAGTTAAAACATGCAAGTGGTCACTATCTGGATGTTCTTCACAAGTTAAGACTTTTCCAATTTTAAAGCCTGATTCATTAATATATTCTAATTTTTCATAACCAGCGTTAACAAGTTTACTATTAATAATGTCTATTAATTCGTGTGGAGGTAAAATAATTAAACCTTCACTTTTAATTTTGACTGTATTTGAAATATTAAAAATATTAAATCCTATAAGTTCTTCACCATCATAAATTGCAACAACATCATCATTACGATCGTAATGAGTAGGTTTTGCGCGATGATTAAAGTAAACCATTAAGATATCACCTATATTGTGATAGTTATAAAATAAAGAATATTTATTCATTAGTCTGCCTCTTGAAGATTTGTAATCTTTTCCGATGTTAAGTTCTTAAGCATATAAATTGTTAAATCACGACATGCAGCATAGTCATTAGCATCTAATGTAGTTGAAGATGTATGAATTGATCTAGCACAAACACATTGAGTAAGTGTTAAAATACCTTCATGGTTTTTATGGATAATACCAGCATCAGTACCACCAGGAGAAGTAAAGTATTGAACTTTTATTCCTGCTTCTTTTGCCATTTCTTTTTGGAATTTAATTAATTTAGGGAACGCAACCATAGAACCGTCAATAACACGTAATAATACGCCTTCACCTAATTGACCTAATTCGCTAGGATTACCAGTTGAATCACGTGCTGGTGAAACATCAATTACAAATGTTAAATCGGGCTTAATAAGAGTTGATGAAGTAGCAGCACCACGGCATCCTACTTCTTCTTGAACTGATCCACCAATATATAAATCATAATCAAGTTCTTCGTCTTTAATTGCTTCTAATGCTTCAATACCAACTGCTAAACCTAAACGGTCATCAAAAGCTTTAGCAAGTAAACGTTCACCATTATTTAAAGTAGCAAATTTACCTTCAATAACCATGAAGTTACCAATGGTAACTCCTGCTTCTTCAGCTTCTTCTTTAGTTTTAAAACCAAAGTCAAATAACATTGAATCAAGTTTAGTTGGTCTTTCACGGTCAGCTGCACTCATTAAATGAGGTGGAATTGAACCAATAGAACCATATAAATAACCTTGATCACCTTTTAATAATACACGGGAAGATAACAAAGTTTGTTCATTTAATCCACCAACTGGATAAGCTTTGATCATACCATTACCAGTTATACCAACAACTAAAAATCCCACTTCATCCATATGTCCAACTACTAATACTTTTTTAGCGTTTGGATTTTTTGATTTTTTAACTGCAAAAATAGAACCTAAATTATCTTTAATTGTTTCGAATCCTAATTTTGCAAAAGTTTCTTTAAGATAATCTCTAACTTCTTTTTCGTGGCCAGCAACGCCATTTAATTGAGTTAAAGTTTCAAGCAATTCTAAAGAGTGTTTATTTAAACTCATCTGTATTTCCTCCTTTTTGAACAATTGCACGATTAATATTTTTGCCTTTTGATCTGAATTTCATTTCATATTCAGTTGGCACATCAAATTCAGCTTTTTGATAATCATTATCTACACTTATAATTTCCCAATTAGTTTCTTTAAAAGATTCTAATGAGTATGCAAATAAGTCATCGTTATCAGTTTTTTGAATAATACGACCATTATCTACTAAAATTGAAGCATATCCTTTTAACATTTCAGGATATGTTAATCTTCTTTTAGCATGTCTTTTCTTTGGCCATGGATCACTGAAATTTAAGAAAATTCCTTCAAAATGATGACGTGGTAAATGCTCAAGTAAATATTTAACATCAAGATTAATAAGTTTTACATTGTTAAGATTATTTTCCACAATTTTTTTAGCACAAAATGCTAAAGCTGTTGCGTTTATCTCAACACCTAGGAAATTAATATCAGGATTTTCTTTTGCCATTCCTAATATAAAATCACCTTTTCCAGTACCAATTTCCATATAAATTGGTTTTTTATTTATAAATTGTCTATTACTATCATTTTCTAAAGTCATAATTGTGATGACTAATTCATTATGTTCTTCTAAAAATGGTTCTGCCCAAGTTTTATGTTTTATTCTCATTTAAGTTCAGTTCCTAATGATACTATTGCATGAGCGTATAGAATCATACTCTTTCTAAAATGTTCTAACATAATAAATTCATTATCGTTGTGAATACGGCAATCTACGCCAGGAAATGCACTACCAAATGCAACAGTATTTTTAGTTTCTTTTGCATATGTGCCACCACCAATAGTCATCATTTTATTTGTAGTGTCACCAGTTTCCTCAACGTAAATGCTAGCTAATTTTTGAATAAATTTAGAATTTGGGTCAAATAGTAATGGAGATGATGGTTCACCTAACATTTCGGTTTTGAAAGGTGATCTAGATTTAATTCTTTCTGTAATAGCCGTTGGTGAGACACCATCAGGGAAACGGAAATTAACTATCATATCAAATTTCATATTACTATATGTGATAATTCCGACATTGTATGTTGTTGTATGTAAATCTTTAGATGAATAACATTCATTTAGAGAACTACCATCACTTTTTTCGTATAAAGCAGCTAATTGTTTAAGTTCATCAATATCATATTTGTTACCCAAAAATTTAATTAATTGTAATCCAGCATTAACTCCAAGTTCTGGTGTACTACCATGAGCTGCTTTACCAAAAATGGTAATACTTGTTGATTCCTTATTTTGTGTAACTTCATAATCATAACCAGTCTCCTTTAAAGATTCTTCGATTGTTAGGTCAGAAGCAACAGTTGCGCGAGCAACATCTATAACTGAATTTACAACAACACCTGCATTTATACTATATATAGGATATAAGTCAACAGTATCAAAAGTATGATAGTTAACGATACCTTTTTCACCGTATATTAATGGGAATTCACCATCTGGAGTAAATCCATAATCAGGATATTTTTTCTTAAGTACATTATAATAATATTCTAAACATGCACTTCCACGTTCTTCGTTACCACCAATAACAAGTGTTACACGATATCCACGAATTAAACCAGCTTCTTTTAATGCAAGTAATGCATAGAACGAAGCCATTGCTGGTCCTTTATCATCACTAGTACCACGGCCATACATAGTATCATTTTCGATATCACCGCTAAATGGTCCGTGTTTCCATTCTCCTGATACTGGAACAACATCACAGTGAGCAAAGATACCAATTAATTTTGGTCCTTTACCATATGCGATTTCAGTGCAATAGCCATCACATCTATCGACTTCAAAGCCTTTAGATACAGCAAGGTCACCAATATAATCAAGTGCTTGTTTAACACCTTCACCAAATGGTGCTTCTTTACTAATTGATGTTTCATCATATGTACTGTCAATTCGAATCCATGATTGTAATTTACGGATTGCTTCATCATAATATGATTTAACTAATTCTTCATATTTCATATTTATGCCTCCAGAGGTTTTACCTCAAATAAACAAATTTTATTAATCGTCTGTTTCTTCTACATTTTCTTCATCATTAACATCTTCTAATGTTTTCTTGCGAGAATTAATTTGTTTAATGACGATTTGAATTAATTTACTAATTACTGGTACCATAATAACTGTAAAAGTAAATTCAATTAAGAAATTACATAGAAATGTAGTAGTAAAAAGTATTTTTAATGCTTCTGCAGCACTTTCACCAAATAACGGAACAAACCATAATGAAACTCCAGCAAAGAATAATGATGTGTTAACAATTGGAACAATAACAGAAGAAAGACCAGTTGTTAAAATCATATTGAGTTTTGTTTTGCTAAGCCATTTAAATAAGAATCCTACAAGTAATCCTGCAATACCTGTTTTTAATAAACAAAGGAATACTGTTGCAACTGGATTATAAGCTAGAAAGCCTGCAGTACTTGGAGCAGTTAAAATAATAGCACCATCAACAATACCTAACATCAAACCAACAGTTGGTCCATAAATACATGCTCCAATAATGATTGGTATTAATGCTAAATTAATATTAATTGTACCATTTATAACTACGTAGTTAGAAATAAAAGCTAAGACAACTACCGTAGCAAGTAAGATGCCTAAGCCAGTAATGTATCTGATTTTTTCAGAACGAGTTTTTGATTTAAACATATTCATAATTTTCTTATTTTTCCTCTTATTTGATATTCTTTTTTAAAGCAAAGAAAAGACCATCTAAAACTAGACTGCTATCATGTACAAAGTCTTTATTTAAATGGTCACGTACTAACGGTGCGTAACCACCCGTCAAAATTCTTTGACACTTGTAACCTAATTCGTTTTCGATCTTAGTGCATAATCCTTCAATCATCGCAATAGTGCCATAGATTGATCCTGAGTTAACTGAGTCAGGAGTGTTTTTTCCAATTACTTTTTCAGGGCATTCAAGAGATACTTCTGAAAGTAATGCAGCTTGATTAGTTAAAGCTTTAGTAGCAATCATAATGCCAGCCATAACTACTCCACCAACAAAACAACCATCTTTATCTAAGACAATAATCTTGCTAGCAGTACCTAAATCTACGATTAATGTTGCAGGGCCGTATTTTTGTAAAGCTCCTACACAATCGCAAACTAAGTCTGCACCAACTTCAGACGGATTATCCATTTTAATTTTTAATCCTGTCTTGAGACCTGGGCCTACTGTTTTAACTTCAGTTTTAAATGTTTCTTTAACAACACTAGTAATTAATTTGTTAAGAGAAGGTACTACTGAAGAAAGGATTGCACCATCACAAGGTTCAATAAGATTTTTCTCACTAATAAATCTATTAAAGATTGATAAATACTCATCATAACTCTTAGATTTGTCAGTAAGAGTACGGAAAGTATGGACTAATGTTCCATCTTTGTAAACACCAACAAATATGTTAGTGTTTCCCATATCTATTGTTATATTCATAATGTCCTCCTGCTATGATGTTATCAAAATAACTATCATGCAAGAATATTATAAAATAATATTCACTCATTAACAATTAAATTGTTATGTAAGCATTATCATTTAAAATTTTTTCTTAATAAGCTCTTTATTTATCATAATTAAATTGTTAAAATATAAGTAACAATGGAAAAGGAATTAAATTAGGTAACAAAGGAGGACATAATTGATGAAAAATAAATCATTACCTATTTTAGGACTTGCTTTAGGTTCAGTCCTAGCATTAACCGGTTGTAACGGTCAAGCAATTACACAAGAGAAAGCAAAAGCTAATTTACAAAAAGCTCAAGAAAAAGTTGAAGAAGCTAATGCATATACAGTAAACGTTTCTAGTAACATAACTGCTGCATTTAGTGCAACTTTAAACGATTCAACAACAAGCACTTCTTTAACTGCTACAAATAATATTAAAGGAGGAGTTAAACTAAACGAAGAAAAAACTTCTCAAGAAAAAAGTTTTATTACAACTGATATAAATTTATCTTCTCAAGTAAATAATGAAGCTGCTGAAACAGTAGCAACACAATCAACAAAATTATATTTTGTAAATGATTCCTTATATTCACAAATTGATTCATCTAAGAGTAAAGTTTCTCTTACAACTGAAATATTAGCAGAATATAGTGCATCTATTGATATTCCAGGCTTCTCTGCATCATTTAAATTAGATCTTAATGAATTAGTTGAAAATGTTGTTACAAAATATTCAACTGAATCAAATGTCGAATACCGTCAATCGTTTGGTAAAACAATGTATATTTACCATATTCAAGAAAGCGCTGTTAAATCTACTGCTTCTGCAGCGTTAAGTTCAACTACTTCAGATAATACAGATACAACAACTTCAACATTAATTGCTTCATTAATGAGTGAATTTACTGTTAGTGATTCATATGTTAAATTTACATTCAATCAAAACGCTACATTCCTTGAACTTGAATCTGTAATTAACGCAAATGCTACTAAGAGTCTTGAAATTGGTTCTACTAAAGCATCAGTATCATTTAGCTATGCTTCAGCAGATAAAATCACATTTAACTTATCTGATAACTTAAGCGATAGTGATTTCCCATCAACAGAAGAATTAAATAATTGGGTACTCTAATTCCAATTCTAGTCTTTAAAGAGATACGATATGTATCTCTTTTTTTTACATTTTTATAAACATTTTTATAAAATATCTTTACATTTTTGTAAATATTTGATAATATAATTGTGTAATCTAAATCTCCATAGATTACATTTCTCCACTTAATATATCATTCCCCTATTAAGTGTATCAAACCTCCGGGTGTATCTCTCCTATATAAAACACCCAACAAAAAAAGACTTCCAGTGTGTGTGGGAAGTCTTTTATTTTTTTATTCAACTTGCTTTAATGATAATCCAATACGTTCTTTAGCAACATCAATTGAAATAACTTTTACTTTAACAATGTCATTAACGTGAACGATATCTAAAGGATGCTTAACAAATTTTGTTGATAATTCACTAATATGAATAAATCCATCATGGTGAACACCAATATCAACAAAGACACCAAAGTCCATAATATTACGAACTGTACCTTCCAAAATCATACCTTCTTTAAGATCTTTTATTTCTAAAATATCTTGTCTTAATGTGGCACTTTGAGTATCTTCACGTGGGTCACGACCTGGTTTTTTAAGTTCTTCAATAATATCATGTAAAGTTGGTTCGCCAACTTTTAATTTTGTAGCTAAGGTTTTTTCATCATTAATACTATTTAATTTTTCTAAACATTTAGGTGTATTTAAATCTTTAGTAGTTAAGCCTAATTCTTTTAATAAGTTTTTAGCTACTTCATATGATTCAGGGTGAACACCTGTATTTTCTAAAGCATCTCCATCAGTAATACGCAAGAAACCTGCACATTGTTCGTATGCTTTAGGGCCTAACTTTGAAACATTTAATAATTCTTCATGATTCATAAAACGACCGTTGTCTTCACGATATTTAACAATATTAGTAGCAATTTGAGGTGTAACACCAGCAACATATTCTAATAATGAAGGTGAAGCTAAGTTAACATCAACACCAACTGAGTTAACACAATCTTCAACAACACCACCTAAAACCGTATTAAGTTTCTTTTGGTTCATATCGTGTTGATATTGACCAACTCCAATTGCTTCTGGTGGTATTTTAACTAATTCAGCAAGGGGATCTTGAATACGACGAGCAATTGAAACAGCACTACGTAAATTTGTATCGTAATCTGGGAATTCCTTTGCAGCCAATTTAGTTGCACTATAAACCGAAGCACCAGCTTCTGAAACTACTGTATAAGAACAATTTTGTTTAATAACATCTGGTAAGGAATCTAAGACATCGCGAATAAATGCTTGTGATTCTCTAGAAGCTGTGCCGTTACCAATAGCAATTAAATTAATCTTATGTTTTCTAATCATATTAGAAACAATAATTTTTGCACTATCAATTTGGTTACGTGGTGGGGTTGGATAAATAACACCAGTATCTAAAACTTTACCCGTTTCATCAACTACTGCAAGTTTACATCCATGAGCGTATCCTGGGTCAAAACCCAAAACAACTTTATGATGGACAGGAGCGACCAATAATAATTGATGTAAATTTTCTTTAAATACAATAATAGAAGCATCTTCAGCTTTTTCGGTTAATTCATTATGAATTTCAGTTGTAATTGAAGGTAAAATCAAACGTTTATAACCATCTTCAATAGCAGCACATAATTCTTTTTCAAATGGGGAATTTTGTTTAATGATTTTCTTTTTAATATAATTAACAACTTCTTCATCTGGAATTTCATATGTAACTTTTAAAGCTTTAGTATTTTCACCACGATTAATAGCTAATACACGATGGTTAGCAATTGATTTGACAGGTTCATTATAATCTTTGTACATATCGAAAATACCTTTTTCGTCACGTACGTTTTCTTTTGTTACAATTTTACCAAATTCTTTAAAAATAAAACGACAACGTTTATTATAGTCAGCTTCGTCAGATACAATTTCAGCAATAATATCTAAAGCGCCTTGAATAGCATCTTCAATAGTTAACACTTTCTTTTCTTCATTAATAAATTCTTTAGCATATTCATTAAGTGGTTTTTCTTCTTTTTGAGCAAGAATATATTTTGCTAAAGGTTCCAAACCTTTTTCTTTAGCAACAATAGCTCTTGTTTTCTTTTTAGGTTTATAAGGACGATATACGTCTTCAAGTTCTGTCATTGTTTTACATGCTAAAACTGTTGCTTTTAATTCATCTGTTAATAAGCCTTGTTCTTCAATTGACTTTAAAACTGTATTCATTCTTTCTTCAAAGTTACGTAAATATGTAAGTCTAGTATCAAATTTACGTAAAATTTCATCATCTAAAGAACCAGTAACTTCTTTACGATAACGAGCGATAAAGGGAATTGTGTTTCCTTCATCAATTAATTGAATAACTGTGTTAACTTGTTCAACAGTTATTCCTAATTCTTCTGAAATAATTTTTGAAATATCCATTTTGTTCACCTTTTGTTATAAAAATAACTCTCTTGTTATAATTTTATCATATTATAGATATCTTTTTTAATATTAATATTAAAAAAAGATTGTTAAATTAATAACAATCTTTAATACGTATTAAGCACCAATTACAATGTTAACAATTTTGCCTTTAACAACAATAATCTTTTTGATTTCATGGCCATCAACAAACTTTTTAACATTTTCATTTGCAAGTGCAATTTCTTTAATTCTATCTTCTGTTTCATTAACAGAAATATTAATTGTACCTCTTAATTTACCATTAACTTGAACACCAATTGTAACTTCATTTTTAACAAGTTTACTTTCATCAAATGTAGGCCATCTTTCATAGTCAATAATATTAGAATTGCCCATTAATGACCATAATTCTTCACCGACATGAGGAGTAATTGGGAACATTAATTTAATAAAATTAAGCATATATGGTTTATAAATAGAATTAGCTTTATATACTTCATTAATAAATATCATCATTGCGGATATTGCAGTATTAAATTGTAAATTTTCAAAGTCTTCAGTAACTTTTTTAACAACTGCATTATATGCAAAATCTAATGAACCATCATTTGTATCACTGAATTTAGATGTAAATTGTTCATCAGTATATAAACGGAATACACGTTCAATAAAACGTTTAGCACCATCAAGACCACCAGTACTCCAAGGCAATGAAGCATCAAGAGGTCCCATAAACATTTCATATAATCTTAAAGTATCAGCACCATAGTCATTACAAATATCATCAGGGTTAACAACGTTACCTCTTGATTTAGACATTTTTTCGCCATTTTCACCTAAAATCATACCTTGGTGGAATAATTTCTTGAATGGTTCTTCAACTGGTACTATACCTTTATCGTGTAAATATTTTGTATAGAAACGAGAATATAATAAGTGTCCAACAGCGTGTTCTGCTCCACCAATATATAAATCAACCGGTAACCAGTGTTTCATTAATTCTTCATCACACATTGCATTTTCATTATGTGGATCAATATAACGAATAAAGTACCATGAGGAAGCAGCACTACCTGGCATTGTTGTAGTTTCTCTTTTACCACCTTTATATTTAACCCATTCTTCAGCATTTTCAAGTGGAGGTTGTCCATTTACTTTTGCCTTATATTGGTCTAATTTAGGTAATATAAGTGGTAATTCACTATCAGGTAATAATTCATCATGGTCAGCATAGTGAACAACAGGAATTGGTTCACCCCAATAACGTTGACGAGCAAAAATCCAGTTACGTAATTTGTAAGTTACTTTACGGCCACCAACTTTATTTTCTTCTAACCAGTTATACATTGTTTCTTTAGCTTCAGCAATATTTTTACCATCTAAGAAGCCACTATTAACGTGAAGTCCATCTTCTTCGTAAGCACCTTTTGAAATATCGCCACCAGATACAACTTCAATCATATCTAAACCAAATTTCTTAGCAAAAGCATAATCACGACTATCGTGACTTGGAACAGCCATAACTGCACCAGTTCCGTAACTTCCTAAAACATAGTCACTAATCCAAACTGGAATCTTTTTACCATTAACAGGATTAATAGAGTAAGCCCCTGTAAATACACCAGTTTTATCTTTATTTAATTCAGTTCTATCTAAATCACTTTTACGGCTAACTTCTTCTTTATATGCTTTAACAGCACTTTCTTGTTCTTTAGTTGTAATTTTATCAACTAAAGGATGTTCAGGGGCTAAAACAACATAAGTAGCACCGAATAAAGTATCGCAACGTGTTGTAAATACTTCAAAAGTATCGTCACTATCTGCGATTTTAAATACAACTGTAGCACCTACTGATTTACCAATCCAGTTACGTTGAATTTCTTTTGTGGATTCAGGCCAATCAATAGTATTTAAACCATCTAATAATTTTTCAGCATATTTAGGAATTTCAATAACCCATTGTTTCATGTTTTTACGAACAACAGGGAAACCACCACGTTCAGATTTACCATCAATAATTTCATCATTAGCTAAGACTGTACCTAATTCTTCACACCAGTTAACTGGCATATCAACATATTTAGCAATACCATCTTGAACCATTTGTTTAAAAATCCATTGTGTCCATTTATAATATTCAGGATCACAAGTAGCAATTTCTTTAGACCAGTCATAAGACAAACCTAACATTTTAATTTGTCTTTTAAATGTTTCAATATTTTTACGAGTAAATCCATCTGGGTGATTACCAGTATTAATTGCAAATTGTTCTGCTGGTAAACCAAATGCATCCCATCCCATTGGATGTAAAACATTAAATCCTTGCATTCTTTTCATACGGGATACAATATCAGTTGCAGTATATCCTTCTGGGTGTCCAACATGTAAGCCATTTCCAGATGGATATGGAAACATGTCTAAACAATAAAATGGTTTTTTAGAAAAATCACGGACATCACAATAATATGTATTATGTTCTTCCCAATATTTTTGCCATTTTCTTTCTATAGCATAGAAATCATAAATCATATTTAAATCCTCCTTATAAATATAAAAACGTCCTTAATAATAAGGACGTTTAGTAAACGCGGTACCACCTTAATTCATAACTATTACAATAATAATTATGCACTTCATTTATTATCATTAACGCTGATAAACGGATATTTCTATAATGTCGAGTTCATTACATCATCATGTTAATTTTCACCAACCATTAACTCTCTATAAAGATTAAGTAATTACTACTACATTTATCAAAATTATTTTACCAAATTAATAAGTTATGTCAATAATAATAAATTAATTATTAGTGCTTACTTTGTACATTTGAATTTGTTTTTGACCACTTGTGTAATTTAAGAAACGTGGGCTACCACTATTATATTGAATATATCCATAAGATTCTGTAACATTTAAAATCTTAACATTATTTGATTCAAAGCTAATTGACCAAGTTGAACCTGTACCTGTTAAAGTTAAATTTTTATTATCACTAGCACCAACATATTGTCCATCAGATGTTTTTAATTTCCAAGCACCAGAAGAACCTTCTAATGTGAAGATCATAGCACTTGCTGGAACAGTAACGATTGAATTCGTACCAAATGTTGCAGCAGCACTTGTAAAGTATTTAGTTTGGAATGATGAAGCAACTACATTACAATCTTTACAGCCTAAGATGAAATTCATACCTGCAACAAGTGAATCAGTACTTGTTACTAAATCGTATTTTACAGTACTCTTTTCAGTTGTAATACCCGAAATAGAAACTCTTTGTCCACAATAATATGCATAAACTTTAGTACAGCCTTCGCCTAAGTTTCCAGTGTAATCTGATGAATTAACAAATCTAACAATTGAATTACTTAATGTAACTTTTGTGTTATCACTATAATTAGCAGTAAATGTAAGACCAGTTGGGTCAAATTCATCACCTGCAGTGTAAGTTGTTTTTGTTAAAGTACCACTAACTGATACAGAAGTTAATCTCTTACCGACTGATAAAGATGTATCTTCTAAAGCACCAGCACCATTATACGTTGAATCCCAAATCATTGTTGCAAATTCAGGATGATCAATAAATGGGTTACGGTTACCTTGAATATCATCAGTAGCATTATTACGATATAATTCATTATATGAAGGAGCATATTCATTGTTCCATTCAAGTAATGTTGATAATTTACCAAAAACTTTATCAGTTTTACTTGCAGTTTCACCAACAGTATAGCCTAATGAAGCATAGCGAGTTGCAACATAGAAAATACTTCTAGCAGCATCTCCTCTATATGCATTGTTAGGATCAAAAGCAACGCTTGAATATTTAGATTCAGTATTACGAGGAGTACCTCCCATATCTGTTTCGGTTGCTGTTGTACCATCCGTAACAAAGTCATAATATAAGTCACCACGTGTATTATTAATATCTTTTTCTGATGGGTGAACATTATAAATGTCTGAACCAGCATAGGAATCTTCATAGTCACCTAAGAACGATTGACACCAAACATGTTCACGATTGATACGACCTTTAAAGTCCCCATCAAATTTAAATGGTGTACCTGTATAATAGCCAACCATTTTTGAACTATCATATAAATCAGGATCACTAACTGGATAATAAGTTGATAATCCATTATAAGAAACTTGCTTAATAGTATGTTTACTAGTTGTTAAAGTAGTAAGTGCACTTAATAAAGCACTACCTTTTAATCCTCTTACAGATTCATAATAATCATCACTGACGACAGAAGGTTCAGTAATAATTTCACTTTTATAAGTTATGCCACCAACTGTATTACTATTGTCATTATCATCATTATTATTGTTATTGTCATTATCATTATCATTATTGTTATTGTTGTCATTATCATTGTCATTAACATTTTCTTTTTCGTTATTCTTACAAGAACTTAATAAAAATGATGTAGTAGTACATAAAGCAACTAACCCTAGTACTAATAATTTATTTTTTTTCATATATAATCTCCTCATCAATATATTAACATATTATATTGTTTTATTAAAACAATAAATATTAACCACCTTTACAAATATATAAAAGCCACCGAAGTGGCTTTATACTTAAGCACTATAGTTAATACCTAATCCCATTAAATAGAATGTGCTATTAACATTAGTAATCTCAATTTTAACTACACCAGAAGTTTCAGCAAAATTTATTTTAAAATCTGATGCTTGTCCATCACTACTATAAGTAATATCTGTAGTGCCTACGAGTACATCATTAACATATCCTTTTAATGTATAAATCTTACCCGATCCAGGTAAACAACATACATGTATAGATGAGACGTTATTTAAAGATTCAACACTTGTAAACGTTACAGTACCAGCACTTTTAGAAGAACTACTAATTTGAATACCTTTATTAGTTTTAAAACTATACGAATTTTTAGTGCCAGTAAACTTATAAACAAACTCTTTATTACTTAATAAAATATTATGATCAGTGTTAGCAGCAGTTGTTGTACCATTTTTGTCCTTGTCTAATTCATTTTTATTTGCAAATGTATGAGTCCAAGTACAAGCAGTATAGTCAGCATCTAATACTTCAATATTGTACTTAATTAATTGACCATGTACATTCACAATAATTTCTCGACTTGATGAAATATCACTATTTGTAAATGTATAGTTATATTGAGTACCAATTGTGGTATAGTTATCAACAGCAACTGGAGTTTCACTATAATCGTATTTAACAGCTACAACATTAAAATCAGAAGATTTAAATGTTTCGCCTACTTTATAAGTATGTTTAACATTATCAATTGCATAGTAAGCTATTTGATCTTTATCTAATTGTAAACGTTTTGCTGAAGGACGTAAACTTTCAAGTGAACCAGCTTGGTCTTGTTTAGAACCAAATGCATAATCAACAAGTTCAGGATAATCAACATAAACATTACGATTACCTTGTTCACTATAAACATAAGTCATATGTTGATATTCTTCTCTATCAACTGGAATTTCATTGAAACGAAGTAAATCACTTAAATTACCATGTGAATATAAATAAGCTCCTACTGGATTCTCAGTTAAAGTAACACCTTGGTTATAAACTAATTTTTTAACTGAACCATCTTCGTTATATAAAGTATTAATTACATCATTTCCGCTTTCATCCTTAACTGTTTCAGTTGCTTTAGTAGTATCATTTGCGTAATCTAATGTATTATCGTCAAATAATGTTGCAATATAGAAAATAGAACGTGCAAGTTTACCTTTATCTTCATCAGCAGGTTCAAATGTATTGTTTGTACTATCTAATATTCCCGAATACTTAGTTGAAGTAGTACCGGTAGTAGTATCTGCATAACCCAAGTTATTGTTACTACGTGCGCCATTACCTGCTTGGTTAGATGCCCATAAGTTGTGAAAGTCAGTAGCCCTTCCTTTATATTGGACAGCATCACCAGTCATAACTCCTGTCATTAAAGATGCACAGAAAGCATGTTCTCTTTGCCAACCACCAGTTTTATTACCATTAGTATCGGTTTTCCATTCATCATTACTACTATAAACAACATTAACCATTGAGTGATTAAATAATGATTGGTCAGCTTTCTTATTTGTAAACCAGTTAGCAGAATTACCTTCTGAATCTGTTCCGTTATAATGATTCATAGTATAACCATTTTTCATTAAATCTTTTAATTTAGCTCTTAAATCTGCTCCATCAGTCCAACTAGTTAAGTTGTTATAGTAATTTCCATATGCTGCAGGAATAGCGTAGGTAGTTCCTTCGGCATCTTCAGTATCATCATACAAATGTAATGTACTATAGTCTTCACTAGGTTCAACTGGGTCTACCGGATCAACAGGATCTACAGGATCTACTGGGTCTACCGGATCAACAGGATCCACAGGTTCAACCGGATCTACAGGATCTACTGGGTCTACCGGATCAACAGGATCAACCGGCTCCACAGGAGTGTTATTGTTATTTTTATCCTTACAACCCACAAATGTAAAAGATGAAATTAACAATAACGGTATAATAAATAATCTTTTCTTTCTCATTGTTTTTTCCTCTATAAAATTATATTAACATAAAAATTATAATAAATTGAAATCTAAATACAAAATAATATAATTAATAATAAGGAAGGTATTAAAAATGATTAAATTAGAAATTGAAAATTACGGTGATATTTTATTAGAATTAGATCCTAAAAATGCACCTTTAACAGTAGAAAACTTTGAAAAATTAGTATCTAAAGGTTTTTATGATGGTTTAACTTTCCATCGTGTAATTAAAGGATTTATGATTCAAGGTGGTTGCCCAAAAGGTAACGGTACTGGAGGTCCTGGTTATACTATTAAAGGTGAATTTAGTTCAAACGGTGTAAATAACCCTATTGAACATAAACGCGGAGTAATCTCAATGGCTCGTGCATATGACCCTGATTCTGCAGGTTCTCAATTCTTTATTATGCATAAAGATGCACCTTATTTAGATGGACAATATGCTGCATTTGGTCATGTTGTAGAAGGAATCGAAGTTGTAGATAAAATTGCTTCAGTTCGTACTTCACCAAGTGACCGTCCACTTGAAAGAGTTGTTATTAAAAAAGCATCTATTATCTAATTAAATTTAAAAAACAAAAAACGTTAAGGTTATTTCCTTAACGTTTGTTTTTTTATTGTCCGACTTTTGTACCTTTATAAGCACATTTTAAGATTTCTTCCATGTCTTTTACAAGAGGTACTCTTGGGTTAGCTGGTGAGCATTGATCTTCGTAAGCAAGAACTGCGATTCTTTCAATTTTAGAATTCCATTCTGCTTCATCAATACCTAATTTATCAAATGAAGTTTCAAGTCCAATATCACGAGCTAATTCTTCACAAGCTGTAGCAAGAGCTTCAACACCTTGTTCTGGAGTTTCAGCTTTTAATCCTAATAAATGAGCAATTTCAAGATATTTCTTGTCTGCACAGTAGTGATTATATTTTGGCCATACTGATAATTTTGTTGGAACTTGACCATTATATCTAATTACGTATGGTAAGAAGATAGAACATGTATAACCGTGAACTGTATGGAATTCAGCACCTACTTTATGTGATAAAGAGTGAGCCATACCTAAGAATGCGTTAGCAAATGCCATACCAGCAATTGTTGCAGCATTGTGCATTTTTTCACGTGCTTCTAAATCGTTTTTACCATTTTTAACACAACGAGGTAAATATTCAAATACTAATTTGATTGCTTGTAATGCTAAACCATCAGTGTAGTCATTTGCAAGAACACTAGCATATGCCTCAATAGCGTGTGTTAAGACATCCATACCAGTCATAGCTGTTGGGCGTGCTGGTAAATTAGTTGTAAATTCAGGATCAACAATAGCAACTGTTGGAGTAAGTGAATAGTCTGTTAAAGGATATTTCTTGTTATTTGCTTTATCGGAGATAACAGCAAATGGTGTAACTTCTGAACCAGTACCAGATGTAGTAGGAATACAAATTAATTTTGATTTCTTACCTAATTCTGGATACTTAAATGCTCTTTTACGAATATCCATAAATTTTTGTTTTAAATCATCAAAGTTAACTTCTGGGTGTTCGTAGAATAACCACATACCTTTTGCACAGTCCATAACACTACCACCACCAAGAGCAATAATAGTATCAGGTTGGAATGAATTCATTATTTCAGTACCTTTTCTTACAGTTGAAATATCTGGGTCAGGTTCAACTGCTGTAAATAATTGAATTGTAACATCGTTTCTTCTTAAATTTAATTGTTCAGTAATCTTATCTAAGAAACCGAATTGAACCATTGAGTTATCTGTAACAATAAATACTTTTTCTAAACCACGGCATGATTGTAAATATTGAATTGAATTTCTTTCAAAATAGATTTTACTTGGAACTTTGAACCATTGCATAGTATTTCTTCTTTTACCTACTTTCTTGACATTTAATAAATTGACTGCTGAGATATTACCTCCAACAGAGTTATGACCATAAGAACCACAACCTAATGTTAATGAAGGAAGGAATGAGTTATAAACATTACCAATACCACCAAATGTTGAAGGTGAATTCCAAATAATTCTCATAGCTTTTACTTTTTCACCAAATGCATCAGCCATTGCTTGATCATGACAATGAATTGCAGCACTATGACCTAAACCATTAAATTCAACCATTTGAGCTGCTTTTTCAAATCCTTCATTTTCGTCTTTAACTTTAAAGATTGCTAGGACTGGTGAAAGTTTTTCTCTTGATAAAGGTTCGTTGACACCAACTTCACTACATTCAGCACAAATAATTGATGTATCTGCAGGAACTTCAAATCCAGCTTCGTGAGCAATAAATGAAGCACTCTTACCAACAATTACAGGATTTAATTTTGCTAATTGAACTTGATCTTTTGATTCAACACCAAACATATATTTTTCAAGTAATGCTTTTTCTTGTTTATTAACAAAGTAAGCTTTAAATCTCTTAAATAAATCTTTTGCTTCGTTATAAATTTCAGCATCGATAATAGCAGCTTGTTCAGAAGCACAAATCATACCATTATCGAATGATTTAGATAATACGATATCATTAACTGCTTGTTCGACGTTTGCACTCTTATTGATATAAGAAGGAACATTACCAGCTCCAACGCCTAAAGCAGGTTTACCACATGAGTATGCAGCTTTAACCATTGCATTACCACCAGTTGCAAGAATTGTAGCAACACCAGGGTGATTCATTAATGCACTAGTTGCATCCATTGAAGGATGTTCAATCCATTGAATACAGTTTTCAGGTGCACCAGCAGCAACAGCAGCGTCACGCATAACAATAGCTGCTAATTTTGAACTTTCTTGTGCATTTGGGTGGAAAGCAAAAATAATAGGGTTACGTGTTTTTAAACAAATTAATGATTTAAAAATAACAGTACTAGTTGGATTTGTAACTGGAGTAATACCACATACAACACCAATTGGATCAGCGATTTCAGTAATACCTGTTACTGGATCATCTGAAATAACTCCAACAGTTTTTAAATGACGCATGTTATTAACAACATATTCACATGCAAATAAGTTTTTAGTAGCTTTATCTTCAAAGACACCTCTACCTGTTTCGTCAATAGCAGCTTTTGCTAAAGTACCATGGTTATCTAACCCAGCAACTGAACATTTAGCAACGATGTAATCAATCTTTTCTTGATCTAAGTTTAAAAATTCATCTAATGCTACTTGTGCTTTTGAAACCAAGCCATTAACTTCAGCATTAACTTCTTCAATAGTTAAATTCACTTTTTCAGCCATATTTATTCTCCTTTGATTTTGTTATTTAACCTATGTGATAGCATACCTAATGAGGCAGCTAAATCAACATTTTCAACAACGATATTATCGTTAATATTAAGATGGACAGGAACGAAATTCCAAATTGCTTTTATATTACACTTTTGTAATCTATCAACAATACTTTGAGCGTAATCGCTTGGGACAGTAAGAATTGCAATATTAACATTCAATTCTTTAATCTTATCTTCAAGCTCTGAAATACTATAAATTACTTTATCATTTATAACAGTTCCAATTTTTTGGGGATTATTATCAAAACCTGCCAAAATGTTTAATCCTATTTTATTAAATCCACTATAACGTAAAATAGCACCACCAAGGCCACCAGCACCAATTAAAATAGCATTAGTAACATCGTTATAACCTAATATGTTTTCAATACTATTAATAAGTGTATTAACGTCACGGCCACAACCTGGTTTACTATTTTCTTTACTTATAGATTGAAAGTCTTTTCTAACTTGTTCTTCCGAACATTTAAATTCATTTGCTATGGTAGCACTTGAAACAGTTAGAATACCTTCCTCTTTTAAAGAATTTAAGTATTTTAGATACGCGGGATATCTTTCGAGTTGTCTTTTTGTAATCGTCTTAATATTACCCATAATAACTCCTTTGGTATTTTTTTACCGAAGTTAATATAACATATAATGAACTTCCGTTCAATTGATTTTAACTAAAAAAATAAAGATAACGCTTACATAAATTTAAAGAAAAATAATAATAGCGCTTTCATTAAATTGCATTAAAAAAAGAGGAAAAAATTTCCTCTTTTATTCTTATTTATAATTACCAATTTTTAAAACATTTTCTGCGTGCTTTACACTTTCTTTTGTTGGCATATTAACATCTTTTAAAGAATATTCAATACCAAGTTCATCATATTTTGGTAATGCAAATGGATGATAAGGTAAAACCTCTAATCTTTTAATATTATTAAATTTAGCTAAGAAGTCACTACTTTTTTGAAGTACATCTTCACTATCAGTGTATCCTGGTAATAAAACATAACGAACCCAAATTGGAAAATTTATTTCATTAAGATAATTAAATAATTCTTGAACGTTTTTACCGTCATGGCCAGTAATTTTAGTATGTAATTCTTCATTAGGTGCTTTTAAATCTAATAATAATAAATCAGTATATTTTAATAATTCTTTAAACTTAGAGAAGAAAGGTTCTTCAAATGTAAAAGGTCCTCCTGCAGTATCAATACAAGTAGAAAAACCTTTTTCTTTGGCTTTCTTAAATAAATCAATTAAGAAATCAATTTGAAGTAATGGTTCACCACCACTAATAGTAATACCACCATTATCTCGCCAATAAGTTTTATATCGAGCAAGTTTTGCAAGTGCTTCATCACTAGTTATAGAAGTAGCATTCTTATTACTCCAAGTTTCAGGATTGTGACAATATAAGCAACGAAATGGACATCCAGATAAGAAAAGGACGGACCTGACACCAGGTCCATCCACTAAAGCAAATGATTCGAAACTTGAATAATAGCCAATTTCACTCATCAATTATAAGCTTTCATGGCAAGTTCTTGAAATAACATCTAATTGTTGTTCTTTTGTTAAATCAATGAACTTAACTGCATATCCACTAACTCTAATTGTAAAGTTTTGATATTCTTCTTTTTCTGGATGATTCATAGCATCAATTAATTTTTCAGTACCGAATACGTTAACATTTAAGTGATGAGCATCTTGATCAAAGTAGCCGTCTAAGATTTGAGCTAAGTTAACTTTTCTTTCATCATCATTGTGACCTAAAGCATTAGGGTTAACTGTTTGAGTATTTGAAATACCATCTAAAGCATATTCATATGGTAATTTTGCGACTGAGTTAAGTGAAGCAAGTAAACCATTCTTTTCTGCACCATATGCTGGGTTAGCACCTGGTGATAATGGTTCGCCTTGTTTTCTACCATCTGGTAAAGAACCAGTAGCCTTACCATAAACAACGTTTGAAGTAATTGTTAAAATTGAAGTTGATGGGACAGAATCACGATATGTGTGGTGTCTTGCAATCTTGTGCATAAAGACTTTTAATAACCAAACTGCGATTTCATCAGCACGGTTGTCATCGTTACCATAACGTGGGAAATCACCAATTGTTTCAAAATCAGTGACAATGCCTGTTTCGTCACGGACACATTTTACAGTTGCATATTTAATAGCACTTAATGAGTCAACAACGTGTGAGAAACCAGCAATACCTGTAGCAAATGATCTTTCAACATTTGTATCAATTAATGCCATTTCAGCAGCTTCATAATAATATTTATCGTGCATATAGTGAATGACATTTAAAGTATTAACATAGATTTCAGCAAGCCATTCCATCATAGCTTCGTATTTTGGTAAGACTTCATCATATGTAAGAATTTCACTTGTAATAGGTTTAATTTCAGGTCCGACTTGTTGGTGAGTTAATTCATCAACACCACCGTTTATTGCATATAATAAACATTTAGCTAAGTTAGCTCTAGCACCGAAGAATTGCATTTCTTTACCAGTCTTTGTAGCACTAACACAGCAGCAGATACTATAGTCATCAGTCCAAATTGGTCTCATAACACAGTCATTTTCGTATTGAATTGAACTTGTTTTAACAGAAATTAATGCAGCGTATTTCTTGAAAGTATCAGGTAATCTACTTGACCATAAAACTGTTAAGTTTGGTTCTGGTGCAGGTCCCATATTTTCAAGTGTGTGTAAGAAACGATAGTCGTTCTTTGTAACTAATGTACGTCCATCACTACCCATACCAGCTACTTCAAGAGTTGCCCATACTGGGTCGCCTGAGAATAATTGGTTATATGATGGAATACGTGCGAATTTAACCATTCTGAATTTCATAACCATATGGTCAACTAATTCTTGAGCTTCTTTTTCAGTTAATGTACCAGCAGCTAAATCTCTTTCAATATAAATATCTAAGAATGTTGAAATACGTCCAACTGACATAGCAGCACCATTTTGAGTTTTGATAGCAGCTAAGTAACCAAAGTATAACCATTGGAATGCTTCCTTAGCGTTTTTAGCTGGTTCGCTAATATCAAAGCCATAAATTTTAGCCATTTCTTTCATTTCTTTTAAAGCTTTGATTTGCATTGAAATTTCTTCTCTTAATCTAACGACATCTTCTGTCATACCTCTTAAACCAGTATATTTAAGATTGTCTTGTTTTTCAGCAATAATATTGTCAATACCATATAAAGCAACACGACGATAGTCACCAACAATACGGCCTCTACCATATGTATCTGGTAAGCCAGTAATAATCTTGTTGTGACGGCAACGTAACATTTCATCAGTATAAGCATCAAAGACACCATCATTGTGAGTCTTATGATATTTTGTAAAGACTTCGTGAATCTTTGGTGAAGGTGTGTAACCGTAAGCTGTACATGCTTGTTCAGCCATTTTAATACCACCATAAGGCATAAATGCTCTCTTTAATGGTTTGTCTGTTTGAAGACCAACGACTTTTTCTAAATCTTTTGTTTCTTCGTCAATATATCCAGGACCGTAAGCTGTTAATGAGGAAACAATTTCAGTTTCCATATCAAGAACTCCGCCCTTTTTTCTTTCTTCAATTTGTAATGCACTTAACTTTTTCCAAAGAATATTTGTAGCTTCAGTTGCATCCTCTAAGAATGATTCATCTCCAAGATATGGAGTGTAGTTTTCTTGAATAAAGTCTCTAACGTTAATAGAAGTTTTCCAATTTACGCCTTTAAAACTTTTCCAAGCAGTTTCATCAAAATTTTTGATCATATTTGTATATCCTCCTTGATAACCTAATGTAGAATAACACTTTTTAAATATTTTTAAAACATTTTTGCTCAAAAATGAAAATAAAACCCCTTTCATTTTATGAAAGATGATTTATTAAAAGATTTTTCTCTCAATCTTACAAATAAAACACAAAAAAGTAGGTTTTTGACGAACCTACTTATTTTTCTTTTGCTCCTCCATAAATATTTAAATATTCATCAGCAGAACGAGACCAGTCATTATTACATGACATAGCATTTAGTCTTAATTTTTTAAATAAATCTTTATTGTCGTAGCATTTAATAGCCCAGTCAATTGTATTCACAATTGCATGCTTGTCATATGCGTAAAAACCAAATCCTGTTGCAACGTTTTCATTTCCTTCAATAGCAGGAATAACAGTATCATTTAATCCACCAGTCATACGGACTAATGGTAATGTACCATAACGAAGAGCAATCATTTGGCCAATACCACAAGGTTCAAATAATGACGGCATTAAAAAGATATCACTTGATGCATAAATCATATGAGCCAATCCATCATTGTAACCAATATAAATTCCCATTTGATTTGGATATTCTGCTCTTAGTTTTTCAAGCTCTTGTTCAAAACCATATTCCCCACTACCAAGAACAATTAATGAAGCTCCACTTGATAAAATTTTGCGTGCTCCTTCGATGACTAAATCAGCACCTTTTTGCCAAGTTAAACGAGATACCATACCAAATAAAGGTTTGTCAGTTGGTGAAAGATGCATTTCTTCAAGTAATGTATCTTTATTTTCTTTTTTACCTTCTTCTATAGTTTTCTTAGTATATGTTTTTTTAATTTTCTTATCTTTTGCTGGATTAAATTCGACATAGTCGATACCATTTAAAACGCCACAGAAATCATAACGTCTTAATTCGAGCACTGTATGTAAATCATGTCCACTATTGTCACTTAATAATTCTTCAGCGTGAGTAGGACTTACAGTTGTAATTTTATCACAATACATAATTGCAGCTTTTAAAGTACTACATTCATTGTTGTAACGAATTGCACCATTATCGTATAATTCGTCACTTAATCCATAGTAATCATTGATAAAATAACGATTAAACATTCCTTTAAATGCTGGATTATGAATGGTTAATACAAAACGTGTATTTTTAAATACATCTTCGTATCTATTTTGTTCTTTAATTAAAACTGGTAGCATTCCAACTTGCCAGTCATGAATATGAATAATGTCAAAGCATAAATTCTGTTCTTGAATTATTTTACGAATTCCTAAAGTAAAGAAAGCAAAACGTTCATTATCGTCATCATAACCGTATAAATTGTCACGGTTAAAATACCTTACATTACCTAAAAGGTAATAAGTAATGCCGTCAATTTCAGTTTTATAAACTTCACATTCTTGATTACGCCATGATAATTGAACACTATATTTTGCTAAAGGTGTTACTCTAATATTATCATTATTACGAATTTTATCGTAATACGGAATAACAATACTAACTTCGTGACCTTTCTTAACGAGTTCAGCTGATAAAGCATGAACTACATCAGCTAGACCACCAGTTTTAGCTAAAGGGGTAGATTCACTTGCACACATTAAAATTTTCATATTAGATAATATCTCCTTGTTTTACGTAAAGTGGATTTTTAGATGTTCCATTTAATTTTTTAACAGTAATAACTCGAGCGTACTTATCAACAATACAATTTTCTAAAATAGTATCGTTACCTACAACACAATATCCTAGAATAACAGAATTTTTAATAACAGCGCCTTCACCAATTACTACTCCACGAGAAATAACACTATTTTCAACTTTCCCGTTAATAATTGCACCATTTGCAACAAACGAATTTGACACATCAGCCTTACGGCCATAACGAGTTGGAGGTGTGTCGTGAGTAACTGTATAAATTGGCCACTCGGGTTTAAATAATTCTTTACGAGCATCGTAAGATAATAATTCAGTTGATACTTCTAAGTATTTTGCCATTGAATCAACTATACGAACAAAGCCATCATAACGATATCCACGAATATCGTATTTTTTTACATTGTAAGCTAAGAACTCACTTAAACTAAAAACCGCGGATTGTTCACTAGATTCTTTTAATATGCGTTTTAAAGTTGACATTGACATAACGTAACTTTCCATTGAAATATCAGCTTCGTCATCAATACCACGATTTTGACGAATATGATGTACTTTATTAGAATCTTCGTTAAATAATAATTTATCATAACCAACACTATCAACTTTAGCATTAGTCATATGAGTATAAACAATAGTTATGTCAGCGTTACTCTTAATATGTTCATCAATTACTTTAGAATAATCAATAGCACATAAGAAATGAACTGGAGCAATAACAACTAAATCAGCACTACTTGCTAATAAGAACCAGTCATTAGCACGAATGTTATTCAAGTCATTATTGTAACGAGGGTTATGATAATATTCCTCATTTTGCATAATGACGTTTTTACCAATTTTAGTATTTAAGTTCCATGAGTTATGGAAACCTAAATGTTTATTTAAAGAACGGATATGATGTTTACATAACACACCAATTTCATCAATTCCTGAATTAGAAAAATTCGATAAAGTAAAATCAATAAAAGCAAAACGTCCTAAGAAGGAAGTAGATGCTAATGAACGTGATGAAGTTAATTCACCAATATCAGGAGAAACGTGTAAATTACAAAAGCCAATAACTCTTCTCATAATTTATCCTCCTATTTTATAAAAAGGCAGACATCTTCGCCTTTAACATTTACATCAGTATTATCAGGAACAATAGCGTTGTTTCCAATAATCGCTTTATTAATACGACAATTTTGACCAATTTGAGCACCAGGCATAATTACTGAATCTGTGATAATAGAACCTTTACCAATTAAAGTTTCATTAAAGATAACTGAGTGATTAACTTTACCTAAGATAATTGCTCCTTGGTTAACAATAGAATCTTTTACTTCTGCTAATTTACCTACGTATTGGGGTACCGATAAAGTATCTTCAGAATAGATTCTAAAATTATTTGAATAAATATCAACATCATCTTCTCCGTCAAGTAAATCCATGTTTGCTTGCCATAAAGATTTAATAGTTCCAACGTCACGCCAGTAACCTTCAAATTTATATGCCATTAATTTTTTATTTTTCCCAAGCATATATGGAATAATATCTTTACCAAAATCATGACTTGATTCTGGTTTGTTATGATCTAAGGTTAAAGCTCTTTTAAGTTCTTTATAATTAAAAATATAAATACCCATTGAAGCAAGTGTTGATTTTGGTTTTTTAGGCTTTTCTTCAAATTCATAAATTGACATATCGTGATTAACATTCATAATACCGAATCTACTAGCTTCACTAATATCAACATTAATGACAGCAATAGTAGCGTCAGCATTAGTTTCTTTATGATAATCAAGCATTCTCTCGTAATTCATTTTATAGATGTGATCACCAGATAAAATTAATACATATTGAGGCTTTATTGATTCTAAAAAGTCTAAATTTTGATAAATTGCATCAGCTGTACCTTCATACCAATTCATACCAGTTTCAGTTTGTCTTGCTGGTAAAAGAGAAATTAATGAACGGACTCCATCAAGTCCCCATTTATTTCCATCTCCGATATAATTGTTTAAATCGACTGATTCATATTGAGTTAATATTCCAACGACATCAATTCCACTATTAGCACAGTTTGAAATTGGAAAGTCAATGATTCTATATTTTCCTCCATAACTAACTGCAGGTTTTGCTACTTTTTTAGTAAGGCCTTCTAACCTAGTACCTTTACCTCCTGCAAGTAACATAGCAACAATTTCTTTTCCCATATTGTTCCCCCTATTATTTGTTTTTTTAATTTACAAAATTATTTTAACATAAAACCTTATATTATTTTAATAATATATGAAAAAAAGTGTCGATAAAAATCGACACTAATTCTTAATTTTATTTTCTTCAGCATATAATCTAACACTTGATGAACTCTTATCGTGTAATACGACTAATGTTTCATCAACAAGTTCACTAATATCTGCAACTTTGTCAGATGGTGCTGATAAAATAACTTGTAAACCAAATTTACCTAATAAACGAATAGATTCTTTGATTCTGCCTCTATCCATTTTAGAGAACGCTTCATCAAAGATAATAAGTCTAAATGAGTTACCTAAATCGCCTGGTTCATTAACACGGTATAATTGAGCAAATGATGCAAGAACTGCAATATAGAAAGGTGTTTGTGTTTCACCACCGGATTTTTTCTTAATTGTTTTTGATAAACGTTGTTCAACACCATCTTTATCAGTGACAACAATATCAAAATCAAGATAAGAACGATAATCTGTGAATTTTTCAACATTAGCTAAAACTGCAGCATTACGATCACCATGATCACCAACATCAACAATTTGACGGAATAAATCATCCATTACTTCTTTATATTTATTAACGAAGGCACTATCATCTTCACCCATTTCAAGTAACAAGTCATCTTTAATCATATCGTAATAACGACGATATTCAACTGATGGCTTTACAATAAAACGATATTTATCGTTACCGAATTGTGAACTTTCTAATGCAATGTTAAGATCATCAATTTGTGTTTCAACAGTTTCAATAGCTGTTCTTAATTTATTGATGAAATCATCTTTAAATTCTTTTGTAGCTTTACGGTATGAATCATCAATTGCTGCTTGATATTGTGGTAATTTAATATCACGCATTTCAGTTAATTCATTATCATAAACATGGTTATCTGGTCCATCAACATCGTAAGTTAAACGATAATCACGAACATAGTCTTTACGAAGTTTTACAACATTGTTCTTTAATGAGTTAGCAAAGTATTGAACTTTAGATAAACTAATCTTTGTTTCACCAATAATATCAATTGTTGATTTACCTTCGTCAACTAATTTTTGATATTCAACATTACCAATTTCATCAACAAAGAAACCATCATATGCATTTTCTAAGCGATCTTTACGTCCTTGTGCATTAGCTTCTTCAGCAGGTAATTTGTCTTCTTTGTATGTTGAAATTTGGTTTTGTAAATTACCTTTTTCAAGAATTAAGTTTTCTTTATTAGAAGCCAATTCTTGTAAATCACGTTCAAGATCTTCGATACGTTGATCAAATGATTTAATTTGTGTTAAATCATGCTTGCCTAATTCTTCGTTAATGTAAGCTAAGTTACCTTCAATAGCTTTTATTTGAGAAGTCTTTTCGATAAAACTAATAGAAGAAGAAACTTCGTATGAGTTAATAACTTCTAAGTCACTTGCAACTGAAATAACATTACGAAGTGAGCAATATGTTTCAGTTAATTTTTGACTATCGATAACATCTTGGTGTTTTGCTTTAATTTGTTCAGCACCAATACGGCGGCCAATATAAGAAACATTATATGTCTCAGGTCTTAAAACAGATAATGTGAAATTACGATATAAATCACATTCTTTAGTAATACCATTACCAGAGTTACGAGCTTCCTTAACATTTTGACACTTCATTAATCGACCAATTAAGAAGTTACTATAAATACGAGCTCCCACGTGATCAGTAATAATTTCTTCAGCAAGAGATCCTCTTTCACAAGCAAAATTCTTTTCGATAATCTTTGCTTGGTCAACTAAAGATGTACCATAGAAACTTGTTCTAGAACATAATTCTTTTAAAATTTCATGAGCTTCTAAATAATATTCAGGTTCAACAAATAAATTGAATTTTTGGTTATTTAAGAATCCTTCAATTGCTTTACCCCATTTTTCATCTCTAATGTCAATAAGGTCAGCAAATATAGCCACTTCAACTGGTTTTCCATGACGGCGAGTTAAAGCACCAGCCAATTCATTTTTAACAAATGTTAAACCACGAACATAAGACTTACCACCATTTTGCATATCACTTTCTTGTTGCTTTAATATAGCAGTTTTTTGTTCGTTTAGAGTAATAATCTTATTTAAATTAACATTTAAATAAGAAATATGACGACGGAAGTTTTCTAGTAAAGTACGCCAGTTTTGTAAAATTTCAACTGAAACAGTACTTAAATCAACTAAGAACTTATCTTTGAATAATAAACATTGATCACGAACTTCACGAGAAATATCCATTAAAGTAGAGATATCGTCCATATTTTCTTCACTAACTTTGCTTAAATCAATATTTTCTAAAGTTTGGTTAATTGATTCTGCACATTCTAAATAAGAAGTAGCATAACGCATTAAGTTAGAACGAACTGTATCTTCGTTATCGTGAATTTCTTTTAATTGATCTTCATATTTCTTCTTTTCTTCCCATAATTCATCAGTTAACTTATATGTGTCATTAGATAACTTATCAGCAGTTAACTTTTCTTTTTTACGAGTAAGTTGTGAAGTTTGATCTTCATTATAGGCTAAATCAGCTTCGATTTCTTTTAAACGTTTTTCAGCTGAACTAATAGCTTCTTGGTATGTTCTAATACGAGCTAAGTCATTTTCGTATTCAGCTCTTTCAATAATATATGAATATAAAGTTTCATTTTTACGTTGTGAAACTTCTTTTTGATAAGCGGCATTAATTTCATTTAAACGGCTAATACGTTGAGCCATTGTATTAGCTTCGACTTGTAATTTCTTATATTGCAAAATATTTTCTTGCATTGAAGTAATATTAATATTTGCTTGAGAATCACAAATGTATTCAGTAATAAACGTTTCAATATCAGTAATTGGTGTAAACGAAACAGCCTTCTTAAATAATGAGAAGTATTTATCTTTAAGACCACCAAAACGACGTTTTAATAAGTCTTGATATTGCTTATTAGTATCTAGGAAACGATATTTACCAGCATAATTTTCTTGGAAATATGCATTTAATGTTTTATACTCCATTGGAATGTTATCTTTAACAAATTCATTTTCAGGAATTTTATCATCTAAACAGAAGAAACGATGCTCATCAGTTCCATCTGGGAACGAATCAAAGACAATACCAAATGTAAATGATGTATCATTAACATCATCATAGAATTCCATTGCAATGTATGATGTAAAACGACCTGGTCTTAAATATCTAAAGCCACCATCTTCAGCATCACCTAATTCACATCTTAAATATCCTTTAAGAGTACGAGCTGATTTTTCCGTTGCAGCTTTGTTAAAGAAACGACCACTTGTATCACCTAAAAGTAATACTTGCATAGCGTCGATAAGAGTTGATTTACCCGAACCATTTAGACCTGTTAAGAAAACTAAAGGACTAAATTCAATAGTTTGATTCCAGAAATAGTGCCAGTTAATTAATTTCATTTTCTTTAATGATTTCATTAATCTTCACCTCCATAACTAGAATTTAAACGATCTAATGCTTCACTCATTGCAGCAATTTTTTGATTGTCAACTGCAAATGTAATTGAAGGTAAGATATAGAAAGAAACGTTACCTTCATCAAATGAACCAGTAACTTTTGAAATAATATTGTGTTGATAAGCAAAACGCAAGCAACGTCCTAGTAAACGTCCTGTTAATTTCTTACCTTGCATTACAATACCATGGTCAAGCATAAATCTTAATAACTCGCCTGTAGTTAAATAAACATTTTTACCTGAACCTAAAGTTGACTCACTTTGTTCATCGTTTTGTTCTTCATAAATAAATCTTAATGTAAATAAGATAAGAGAAATTTCACGATCAATTTTTAAACGGTTTTGATCATAATTGTTTTTAATAGCAATGACACCATTGCCAGTATCTTTATCAATTGTCCAACCAGCATATTTTAAGTAAATTTCAAACATTTCGTAATAGCGTTCAATAAAACGATAATCAGAACTTACTTTAATCATTTTATCTCTAGAATCGTAATATTCACGAACAATGAATGATTCACTTAGTAAATTATTAACAACTTCACTAAACATTCTTTGGTCAGCAGTTGATAACTTTTCATATTCTTCTTCGAATAACATACTAATTTAATTTCTCCTTTCTTCTAAATGTAAAGTTTGGAAGGATATATCCTTGAGAATGAATTTTTCCTTCATCTTGTATAATTTCGTAAAAACATTTTTCGTCGTCTTTCTTAAGAGAACCTAAGATAAGAAGAACAAATGCTTCAAAGTTAGGAAGTGGTACATCTCCAATAAAGATTTCATCTTCTCCTTGGAATGCTCTTTCCATAAATTCATAAATCATATCGTCAGTATATGATGATTGTGCTTCTCGTAAGAAACTTTCCATCATATAATCCCCAGCTTCTTCTGGTGTAGATACTAATTCCAAAGGCTCATATTCTTCTCGTAATGAACGAATAATAGGAAGAGTAATTGAATCCGGATCAATAAATCCTTGAGCCGTAATATTAATACTTTTTTGCATTTCAGTAAGAATTTGGGCCAACCCAATTCCTTCACGATTTGCAACTGCGTATGATTTAAAAATATTTTCAAGGTGACCTTTAATCGATTTATCAGTGCTATTAAGATAAATAATCTTAGTAGCAGAAGATTTAGTATATTCACTATGTTTTTGGTCAATATCACCAATCATACTATTAATTTGTTCGTAAAGATCACAAATATAGTTGATTTTTTCAATTACGTCAGCTTCAGCTTCCTCTCTTGGCTTTTGACGTCCAAAAGAAATTGATTGCATAACAATTTTTGAACGAATTTCATCATTGCGCATCCACTTTTGTAAAATATTAATAATTGGTCGTTTAAATTTTGTAACCGAATCAAAAGTTTTAAGTGGGTGATACAATCTATCAGCAATTTTTACTTTGTATTCATCAAAATGGTCATGTAAGATTTCGTTAGTTGTAAATATCTTTCCTAATTTATTTTGGAACATTCGAATTTGGTGTCCGATTGTTATTAATTCAACTTTTAAATTCTTAGTATTTTCGTATACACGCATTAAAGTAGCATACATAAATTCATCTTGTTCTTCATCCTCGAGTTTAAGTTCACTATAAGTTGAATGAACTAAAGAATTATAAGCAGTTTCAGTATCAGAAACAAAATTGTTAATAACGGATAACATTTGAATTGAATATGTTGGTAAAATAATATATTCATCAAATGAATCAGTACGAATTTCAGTTTCAATCCATCCAGTTTCTTCTAAACGTCGGACAATATAAGCTACCTTGGAAGGTAATGTATTTAATTGTTCTCTATCGTCTTCTTCTGGAATATCAGCTTCATCATCATCTAACTCTAAATTCATGACTAAATCAGTTGCTTTCTCACGAAGCATTCTAACATAGTCATCTTTTTTAATAGACATTTCTTCTGTTTGAAGTGATTTATATAAGACGATTAATGCCATCGCATATATTTCTTTATTTTTACTCGAGAGAATGGAAAAAAAGTTCTCTGGTATAAAATCAAATAGCTTCAATTTAGTATTCTCCCTTCATTTTCTTTATTATTATATCATAATAATAAGTATACATTAAGTGATTTTTTTACTAGTTATGTATTTTTGTTATAATCAAATTAATTTAGTTATTTTTTAAAAAATATTTAACTTTTATTCTAAAATTTATTGCAATAATTCTTTTAAAATGTTATTATCTATTAGCGTGTGTTATTACACATTCGGTATTTTCATTAAGGGAGGTTAAAAATATGTCAAGAGTTTGCCCAGTTACAGGTAAAGGCCCAGTCAGCGGAAATAATCGTTCCCACTCTTTAAGAGCTACACGTCGTAAATGGAACGTTAATCTTCAACCTTACAAAGTTATGGTTGACGGACAAGTTAAAACAGTTCGTATGTCTGCACGTGCTTATAGAACCCTTAATAAAGTTTCAAAAGAAAACTAATAAAAAACACCTTATTAAAGGTGTTTTTTTTTATAAGCTTATTCCAGTTGCAAGTAAGATAACTTGTAATACATTAATAAATAAGAATAGCCATTCAGTAAAAGCAAGAATAAAAATCTTTGGACGAATTTCCATACCATTCTCATCGGTTTCTAAATTCATCCATTTTTTTAATTTAGGATTAAAAATTAATATTAATTGAATAAGACATAGAGCGAATAATAAATATGGTAATGCATCATTAATAACATAAATATTAAATACAAGATTTGCGTATCCTAAAAAGGCAGTGTGAATTGTCGACATTGCAAAATAAATTGACGACAATATGACATGAATTTGATCTGTTAAGATACGTACCATAAATAATACTAATGTTAGTAAAGAAACAAGTGCACCTAACGCAATTTCAATTTTATAAATTGTATAGCCTAAGTCTTTAAAAACATAAATATAAAATGATGCAAGAACAGCTATGAAAGTACCATAAAGTATAATCATAAGTGGTCGTAATTTCATTCTTATATTATCGTTAAATTCATATGGAAAATTTTGTAAAAATGAATATTTTTTTTGATATGTCATTTTATAATTAAGAGTTCCGAATAAGATAACAAATATAAATGCAACTACAACACAAAGTGCCATAATAAGATAACCAATAGTTATCATTATTTAATACGACCTTTTAAGATATTAATTCTTTCACCAATATTGTCTTGGTTGAACAAATATGATCCAGCAACTAATACATCAGCACCTGCAGCAATACATTCGCCACAAGTGTTTTTATTAATGCCACCATCAACTTCAATCTTAACTTTACCAGTTAAACCCATTTCATCAATATATCTTCTTACTTTTCTAATCTTTTGAGGAGTATCTTCAATAAATGTTTGTCCTCCTGCTCCTGGTTCAACTGACATAATTAGAACTAAATCTAATTTTTCAAGGAATCCTTGAACAAGTGAAATTGGAGTATTTGGTTTAATTGACATACCAGCTTTCATACCATGATTGTGAATTTCATCAATCATCATATTACGTTCGCCATCATCATAAAATGATTCATAGTGGAAAGTTAAATACTTAGCACCTGCATTTTCAAAGTCCTCAATATAATCAAAAGGATTTGCAACCATCAAATGGACATCGTTTACCATATGATGATATTTTTCAAGAGATTTTAAATAGTCACTACCAAATGTGACATTACGAACAAATACACCATCCATTACATCAAAATGAAGCCATTCAGCGCCATATTGTTGCATAAGTGATAATTGAGTAGGAGCATCCTCCTTTTTACATGCTAATAAAGATGGAGCAACAATAATATCAGCCATTAATATTTTACCTTCCTTTCTTTTGCTTCTTTAAGTAAGAGCAAATAATTTTCATATGTTTGTTTAGGAATATTAATTCCTACCTCTAATTTTACTTTACAATTTTTTTCATGTTCATGCAAACAATTAGAGAAAAAACATTTACCAATATAGTCTTTAATAAGTGGAAAGGATGAATTAACATCTTGAGGAGTTAATTCAATATCTAAACTTGAAAAGCCTGGAGTGTCTGCAATATATCCATTTTTGTATGGTAATAATACAACTTCTTTGGTTTGGTGTTTGCCACGGCCTAAAGCTTCTGAATACTCTCCAACCATACGTTTATATGATGGAACAATTGTATTTAAAAGAGAAGATTTACCTACCCCAGATTGTCCCATTAAAACAGTAACTTTATTTTTAAAGCATTCTTCTATTTCATCAATACCTTCTTTAGTAACTTTTGAAAAAAGAATAACTTTAATTCCATATGATTCAATAATATTTTTATAAATCTCCACTATTGAATCATCACTAACTTTATCTAATTTTGTAATAATAACTAAAGGTTTAACTTCGTTATAATTAATATATGTTAAAAACTTATCAACTAAGAACATTGAAAACTCCGGTTCTTTAATCGACATTACAATTGCGGCTTGATCAACATTCGCAATTAAAGGACGAATAAAGAAATTTCTTTGTTCATAAACGTCTGTAATAATATTCTCGTTTGGGTCAAATTCAACAAAATCTCCAACAACTAATTTCCGTTTTTTGTGTTTGAAAAGTCCCCGAGCAGAAACACAGAATTCTTCTTCGTTTACTCTTACTTTATATAGACCACAAACCGAAGCAACTATTATACCTTTCATTATTTTTTTATAACTCCTTCATGTTTAGCACGAAGTTGACCACATGCAGCATCAATATCACTACCAAATTCTTTACGAACAGTGACCATAACACCTTTCTTTTTTAAACGATCAAAAAAGGCTTTAACATTATTTGAACGTTTATATCCATTTTCGTCAACTTCATTGTATGGAATTAAATTAATATGGCCAAATGTTGGCTTAATTAATTCAGCTAATTCATCGGCGTTTTCTAAACTATCGTTAACGCCACGTAATAAGATATATTCATAAGTTACACGACGATCAGCAATTTTGTTATATTCAGCAATTGCAGGAATTAAAACTTCTAAAGGATAAGCTTTATTTACTTTCATAATTTTATTACGTATTTCATTATTTGGAGCATGTAAAGAAATAGCAAGATTAATTTGTAATCCTTCATTTGCATAATCAATAATACGTGGAGCAACACCACAAGTTGAAACAGTAATATGACGAGCACCAATAGCAAGTGCTTTTGGGTGATTAATAATACGAACAAAATCCATTACATTTTCGTAATTATCAAATGGTTCTCCAGTACCCATAACATCAATATGAGTAATTCTTTGGCCAGGTTCTTCGTTATCTAAAACTTCATTCATAGCAAGAACTTGTCCAACCATTTCGTAAGTTTCAAGATTTCTTTGCTTTTTTAAAAGTCCTGAAGCACAGAAAGAACATCCCATATTACAACCAACCTGAGAAGATACACATAATGCGTTTCCGTAATTATAACGCATTATGACAGATTCAATTTTTGAACCATCTTCTAATTCAAGTAAACATTTAATAGTATTATCAAATGATTTTTGTACAGTAAAAACTTTTGGTTTTATAAGACAATATTTTTCTTTAAGTACTTCTCTAAATTTTAATGAAATATCAGTCATTTCATCAAATGAAGTTGCTTTCTTCTCATAAATCCAAGTATATAGTTGAGTAGCTCTAAATTTTGTTTGTCCTTCTTGGAGCATTAAAGCTTCAAGCTTTTTAATTTCTAAACCATATAAATTAATCATATCTATTAACCTTGTTTTCTTAAAATTGCGAAGTAATAATCAGTTTTACGACGATCAAGTTCAAGAGATTGTCTTTCCTCTAAAAGTTTATATTCAGGATGGAAGTTTAAGAATGATTTAATTAATAAACGACCTTCTTTATTATTACAAGTTTCAACTGTATATACTAAAGTTCCCCCGTCTATAACATAGCGAGCGCCCTCTTCTAAAGCATCCATTTCAGCAAGAATAATTTCATCTAATTCACGTTGATCTAAATGCATAAAGAAATCAGGTATTGCACGAATTGCATTAAAATTAGTAGATGTTGGTGCAACTACAACAACATCTTTTTCTCTAGTAACATAAGTTTCTAACACTTGAAGAGTTCCGGCTGCAAATTCCATCTTTTCAAAGCCATATTTTTGCGACATAATTTTAGCTTTTAAACGTTCAGCATCATCTTCATAATATACTCTAACGTAAGCACGGTTGGCTGCTTGTTCTGCTAATGCAAATCCAATATTTGTATTAGCGTAGTCAATTACTAAAACATCTTCTGTTTTAATTCTTAATTTATTAACAAGATGATTTAAGCCATTACTAATTGGAATTAAATATCCATCTTCAACAAATTTAGATGTAGCCATTTCTTTATCTGGTTTAAAGGTAACGTCAGTACCAGATAAAGATAAACCATGAACGTAATGACGTTCACCATTATCAATTATATATTTTTGAGTAGTTTTTAATTTATTAACACGCATTGATAAAGTTGGTGCTTTACGGGTATGTTCAGCAAGTTTTGTTGAAATAATCTTGCCGTAATGTTTACTCCACATAGTTACTAACCAAGATGGAATATTATTTTCTAAAGATACATATTTAGCTGAATCTTTAGCAACATTTGTTGGAACTAAAGTTTTATATTTTGCTTTATTCTCAAACAACTTTTCTACTAAATCATAGGAAACAAGAGACTTATTAGTTTTAAATAAATCACTAAGTTCAGTAAGTATTTCATCAGAACTAATTCCAGAAGTAAAAATATATGCTGCAAGAGCAACACCTATCATATAACGATCATTATTTCTAATTGCTTGAAATGCGTAATCAATAATATTAAATATTGCTAATTGATGACGAAAAAAAGAAACACAAACCTTTTTTAATAATTTCCTATTATCAGGATTTAATGTATGATTTTCTAGATATTGTTTTAATGAAGTTGATAAGTGATATCGTTTTTGATATACCTTATAACATATTTCGTATGAAGCATGAATAAGTTCCATATAAGTCATCTCCTATATATAAATAATTTTAACATTTGAGTATCTTATACTCAATAAAAAAACGTGGAAGTTTTCCACGTATTTGTTTACTTGTTTTTATCGTCAATTTTAAATTCATCGTAACCTTGTTCACGACGCTTTTCTTCTATTTTCTCTTCTAAGTTTTCAAAGATATTACCAGTATATACATTTTCAATATCTTCTTCGCTATAATCATCATCGACATTTACAGTATTAGAATCGGTGATGTATAAAGGATAATCGTCATTAATAAAGTCATAACTATTATCTTCATCGTGATAAATGAATTTAACATGCATATGAATAACATATTTCTTTAAAGTTTCAACAATAAACTTATAAACTAGTTTTTCAAAAACTTCAAATTCACGAGAAGCTTCAACTTTAACAATAACGTTAAATGAAGTTTGATCAACACCATTATGAATAACCATAGCTTGTGGTGCAATAAATAAAATTTCACTTTCGTCAATTTCGTAAATATTTGCTAAACGACTAGTAACTTCAGCCGAGTAATCTGCAATAACAAATTGATCTAAACCAATAATAGAAACTGTAATCATAATAATTCTCCTTTTAAGTAAAAAAAGATATTTAATATATCTTCTTCTACTTTATTATTTTAGCATTAATCTTGCTTCTGATAATAGATTTAATTTCATCAGCAGCTCTTTCAACGCGATCATTTAATACAATATAATGGTAATTATATTTTTCAGGTATCTCACGACGTGCCTTTTCAATACGTTCTTTAATAATTTCTTCAGACTCAGTTTTACGTCCACGGATTCTTTCTTCTAAAGCTTTCATAGATGGAGGCATTAAGAAAATTGAAAAAACATCATTTCCTTTACATCTTGAAAGTACTTGCTTAGCGCCTTCAATTTCAATTTCAAGAATTACGTTTTTTCCTTCGTTTCTTAATTTTTCAACATAATCTCTTGGAGTTCCATAACGATTACCAACAAAAGAAGCGTACTCTAAGAAATTGTCGTTTGTAATATTACGATCAAATTCCTCATTACTTACAAAGAAATAATCAACCCCGTCAACTTCTTCATTTCTTGGTTTACGTGTTGTCATGGAAATAGAATAAGCAAGGTTTAAGGAATCATCTTCCATAATACGGCGACGAACTGTACCTTTACCTACTCCACTAGGTCCACTGATAATAATTAATAGTCCTTTTTGCATACTAAATTACCTTTCCACATAAATAGGTATATTTATTATAATTTTTTAGAATATATATTGCAAGGAAAAATAAGGGTAAGAAAACGCTTTTATTTTTACTATCTTCTAAGAAAAAAAGACTCTTATTACTAATAAGAGCCTTTAAATACATTTTTAATTATTTAGAAAATCTATATTTTTTGAATGCGTGTAAACCTTCGAATTGAGCTTCTGAACCTAATTCATCTTCAATTCTTAATAATTGGTTGTATTTAGCCATTCTATCTGTTCTTGATGCAGAACCAGTTTTGATTTGGCCAGCATTAACTGCAACTGATAAATCAGCAATAGTTGTATCTTCAGTTTCACCTGATCTATGAGAAACCATACATGTATAACCATTTGTTTGAGCCATACGCATTGTATCTAATGTTTCTGTTAATGTACCAATTTGGTTAACTTTAACTAAAACACTGTTTGCAACGTGGTTAACAATACCTTTTCTTAAGAAATCTTTGTTTGTAACAAATAGGTCGTCACCAACTAATTGAATCTTGTCACCAAGTTCAGCTGTTAATTTTGCCCAACCTTCCCAGTCGGATTCTGCTAAACCATCTTCAATAGTGATAATTGGGTAAGTTTCAATCATTTCTTTGAACCAAGCAATCATTTCATCTGATGTCTTAGTACCTTGACCTGATTTAACTAATGTATATAATTTTGTTTCTGGGTTATAGAATTCACTTGAAGCAACGTCCATACCTAAGAAAATTTCTTTACCAGGTTCATAACCAGCATTTTTAATAGCTTCCATGATTAATTCTAAAGGTTCTGTGTTACCTTCACGGCATGATGGAGCGAAACCACCTTCGTCACCAACACCTGTTTCGTAACCTTTTGCTTTTAAAACTTTCTTTAAAGAGTGGAATGTTTCAACACCAGCTCTTAAAGCTTCGTGGAATGTTTCAAAACCTGCAGGAATAATGAAGAATTCTTGGAAGTCAACAGTTGAATCAGCGTGAGCACCACCGTTAACAACGTTCATCATAGGTGTAGGTAAAACTTTAGCATTGATACCACCAATATATTTGTATAGTGGGATGCCATAGTGATCTGCTGCTGCACGAGCTGCTGCAAGAGAAACACCTAAAGTAGCATTAGCACCAAGGTTACTCTTAAATGGAGTACCATCTAAAGCTAATAATTTTGCGTCAACTTCAACTTGGTTATCAGCAGGAATGCCTAACATAGCTGGAGCGATAACTTCGTTAACATTTTTAACAGCTTTTGTGACACCTTTACCAAGGTATCTTTTTTTGTCGCCGTCTCTTAATTCCAAAGCTTCTGATTCACCTGTAGAAGCACCACTTGGAACAATTGCTCTACCAAAAGCACCAGATGCAAGAGTAACTTCTACTTCAACTGTAGGATTACCTCTTGAGTCTAAAACTTCACGAGCGTAAACTTTTGTGATTTCAGTCATAATTTTATCTCCTTAAATGTGATATTTACACACTAATGATTTTATTACATAGTAATAAATATTGTCAAGAAACACGATAATTAAAAAAGCGTTTTCATATAAAAAAATTGCAGATTTTATTCTGCAATTGTATTTTTATTTATTTTCTTCAAAAAGGAAGTTTTCGCCTTTAATAACTTCATGACGGACTAAACCGTTAAAATTATTTTGACGGCATACTTCACTAGCAACGATAGCTACACAATTTGATAAATTCATACTTCGAGCATTTTCTACCATTGGAATACGTAATGAATGATCAAAATGTTCACGTAATATATCGTGGTCAATACCAGTAGATTCTCGACCAAACATTAAATAAACATCATTAGAAGTATAATCTCCGTAATTAACATCTGTATAAGTTTTATTAGAATAACGAGTAATGTACCAAATTACTTTGTCACTATTTTTTTCTAAAAATTCTTCATAATTATGGTAATAAACCATTTGTAATTCATCAATATAATCCATGCCAGCTCTTTTTAATGATTTTTCATTCAATGTAAAAGGTAAAGGTCCAATAATATGAAGTTTTGCATTTAAAGCAACGCAGGTTCTCATAATATTACCAGTATTTTGAGGAATCTCAGGATGATATAAAATAATATTTAACATAGTTAACCTCCAACATATAATACTTTTTTTAAGTTCTTTAATAGTATATAATTAATTATAAAGAAAGGGTACAAGAAAATGTCTAATGTTAAAAAAATATTTGAATCTTTAGTTAATACTAGGATGTATACGATTCAAACACTTAATAAAGGTCTAACAAATAATTCATATCTTGTAAATAACACATATTTTTTTAGTATGAAAAAGAAAAAAATGTGTCCTTTTTATAATCCTTATAATGAAATAATAGTAGCAGAAGACCTAGCTCCAACTCATATTGATTTTTATTGTAAAGCTCGTGATTTAAAAGGTAATAAAGTTACAATTTATGAACCTTTAGCAATTGAATTTGTTCCATCAAAATGTACTAAAAATCAATTAGAAAAAATTGCTAATGCATTTATTACTATTCACAATACCAAAACAAGATTAATTGACGAATTTAATTATCTAGATAGATTAAAATTTTATCGTAGTTATGTATTTGATCAAGTCTTTGATAAAAATTTAGACAAACAGGTAAAACAAAATGCCAAAAAATATTTTGCAAATTGTCCAAAAGTTCTATGTCACAATAACGTTGATAAATTAAATATTGTTTTTATAGAAGATCAAATTAGAATAATTGATTTTGAAGACGCATGTTTAAACGATCCAATGTTTGATTTAGTAACCTTCTTGTCTAACTGTAATATTACGTCATATGACCAAATAACTACATTATTAAAATGTTATTATAAGAATAGTTACAACAAGTACTTATACCAAAAAGCAATCGATTATTATCAAATGATTGATTATATAAATTATTATAAATACATGACCTTATATTTAATAAGTAAAGATGATGAATTTATATTAAAAGCAGACGATTGTAAAGGAAGACTAGAAGAAATATATAACTTCCCACTTAAAAAGAAGAAAACAAAAAAAGAAAGCGAATAAGCTTTCTTTTCTTCTTTTTGGAATCTTATAATTTGCTAATAAGCTATATTGTACGCTTCAAAACTTAGCAAGGTAAAATTCTACAAATTGTGCCTTTAGCAATCATGAAGATTAAGTCTAAAATCCACATAATGAATCCTAAACCAATAAGACGTAAAATACCAGCAACGATTTTACCTTCCATGAAACGTGTGATAAAACCAAATAACCATGCTGTTACTGGGATGATTGCGAAAATGATAGAAAGTACTCTACCAAAACCGAAATAACCTTTTGAACCTTTTGCCATTATAAATTTCCTCCTATTACTGCTATTATAACATATCAAATATTTATAACGTTAGTACTATCAAATAAAAATATCAATTTTTTATCGAAAAAAGAAAGAAAAAAAGACTTGTACAATACAAGTCTTTAGTTAGCTATTTCTTTGATGCGTCTGCAAAGATTTTTAAGCCGGCATCTGTTAATGGATGTTTAACCATTTTCTTTAAAACAGCAGCTGGAATTGTAGCAATATCAGCTCCTGCTAAAGCAGCTTGTTCAACGTGAGCTAAGTTACGAATTGATGCTGCAATAACTTTAGTTTCATAACCATAGTTATTAATCATTTCCATGACTTTAGCAACAACTTCTTCCCCGCTAGAACCCATATCATCAACACGACCCATAAAAGGTGAAATAAATGTTGCACCAGCTTCACATGCCATTAATGCTTGTGGAACACTGAAGATTAATGTAACGTTAGTATGGATTCCTAATTTTGTTAATTCACTACATGCATGAACACCATCAAGTGTCATAGGTAATTTAATAACAATATTTTTATGAATTTTAACTAATTCTTTAGCTTGAGCAACCATTGTTTCCCAAGAAGATTCATCAACTTCAGCACTAATTGGTCCATCAACTAATGTAACAATTTCTTTAATTACATCTTCAAGTTTACGGCCTTCTTTAGCGATTAATGAAGGGTTTGTTGTAACACCAGAGATTACACCCCATTGTGCAGCTTCACGAATATCATCAATATTAGCTGTATCAATAAATAATTTCATATCAAAATTCTCCTTTTATTTGTGAAATTTATCTTTATATGCTTGAATACATTTCTTAACAACTCTAACAGCTTCTTCTCTATTACCAGCAGAAATAATTTTAGTATTTTTACCTTCAAGAGTTTTATAAACTGTAAAGAAGTGTTCGATTTCATCAACAATATGTTGAGGTAATTCAGACATATCTTTGTATGAGTTATAGACAGGGTCACTTGAACAAATAGCAATAATCTTTTCGTCATTCGAACCATTGTCAATCATATTAACAATGCCGATTGGGTAACATTTGACTAATGCAAGAGGAATAATCTCTTCTGAGCAAATAACAAGTACGTCTAATGGGTCATTATCTTCAGAATATGTTCTTGGAATAAAGCCATAGTTGTGTGGATAATGTGTTGAAGTGTATAAAATACGATCGAGAATTAAACGACCAGTCGATTTATCGAGTTCGTATTTGTTTTTACTTCCTTTGGAAATTTCTACACAGACGATGAATTCTTCAGGGGAAATTCTACTCTCTTCAATGTCATGCCATAAATTCATCTTAATCCCTCCTATCATAGAGATATTATAGCATACACACCATTTAATAAAAATCAAAAAATAAATATTATTTCGAAGAATTTTAGTATATATTGAATGTGTAAAGGAGGAAAATTATGAAACTTAATAAATCCATTATTTCATTATCATTAATTCCTTTACTAACTCTAAGTGGTTGCACCCATAAAAATGATATTACAATTGAAGTTTTAACTAACGCAAATATTATTTATGATGAATCTAAAACATCATTTGCAGATTACACTACTAGTCTTTCTACCGATGATATAAATGATAAACTAGATAACTTAGAGTCTTTTATTCTGATTTTATATAGTGATACTTGTAGTGTTTGTAATGAGGTTAAACCTTATATTATTGATTATATATGTTCAAATCAATATGTTTTTTATGGAGTAGGTATATATGATTATGAAAATACTGCTTTAAAAGAAGCACTTGATAGAATACATAAATTTGACTCCCTTGCAGCTCCCCGTATATTTTTTGTAAGTAATGGTAACGAACTATACACTCAAAATGGATTTAATAAAAAAGAACGTAATGCTAATTATATAAAAACAACATGTGATTATTATATAAACTAAAAAACTACTCATTTTTGAATTAATCAATAACTGAGTAGTTTTAATTTTACTTAACTTTTTTTGTTGTGGAAAATGTTTACTTAGTTGTAGCCTTTTTTTGTGATACAGCTTTCTTTGAAGTTTCATTTTTAGTATTTAATTCAAGTTTCCAACATCTTCTTTTTTTATGTAATACTTTTTCATAATCTTTCCATTGGTCTTGAACTCCACTATTAATTTCTGCTTCCGGACCTGATTCAGCATATTTAATACCATTTCTTATACATGCTTTAATACCTTCAAGCATAATAATGCCATTAACGCCTTTTCCCATATATTCTGGGATAACTCCAATTGAATATAAGTCTACAGTATCATTATGTTTTAAGTCCTTTATTAAATTAATAATGCCTTTAGGTGATAATTTACCACCACAAATTTTCATTGCTCTAGATAATGATGGAGCAAAAAAGCCATACGCTACTAATTTATTATTTTGATCTTCAACCGCAAATAAATATTCGGTATTAAGAACTATACCAAAGTTACAAATAAATTCATCCATTTGACGTTCACTTAAACTTGTAAAACCAGGAAGGCCATCGTAAACTTCATTCATAATAGTTAAACCCTTACGAATATAAGGATAAATTTCTTTCTTATTTTTAAAATATTTAACATGCAAATTAAAATGATTTAAAGTAAGATTTGAAATTCTTTCTAATCTTTGAACACGAGGATCTTCTATTGAAGTAGGAAGAGTAATATGATATTCATTCCAATCATTTTCTTTTCCAAATCCTAATTTTTCCATATGTTTTAAATAATATGGATAATTCCATAAAGTAATGTACATTGATAATTGATCAAAGCCATCAATTAACATACCTTCTTGGTCTAAATCACTAAAGCCAATTGGTCCAATTACCTCTGTGCATTTTCTTTCTTTAGCCCATTCTACAACGACGTCAACTAACCCTTTTGAAACTTCATAATCATCAATAAAGTCAAAACGTGTAAAGCGCATTATTTCTTTATTAACTTTTTTATTAAACTTGTGGTTTAAAATTGCACCAATACGGCCAACAATTTTATTACCTACATAAGCTAACCAATAACGGACTTCTGACCATTCAAAAGCACCATTTTTTTTAGGTTTAAGAGTGTTATATTCATCACCATCTAATAGTGGAACATATTCTTTTACATTTTTAAATAATTCGTGTGGAAAACGGACAAATTTCAACATTGCCTTTTTATCATTAATCTTAATTTCTTTTATATCTATCATACATTTACCCTTTATTGCTTTTATTTTACTATTCATTAAAGAATCTTTCAATTATTATTTAATGCTTAAAAAAAAGATAGTTTGATAACTATCTTTATTTCTTATTATATACTTCATCACGAAGGAGTGCTCTTGCTAAGGCAAGACGAGCACGTTTCATATCAATATTTGGATCATTTGAATTTAAACGTTTATTAGCTCTTTCTTCAGCTCTTTTTGCACGTTCAATATCAATTTCATCTTTTCTTTCAATCATGTTAGCTAGTAACAACGTACTTTCTTCATTAACATTAATGACACCACCATGAATAGCGTATTCAGTTGTGATACCATTTGCACGTATAGACATTGCACATGGAGTTACCATACTAACAAGAGGCATATGATGAGGTAAAATTCCAACGTAACCATCATTTAACTTGATATTTAAGATATCAACTTCTCCTTCAAAATATACTTTTTCAGGAGTAACTATTTTTAATTTAAAACTCATTATTTTAAATGTTTAGCCTTTTCGACTGCTTCTTCAACAGTTCCAACATATAAGAATGCTTGTTCTGGTAAATCATCGTATTTACCTTCAAGGATTTGTTTAAAACTATTAATAGTATCTTTAATTGGAACTGATTTACCTTTAAATGAATTAAATTGTTCGGCAACGTGGAATGGTTGACTTAAGAAATTACGGATACGACGAGCTCTATTAACAATGACTTTATCTTCTTCACTAAGTTCGTCCATACCTAAAATAGCAATAATATCTTGTAATTCTTTATAACGTTGTAAAATTGATTGAACTCCACGAGCTACTTCATAATGCTCCTTACCTACAATATTAGGATCAAGAATTTGAGATGATGAATCAAGTGGGTCAACAGCAGGATAAATACCTAATGCAGCAGTACCACGATCTAGAACTGTCTTTGCGTCAAGGTGAGAGAATGTTGTTGCTGGAGCAGGGTCTGTTAAGTCATCAGCAGGAACATAAATTGCTTGAACAGATGTGATAGAACCATTACGAGTTGAAGTAATTCTTTCTTGTAATTGTCCCATTTCAGTAGCAAGAGTAGGTTGATAACCAACGGCTGAAGGCATACGACCTAATAAAGCGGATACTTCTGAACCAGCTTGAGTAAATCTGAAAATGTTATCAATAAATAATAAAACATCTTGATGCTCATAATCACGGAAATATTCAGCAAGTGTAAGGCCTGTTAAACCAACACGCATACGAGCTCCTGGAGGTTCATTCATTTGACCAAAGACTAATGCAGTTTTATTTAAAACTCCAGATTGTTTCATTTCATAATATAAGTCATTACCTTCACGAGTACGTTCACCAACGCCGGCGAAAACAGAAATACCTTTTTTATCGTTAGCAATGTTGTTGATAAGTTCTTGAATAAGAACTGTTTTACCAACACCAGCACCACCAAACAAACCAATTTTACCACCTTTAACATAAGGACATAGTAAATCGATAACCTTAATACCTGTTTCTAACATTTCACGTGAAGTTTTTTGTTCTTCATAAAGTGGAGGATTACGGTGAATAGGTAAATGTTTAACATCTTTAAATTCATCAGCGTTACCAATATTATCAATTGGTTCACCCAATACATTAAACATACGACCAAGTGTTTCTTTTCCAACTGGTATAGAAATTGGTCCAAAAGTATTACGTGCTTTCATACCTCTTACTAAACCTTCAGTTGGTCCCATAGCAATACATCTTACAACGTCGTCTCCAACGTGTTGAGCGACTTCAATTGTAAGTTTACTACCATCTTCACGAGTAATTTCAAGAGCAGTTAACAAGTTTGGTAAATGTAATTCAGGAAAACGGACGTCAACGACAGGTCCAATAATTTGAATAACGTCACCAAATTCTAATTCATTCTTTTTCATCTGCTACCTCCTATTTATTAATAGCGCCACCAACAACCTCAGTAATTTCTTGAGTAATTGCTGCTTGACGTGCTTTGTTATAATCTAATTGTAATTTTTCAATTAATTCTTCTGAGTTATCTGTAGCTGTTTCCATAGCTGTACGACGAGAAGCTTGCTCAGATACTTGAGATTCAATTAATTTTCCATATAAAACACTTTTAATATATAAAGGAATTAAAGTGTCTAATATTTCTTCTGGACTTGGTTCCATTAATATATCTTTTCCAGTTGATTTTTTAGCATCAAAATTTGTAACTGGTAAAAGAGTTAATAATTCTGGAACAAAAGTTAATGAGTTAACGTACTTTGTATAGATTAAATGAATATGATCAAAATTTCCTTTGGAATATTCATTTAATAAATCATTTGCCATTGATTCTACTCTTGCGTACTCAATACTATTACTAATATCAATATATTTTGTATCTATATTAGAATAAATATTTTGATAATGAGTAAAACCTTTTAAACCAACTATAACTACTTTATCGTTTGGTTTAACATATTCGTTAACCTTTTTATAAATATCGTAATTAAATCCAGCACAAAGACCTAGGTTAGACGTAATGACTATGTATAAATCTTTACCACATGAATTACCTTTAATGTAAGGTGATTCAAGTTGTCCATCACTAACACGTCCTAAAACATCATTAGCTAATTCAATCATTGCCTTTGTATATTCTGAATTTTGAATAAGTTTATCTTTCCAAGTTTTTAATTTTGCAGTTGCGACAAGTTCCATCGCTTTTGTAATTTTTTTTGTGGACTGGACTGATTGTATTCTTTTTTTAGTACCTTCCATTCCTAATGACATAACTTGTCACCTCCGTTCATAAAATTATTTTTTTATACTATTCTTGTAAGAATTAATAAATTTTTCTATAACTTTGTTCATCTTTTCCTCAAGCTTTGGTGAAATAGTTTTTTCTTTATTTAATTCATCAATGATTTGAGGTTGTTTTGTTTGAATATGTGTATATAATTCATCTAATGCTTTACGAATATTGTTAACACCTATATCTTCTAGATATCTATTTTTTGCTGTGAATAAGTCAATGATTTGACGTTCAACGTCATAATTTAAATATTGAGGTTGTTTTAACACTTCCATTAAAACAGCACCGTGATTTAATACACTCTTTGTATTAGCGTCAAGGTCACTACCAAATTGAGCAAAAGCTTGTAATTCGTGATAACTTGCAAGTTCAATTTTTAATGAACCAGCAACTTGTTTCATAGCTTTAATTTGAGCACTCGAACCAACACGAGAAACTGATAAACCACTATCAACTGCTGGACGTTGACCAGCGTTAAATAATTCTGTCATTAAGAAAATTTGTCCATCAGTAATAGAAATAACATTTGTAGGAATATAAGCTGAAATATCACCAGCTTGTGTTTCAATAATAGGTAAAGCCGTAATTGATCCGCCACCATATTCAGGTGCTAAACGACATGCTCTTTCTAATAATCTTGAATGTAAATAGAAGACGTCACCAGGGTAAGCTTCACGACCTGGAGAACGTTTTAATAATAAAGATAAAGTACGATATGCAACAGCATGTTTACTTAAATCATCATATACAATTAAAACGTCTTTTCCTTGTTCCATCCATTCTTCAGCAATAGTTACACCACTATAAGGTGCAAGATATTGAAGTGGAGCAAGTTCACTTGCTGTAGCACTAACAACAGTAGTATATTCTAAAGCACCACGTGTTTTTAATACTTGAACGATTTGAGCAACAGTTGAATTCTTTTGACCAATTGCAACATAAATACATAAACAATTTTTACCTTTTTGGTTTAAGATTGTATCAATTGCAATAGCAGTCTTACCAGTTTGACGGTCACCAATAATTAATTCTCTTTGGCCACGGCCAATAGGAATCATTGAGTCAATTGCAGTAATACCAGTTTGAAGTGGTACATTAACTGATTTACGTGTCATAACACCTGGAGCAATTCTTTCAACTGGACGAGACTTAGTTGATTTAATTTCACCAAGTCCGTCAATAGGTTGTCCCAATGCATTAACAACACGTCCAAGCATACAGTCACCAACTGGAACTTCGACAACTTTTTTAGTTCTTTTTACAACGTCGCCTTCTTTAATATTACGGTCATTACCAAGTAAAACTACACCAACATGTTCTTCTTCAAGATTTAAGACCATACCATATACATCACCAGGGAAAACAAGTAATTCATTAAGCATTGCTTTATCAAGTCCATAAACCAAAGCAATACCATCTCCAACAGAGATTACTGTACCTACATCATCATTTTCAATATGATGTTCGTAGTTTTTAATTTGTTCTTTAATTAAAGCACTAATTTCATTTGCGTTAATTTTCATTTTACTTGCCTCCTTTAAGTAGTGAGTTTTTAAGTGTCTCTACTTTATTTAATACCGTTCCATCAAAAACTTTATCGTTAACGACTACTTTGACACCACCGAGTAAAGTAGTATCAATTTCGTTTTTAAGTTCAACATCTCGACCAATTTTAGTCGAAATTGCTTTTTCAATTCTAGATAGTTGATCAGAAGATAATTTATTAACGGTATAAGCTATACCTTCTTCAACTCCTAACTTCTCATTACATTTAGAATTAAAATCATTTAGTATTTCTTTTAAATAATGCATTCTTTTATGATCTAATATGACATAAAAGAAATTTGTTAAATTTTCTAATTTAAATTTACCAACTACATTTTCAATTATTTTCTTTTTATCATCGTAGTTTACAAACGATGACAAAAGAATCCGCATGAAATCCGGATTTTCCTTAATACATTGGTTAATCACTTTACATGCTTCTTGATACTCATTGATTTTATTTTCTTCTACTGCAATATCTAATAAAGCAGTACTATAACGATTAGCTAGACTATCCATTAGTCATCAACTTCCTTTATAAATTGCTCTACTAATTTCGAGTCATCTTTTTCATTAATTTCACGTTCTAGAATAGATTTAGAAGCATCTAATGCAACTGAAACAATTTCATTATGAATATCTTCTAAGGCCTTTTTCTTAGATTGTTCAATTTCAACACTAGCTTGAAGTTTAGTTTGCTTAACTTCTTCTTGAGTATCACTCATAATTTGATTGTGAGCTTTAATAGCATCATCTTTAGCATCGTTAATTATTTTACGTGCTTCAATTTCACTTTTATCAATGTTTTCACGAGCAATACTTTCGTGTTTAATAGCTTCAGCATTCTTTTCTTCAGCATTTTTAATATTACCTTCAACATATTTTGCTCTTTCAGTTAATATTCTTTTAACTGGTTTGTAGCCCAAAAAGATACCAGCTAAAACTAGTACTAAAAAGGCTAAAAATTGAGCGACAAATGGTAATATTCCGTTAGGGAAAATCTTGTTAATAAAATCTTGGGCATCAAAGCCTAAATCAATAAGTGATTTAACCATTGTCGATATTGTAATAATATCCATGTTAAAAACCCCCCTTATAAATCTAGGCTTAAATAGCGACTAAGAATAAAAGTAAGAATGAAATAATTAATGAGTAAATACCAGTAGTTTCAACTAAAGCACAACCAATAATCATTGTTGATCTAACTTTACCAGCAGCATCTGGGTTACGACCAATAGCTTCAACAGCTCTAGCAGTTGTAAGACCTTCACCGATAGCACAACCAGCACCACCTAAAATAGAAATACCAGCTGATAAACTAGCAATAGCTTTAACAGTGAATTCATTTGCAACAGCTTCTAATAAAACAGTTAAAAAGTTCATATTTTTTCTCCTTTCTATTTATTTATTGGAGCAGCTTTTAATTCTGCTTCATCTTCCTCAGGACCTTCTTGTGCAATCAATAACATTGTTAACATTGCAAATACAAGTGTTTGAATAGCACCTGAGAATAAATCAAAATAAGCATGGAATATTGGTGTAATAAATGGTGGAAGCACCAATATTGAACCAAATATCATGTTTGAAATGCCTTCAATAGCTGAATATAAAAGTGTCATTAAGACATATCCACCTAAAGCATTACCAAATAAACGGCATGACATACTAATCAATGGAGCCCACATAGATATAAGATTTATAGGTAAGAAAATAGCAAATGGGGATGTATATCGTTTAAAATATGCCCATTTTTGATATTTAACAGCTGTAGCATGTATCAAAATAAAAGTAACTAACGATACTGATACAGGTACCATTAAATATTGCATTGGGTTTGCAAGCCCAGTAATTCCGATAAAGAAACAACCAAATATATAATAGAAAACAACAAATAAATAAGCACTAAATTTTTCAAAACGTTTACCCATATTGTCATAAACTAAAGAATCAATTTTAGTAACAGCAATTTCCATTAAAGCAATAATACCTTTTGGTTTCTTTAATGGGTCTACTTTACGAGCTTTAAGCCAAACAATAAAGAAGAAAACAATTCCAATAAAACATACTAAAAACGATGAATAAATTTCAGCTGGTAAACCTTTCTCAGTTGAAGAAGGTATATTTATTGCACATGATGATAATGAAGAACAAATTAAAAACATTGAAAATATTTTAATCAATTTTTTCATTGTTTTGCTCCTCCTTACCATTATTTTCAATAGTAATACTGTTGCTAATAGTTGTGTAATCTTTTGTAACTAAACTAACAATTAATAATGTTACAATTGAAACCATATAACCAGATGCAACTAAGTACACATTAAAAAGTTTAATATTAAAATGATTTAATAATAATGCTAATGCTATTCCTAATCCATAAAGAACAAATCTAATAAGATAATTAAAAGTTCCAGTTGCTTTTGGATGTTTAAAAGATAAAGTATGTTTTACTTGATAAACAAGAAGTAAATAACAACAATATCCAATTAAAAGCCCTAACATTAGTCCTAAAGTAATATCGTATAAACCAAAAAATACAAAAGGTATTGATAATACACTTAAGCCAATTGACACAAAAAAAGATATATATGCAGCCTTTATTTCAACAGGTGATATTTTAATCTTTTCTTTTAATGTCATATTAACTCCTTGGTTCTATATATCACAAATAGATACAATGCTATTTTATAATAAAATAGCTAAATTTTCATTAAAAAAAGATTAAAAAATCTATTCTTTTACTATAAAGTTTCGAAATTGAGGAAGGTATAAAAATTTTCTATCACCCTTACGAGAAATTAGATAATAAAATGATTTTATTAAAACTTAGTGTAAGCGCTTTATTTTTATCTAAGAAATGATATAATAATAAAGCATCCGTAAAGGAGGAAAAGAATATGGATTTTACAATTAAGTATGATGGAAAAGAAATTGTTTGTCCTAAAAAGGTTAGTTTACATTCCTTAGTTGATAAGGACCGTAAAGACGTCGTATGTGCTCTTGTTAATAACAGAGTTCGTGAATTATCATACGAAGTATATTATGATGCAACAATCAAATTTTTAACCTGTAAAGACCAACAAGCAATTCGTATCTATGAAACATCATTACGTTATATTGTTGCAATGGCAATTGAAAGAGTTTATCCAAAATTACAATTCCGTTTCAGTTACAATATTTCACGTTCTATTTTCATTGAATTCCTTGATAAGAGTATTCGTGTTGATTCTACTCTTGTAAGAAACATCAAACAAGAAATGGATAAGATTATTGAGCAAGACTTACCATTCACAAGAAAAATCGTTTCAAACGTAGAAGCTCAAAAGATTTTTGAAGATAAAGGATACACAGATAAGAGTGCTATCTTAAAATATCGTCCTGAAAAAACAGTTCACTTATATGAATGTGATGGATATCTAAACTATATGTACGGACATATGGTACCATCATCAGGTTACCTAGCAAATTATCGTATCCGTTTATATTCCCCAGGTATTATTATTCAATACCCACGTTCTGAATGTAATGGTGACATCCCTGATTTCAAAGACGCACCTACATTTGGTAAAACATTAAAAGCATCACACAAATGGTCACATGCTGTTGGGGCTGACTCCATTGCTGGCATTAATGACTATATTAAAAACAACAACATTGTTGATTTTATTAACTTATGTGAAGCAAAACATACAGACATGCTTTGTGAATTAGGTAATACTATTGAAACAAACATGGATGATATTCGTTTAATTTGTATTGCTGGACCATCAAGTTCAGGTAAAACTACTTTTGCTAACAGATTAAGAACTGAATTACTTGGCCGTGGTATTAAACCAATTCGTATTTCAATTGATGACTATTACTTACCACGTGATCAAGCACCTAAAGATGAAGAAGGTAATCCTGATTTAGAAAGTATTTACGCACTTGATATTGAATTATTCAATAAAAATATGTCTGATTTAATTAATGGTGAAGAAGTTCAATTACCTTGTTTTGACTTCAAACTTGGTAAGAGAGTTCCAGGACGTAAGTTATCAGTTGGTATGAATGAACCAATCATTATTGAAGGTATTCATGCATTAAATGATACATTAACTCCTTCAATTCCACGTCACCAAAAGTTCAAAATCTTCATTGCTCCACAAGCACAAATTAACTTAGACAACCATAACCCAATTTCTTTAACTGACTTAAGACTTCTAAGAAGACTTGTCCGTGATAAGAAATTTAGAAACGCACCTGCTGAATTGACATTCCAAATGTGGCCATCAGTTCGTAAAGGTGAATTTACTTGGATTTATGATACACAAGAAGGTGCTGACTTCGTCTTCAACTCACTTCTTTCATATGAAATCTGTGTTATGAAGAAATATGCACTTCCATTATTACAAGGTATTGAAAAAGATAGTGAATTCTATCCTTTAGCAGAAAGATTAATTAAATTCCTAAAATACTTTAGTGATATGGACGATGAATGGGTTCCATGTAATTCATTATTACGCGAATTCATTGGTGGCTCTTGCTACGCTGATGTTTAGTAAACCAAAATTAAAAGGTAACTATATTTATAGTTACCTATTTTTATTTTATTTCAATTTAAAGAAATGTTATTTATTGTTTATAATATCAACTGGTTTCTTTCTTAATATATTAATACATGGTATTAATGCACCAATTAGTATAGCTATAATCGTGATAACAAATATTAACCCTATTTGTTTCCATGAAAAGAATACAAACGATAATATTGAATTATTTTGTTCAATAAATACGTTATTACAAATTGTACAAACAATTAAGGAAGATATACTTGCCAGAATAAATGTAAACAAACTAATAACACTATTTCCTAAAGCAAATACTTTTGCTAATTCTTTATTCTTTACACCCATAGACCTTAAAATACCAATTGAATGTCTAGAGTCATAAATTACTCCACTATAGTAGAAGTATACAAATACAATTGAAAATAAAATTAACACATATGATGAATATCTAAATATATCTTGAAATGAATTAGATACTTCATAGACATTATCTAACGCACGAATATATTCGGATGATATTTCATATCTACTATATAAATAATCATAGCTTTTGTATTTACCATATTTTGTATAAATCGAATCTTGGTATTGTTTGTCTCTATATGATACTTTATTAATCATTGAATTTAAATTATTATCAACAGGTATTAGAACAAAACAATAATCATTATAGTAATCGTATAAATCTACATAAGTTGTTTCAAACGATTTCTCGGTTAAAAAAATCGACTCCTTATTTGGATCAAGTGGATTATCTATATCGTTAATGTATCCAACAACATTATATTGGTATTGATGTTCAGAATATAAATTGTAATTATCCTCTAAAGCAGTAGAAGTATCACTATAGTGACAAGTCAAATTACATTTACTATTATATCCAATATTTTCTTCAATATAGTAATTAATGTAATAACTAATAAAATAATCCTTATTTCCACCTTGTTCAAGATATGGATCATAATAATCATTATCAATAAGTATTTGCTTATAACCACCATCATCTAATATTTCACTATTACCACCTTGGCTAGCAATAACTTTTGAAGCGGTAATATAATTTAAATTAATGTATTTTTCTAAAGCTATTTCAAATAAATCATTTGAACAAGTACATTCATTGAAAATAGTAGAAAGACATAATATCACACCATCAGTATCGCTTTTTGACTTACCAATATAAGTGATTTCATGAGCTCCATGATATTTCACAATTTTTTTTGGCTTAAATGTCCATTTATTAACGTAAAAATAATTGTAACTTCCACCATACCCTATTTTAGGAAAAATAATTTCATTATCATTTTTATCACTTTTTATATTTCTCTCATAGAATCCGACATTTAAAAACAATGAATTATGTATACCATTTTCCATAAGATCACTAAATTCAGTTCCTTTTGATATTTGACTTTCAACACTAAAATCATAATCGGTTTTTTGGTAATATTTATTTCGATTTAATTTTGTGTCAACAACACCAACAATTTTGAATTTATATACTTCATCATAGTTGTTAATTAATATATTTTTGCCAAGTAAATCATCAATTGAATGAATTTGACATAATTCACTGCCATTTTTATATCCGTTTTGTTCAAACATTTCATACATATATTGAGTTATAACAGCTTCATCATCGGCTGTTGGAATTTTACCTGTAAATTCAAAATTATATTTACTACAAAAATTTTCATCCATTTCAACAAAATCTATAACTTCAGAACTATAATAATTTTTGTAATTATTTGCTGATACTGCGTTATCAAAATTCATAATTTTACTATTAATTCCATGATACACAATATCAACTTCACAATTTAAATCATTATTTATTCTAGTAATGTCGTCATCGTTTAATTTTTGATATTGACTCAAAGAATTTTTCCAATTATAAGTTTGAGCTTCAGTATCCCAAGTAAAATACATTTCTTTTTGCAATGTCAAATATCCAGCATTATTATCAATCATAGATTTAGCTAAAATTAGATTTTTACTATTATTAGACATTGAGGAAGATAATGCAAAAAGAGTCAAAGCTGATAGACTCATTAAGAAAGATAAAGCAAATCTAATTGGCTTTTTCTTAAAAAAATTAAAAGCTAAGTTACCAATAGTACTAAACTTCATTTTATATTGTTTAGTTGAATAACTATTTTGCAAATTATTTAAATTAGTTTTTACTAAGTCACTAACAATCTTTCCATCTTCTAAAGTAATGATTCTATCGCCATACTTTTCTGCAGATTCTTTATCGTGAGATACAATAACGACTAATGTTTCATTACTTATACTTTTTAATAAATCAAAAACAATTCTACTATTTTCAGAATCTAACGCACCAGTGGGTTCATCACATAATAACAATCTAGGCTTTTTAATTAAAGCACGAGCAATTGCTACTCTTTGTTTTTGCCCACCAGAAAGTTCTTTTATCTTACGTTTTTCAAAACCTTTTAAATCTACCTTTTCTAATACTTCTTTTACATATTCAACATTAATAGCAGTATTTTGTAACTTTAAACTAATTAAAATATTATCAATTACATTATATTCCTCTAATAAATTTATTTCTTGAAATACAAATCCTACATAATCGTTACGATATGAATCATAATCTTTAGTTTTAAAAACATTTAATGAACAATCATTAATAAACATTTCACCAGAGTCATATTTATCTAAGGTACCTAAAATATTTAATAAAGTTGTTTTACCACAACCGGATTTACCTACAATAAAAACAACTCCTTTATTTGGCAGTTCTAAATTTATATTATTAAGTGCAAAAACATCATTACTTTTAGAATGATATATTTTGCATATATTCTTTAATGTAATCATTACTAAATGCCCCTTTACATATTAACAAATACTATATTTTATGCAAAGTCTTACTTTACTAATACAGAAATTTTCATTTTTATCACTATCATAATGAAGTTCAATTGATTTAACCTTACAAGCTTGATACATAGTCAATTTAACATCATATTTTTGTAGAATAAGTGCAATTTCACTGGTTAATAATAAACCATTACTTACGAATGAAACTAATACTTCTTTTCTAAGAAGATTACTTTTATCTTTACAATAATCACTTATATCTAAAATTGTTTTTAAGTTTAATAATGGTTCGCCATATCCACTTAAATCGACAAAATATTTTTCGCAATTAGGAAATATATTAATCATTTTATCAATAATAGAAATAGCCTCATTAGAAGTCATTATCTTCCCCGTCTTAGCACTATTAAAGCAGTAACTGCATTTCAAATTGCATGCATTACTTATTGATAAACATATATTAATAAATTTTGGCTCAAATAATTCAATGTATTCATCAACATCTAGATATCCATCAAAGAAGCATTCATTTTCATTAAAAGAAAATTTTCCAGATGCGACATTCATATAAATATTTTCACCTAAAAAATTAAAGTAATAATTAGACACACTTTCTATCCTTTCATCGCACACTTGTATTTGTAGTAATCAAAACCACCTTTATGCAGATACTACTAAAGAATAACACTTTAAAAAGAAAAAAACAACAACTTTTTTTATAATTTGACTTTTTATTCTATAGAATGATATTTTTCTACGATTTCATTTTTTTTTAAAATTATCGCATAAGAAAACCCAGTGAGTAAAACACTTTTATATTAAGTGTATATCACTGAGTAAATTGTGTCTTTTATACGTTTTTAAAAATATTTTCTATTTATTCTTCAACCGGAGTAGCTTCTAGCTTTGCTTTACGTTTGTCTTCTTTTAAATAGAATAAAATTGCAAATACAATTAAACATATTTCTCCAAACATTGATAATAAGAATAAATAATTAAATAATCCTAGAACTGGTCCAATTACTGAGAAAAAGAACATTAATGCTCCTGATAATAATAAATGTACATTTTTGTTCTTTTTAATTTGAATAATACCAATTACAATTAATGGAATGATTGAAATTACATTAAATACAGTAGGGATTTTTTGAACAATCTTTGGTGTAACTTCTTTATCAACTACTAAACGAGATACTCCTGCAAGTTCAGTAACTTTGTATGTTGCTAAGAATGAATTAACAATACCAATAGCAATGAAAACACCAGTTAATACAAAGAATGTAATTTTTAAAGGCTTTTTCATTTCAATAGATTCTTCTGCAATTATGAATAATAACGGAACAAGTCCTCCATGTAAGATGAATCTTACTCGACTGACAAACAACATTTTTTCAGCACTAATAACTGAACCTAAACTAATGATGAATGCGTCAAAAAATAATCCAAAAGTTATAATTGCTGTCATTAAAATAAATAATGATTTAGTTTTAACAAATTTATAAACTAAATAAACAAGCAATGCTAACTCGATAACACTAACAATCCATACGACTGGTACTGTAAGTGCATTAAAAATTTTTTCCATATTTCTCTCCTTATCTCTTTCCTTTATTATACAATAATTAAAAAAAGACGGAACAATAAAAATAAAGACTATATAACAAAATATAGTCTTTTAGTCTTATTTATTCGATTGTTTTATCAATTTCACTACGATCATCATGGTAAATTGAATTGATTATATGTTCACTTGTAGTTTCAAACAATGTTTTTTCAATATTTAAAATCTTTTTAATTTCAGTAAGTCTAACTTCGCGCATCTTATTATATGCTTGCTTAGTTGCATCATCACATTGTTCGTTAACAGTTTTAGCAAATAGTTCTTCTATTCTAACAAATGATTCTAAAGTGCCTACTAAGGTCATATTAAAAAAGAATCGTTTATCACTATATACTAGTAATGGTGAACCATGGGCGATTTCACTAGAAATTTCATACCATTCATTTAAATCTTCTAATCCGGCTACATATTCAATGCCCATTCTAAAATTAATTTTAAATGTTGGGTCATCTTTTATGCCTTCAATAGCATATAACCAACCGTTTTCAATATAACGTTTCATATCTTTACTCTTAAGGCCTAATGCTTTCATTTCGCCTTTAAGTTGTTCAAATATCTTATCTTGTTCTTGTAAATCAATAATTGAATTGCGATAAGCTAAGTTATAGGTCATATGTTTAATATATGAATCTAATGTTTCAGGATATTTATTGAGAATAATTAGAATACATTCTGTTTCGTGAACTGTACGCCAAGTAGCTAATGCTTCAGTTTCAAATCCTTTAGAAAGAAGTTCAACAATACAATGACACATTGTAAAATATTTTAAAAATATATCATTTAATAATGTATTAGGAATTTTACGACTTGGTAATTTTGCAAGAATTCGTAAAACATTATTTAAATATAATTCAAGGGAAGAAAGTGGTGGATAATATTTATTAGCTGTGGAAGTCATAATGTATGATAAATGTTCTAAAGTTAAATACTTATCAATACATACATTAGACATACCAATAACAAAGCCATCTATTTGGTGAAGTAATTGAATGTCTTTTTCTTCCATATTGCGTGTTGAATACATATATTCAGCAACAATATAATTCCAAACAGCAAGTGGGTTAATTAAACTTTCACTATCAAAAACTTGATTAGTTGTAATATTTTTAACAATTGACGTTAATGTAATGCAATAAACTTTATAAAGTAGTTCTAAGTTTGCATTATTAGGAACTGGGGATTGGCTTAATAAAAAATTAAAAAAATCACGACTTAAAAATTTGTTATCTTTTGTCATAATGTTATCTCCTCGATTCCTATATTTTTTTCTTTTGCAATCGAATTAAGTTCTTCTTTTAACTCATCATCAATTGTAGATTTATAAATAATTCGTTTTGCAATTGGAGCAAAAAACACTCCATTTAATAAATTACATTTATCCATTATAATAACGTGTTCACCTTCGTTACCTATTAATGAATATTTCAATTGTTCAATATCGTTTTTTAACACTGCTTTTTCATCTGGACTAATTTGCCATGTTTCAATATCGTGTTTTCTAAAAAAGTTAGGAAATAGACAATTAAATCCATTATCATCAATTAGATTAAAATCATATTCAATCCAGAAAGGAGCACTTTCATCTATTTCTTCATATAAATTTAAAAATTGAAATGAATCATTAAGGTTAACTTCTATTTCTCTTCTTAAATCTTCATTTGGTAAATGATTAGGATCAATAATTAAATCATCAAACAATAAAGTATCGTCTAATAAAGATTCAATTGCTGGATAATGAACACGACCCTTTGAATCTAATTTAATATCAATATCACCTTTGGCATACAAAAGATTTTCAAACATCCAATCCTTTTTAATTGTTAATGCTTGAAATACGACTGCATCATTATCGGAGTATAAATCGTTAAATACTTTTAAATCTTCTGTTGCCATAATTAATTACTCCTTTATTTTTTCATGTATTTTTCAATATCTTTAACTTCTTTAATAATTTCTTCTGATAAACAAACTGAACCATCTTCAGTAATTAAAATATCATCTTCAATACGGATACCAATTCCGTATTCTTCCATATATAAACCAGGTTCATCTGTAACAACCATACCAGGTACAAGTTTTGCATTACGTTCGGATTGATCGTGAACGTCAAGACCTAAATGGTGAGAAACACTATGACAATAATATTTTAATACTTGTTCATTTATAAAATGTCTTACTAATTCTTGGAATTCAGCTGGACTTATTGGTGCAGTTTGCGTAGCAATTTCTTTTGCACGTATTTCAGCATCTTCTCTTGCCTTAGCTTCATTAATATATCCATGTTCTAAAAGTTCAGCTTTAAGGAAATCAAATGTAAATTGTTGACATTGATATAATGTAACACCAGGCTTCATATATTCTTGTACTGCCTTATTACATCTTAAAACCATTTCATATACTTCTTTTTGACGGTCTGTAAATTTACCATTAATAGGGTATGTACGAGAAATATCTGCGCGATACATATCTTTTTCAGCGCCTAAATCTAAAAGTAATAATTCATTATCATGTAATTTTTCAGTTGGAGTTGGATAATGCAAAATAACTGCATTTTTACCTGAAGCAGCTATAGTTGGAAATGATAATCCACTATAGTTATGATCTCTAATTGTATATTCAAATAAAGATGCCATTTGGTATTCGTATTTGTTTGGCTCTAGATTTTTTAAAATTGCTTGAAGACCTAAATTTGTAGTGTGAATTGAAGCCTTAATTTCTTCAATTTCAGCTGGTGATTTAACCATACGTAATTCAATTAATAAAGGAAAAGCATTTTCAACTTTGATCTTAGCGTCACTAAATTGTTTAGCAAACATTGTAGTGGTTAAATCCATATTAATAAATAAATGATCTTCTAAATCAAAATAAATTTTTTTGAATTTATTCAAATTACCAATTTTTAATAATTCAGGATTATTTTCAAAACTTTCTTCACCAAATGTAATTACATCATTAATACCAGATAATGCTCTTGCTTCATCTACACTAAGCATACGTCCAGTCCATTTAACTTTGAATTCATCAATTGGATCGATTAATAAAACAACGCGTGATTTTCTATTATTATGTTTAAAAATTACTAAAATACTATTTTTTTGTTTAATACCAGTTAAATAGAAAAAGTTTGTATTTACAACAAATTCATGAGTACTATCAGCACTTGCTTTCATTTCACAACCTGCAAATAAAACCATTGCAGAATTGTTTTTCATTTTTTCTATAACTTTATTACGTCTTTCAATATATTCACTAGCTTTAATCATATTATTTACCTCCCATAATCTTAATTTCTTTTACTAAATCAGCAAGATATATATTTGAATCAATTGCTTCAACATTACCTTCATCGACTGCTTTTGCAATTTCAGGATTAAATGGAATTCGTCCTAAAATTTTTAGATTGTAATTTTTTGCAATTTCTTCAACGTGAGAATGTCCGAAAATTTCAATTTTTTCTTTACAATTTGGACATTCAACATATGCCATATTTTCAACTATACCAAGAATTGGAATATTCATCATATTTGCCATTTTAACAGCCTTACGAACAATCATACTTACTAATTCTTGTGGTGAAGTTACAATAACAATACCATCAACTGGTAAGCTTTGGAAAATTGTTAAAGCAACATCCCCAGTTCCTGGTGGCATATCACAAATTAAATAATCAATATTGTTCCAATATACATCAGTATAAAATTGAGTGACCATTGATGATATTAAAGAGCCTCTCCATAAAACAGGATCATCTTCGTTTTCTAAAAACATATTTGCAGAGATAATATCAATACCTTCACTTGATGAAATTGGGAAGATATATTGTCCATCTCCACGAGCTTGTCCGTGAATTCCAAATGAGCTTGGAATACTAGGACCTGTAATATCAGCGTCTAAAATACCAATATGGTACATACTTTTATTTAATGCTGTTGCAAGTAAAGAAGTAACCAAAGATTTACCAACTCCACCTTTGCCTGAAACAACACCAATAACGTGATTTACGCTACTTAAATCATTTAATCTAGCTTTTTCAATTTGTCTTTCTGCGCAGTTTTCTGAACATGATGCGCAATCATGATTACATTCACTCATAAATTCACCTACTTCAATAAAATTTTAAAACCATTTTGTTCAATTTTAATGTTTCCATTAAAAAAAGATTTTACAACATTAATAATATCACTTTCTGAATAAAGTTCTAATAAAATTGACTCGTCAAAAGTGACATTTTCATATAGAACATTATTTTGTGTACAAAACTTACGTATTAAATCGTATTGAGAGTGATTTATTTGAACTTTATAAAAGTAATATTTTTGTAATTTTAATAATTTTGCATTATCTATAACTTTAATGCCTGCATCAACATAGGTACGTAATAATCTTCCTGCACCTAATAACGTTCCGCCAAAATAACGAACGACTGCTAAAAGTACATTATTTAATTCACGACGTTCAAGCAATTCTTGTAAAGGTCTTCCGGCCGTTCCTTTTGGTTCGCCATCATCAGAACTTTTATAATTACCTTCTAAACAAAATGCATAACAAATATGTCTTGCTTTAGGATTGTCTTTACGTAATTTTAATAAGCATTCTTTTGCATTTTCTTCGTTTTTTATAGGAATCAAATATGAAATAAAAGTTGAGCGTTCTACCTCAATTTCACTTTTAAATTCTTGATTAATTGAAAACATAAAATCACCTATGTCAATTATAAAGCAAAATAAAAGAGGTATCAATGATACCTCAATTATATTAAACATTCATTATAGAAACAATTTTTTCTGCTTTTGCTTTCCAAGTTGGTTGGTCTGCAACTAAAGTATTAAGACTTATTCCATTATATTGATATTTTTCAAGGAATACTTTATAAAGTAAATCGTTTAACATTGTACCAGTAGCACTTGTTGATCCATAAGTATCTAATTTTTCCATAGCACTAACAAAATCATTTTGATAAGTAGTGTTATGTCTATCAGTTGCAAGTGTTGTATATTTATCTTTTGCAATTAATGCATCATTAATAGCATTAGCACTTTCATGAGTTAACAATTCATAATTATTTGCTCTCCATTTATGATTAGCACTTAAAGTACTATCTAATGTATCAAATAAGTTTTGTAATACACCAGCCATCATTTCTGAAGCTAAATAAGCACGATTAGTACCATCACTTCCAACACAATACTTAATTGTATCAATTAATCCACCAGCACTTGAGCTTGTTGCTTCACCTAAATCGACTTCTTCAATGTTAGCTAATGCAAGGATAAGTTGATCAAGCGCAGAGCCTTCAACAGATTTATTAGTTTCAGCATCTAATGCTGTTTGGAAATCAGATTTTGCAAATAATGAATTAATTGTTGCGATTTTTTGTTCAGTTGTGCCACCGTAAGCACTTGTAGTTTCATCACTACAAATATAAGCATCTGCGCCAACTTTTGAGAAAACATTAGTAATAATAGCACCATTATTTCCACTTAAAATCTTAGATGTATCTAGGCCATAAATAATTGTACTTAAAGATTTTCCATCTTTAATAAAGTTACTAATTGTATTACGATCACCAGATGAGAAATCTAACATTGTATTGTCGGATTTCTTTAAAGAATCTAACATATCAGTCATTAAATCAATTTCAGAATCGTATGCTAGTTTCTTTTCTTGTGTAGTCATATCTTGATTTGATAAATAATAATCAGGAGTTGTTGAGCAAAGGTCAGCAATACTAATAGCACTAAATGCTGTTTCAAATAAACGTCCCATTGAACCTGTTAATAATTTAGAATTATTAACATCTTTTAATAAAGCATTGAGTTTAGTACTATCAAGACTACTCATATTATCAGAACCTAAAGAATCGATATTTAAGTCTTTAAATGCTTTAAAGACATTAACTAAATTTTCAACTTCGCTATCTGTCCATTCATTTGTTGAATCTGTTTCAACTACAAGATTGTTTTCAATAGCAATAATATTATCAATGACTTTAGCTTCTTTTTCTTCTTCAGTTGCGCCACTAGCAACTAAATAAGTATCTAAAGTTGTAAGTTTTAAAATATATTTAATTAATTTTTCATAAGCACTTAATGAAGTACGCTTACTTGTTACTTCATCAAAAGTTACTTCACCATTAACTTTATTAAAAATTCCAGATGTAGCAAGTTTTTCTAATACGTCTTTTAAGTCATCAGTATTAACATCGTCTATAGATGTGAATCCTTTTAAACTACTATATGAATCTATTAATGAAGATAATTCGCTACCAATTTTAATATTATCAAAGTTAAGGTCGCTTCCACCAAATCCAAAGTCATCACCAAATGTAATTGAAGAAGCCATAGATTTAAGGACACATGGAATCATATAACTAAATAATTTTGAATCATCAATATATGAAGTAGCAGCTTTAATAGAAGCTTTTTGCTCATCACTATCAAGATTTAAACCATTCATTAAGTTACCATCAACTAATAATGATTTACCAGCTTTTAATACTGATTTAATTTCGTTTTTAATTAATGCTTTAGTATTTAAAGAATCGACAATTTCATCTAATTTTTCTTGTTCAATTGAACTACCATAAGTTTCATTAGATGTAATTAATGAAGTACATTTACCGATTAATTTATCAAAAGAATTATAGATTAAGTTACTATCTAATAAACAAGTTTCTCCAGCTTCATATTCTCCGTCACTTTCACCAGTAATTAAAGGAATAATATAGTCAGCTTTTTCTAAAAGTTTATCAATAAATGACTTATCTTCTTCTGTTTTTTCAGTTGAAGTATCAGGTTCACTTTCATATAAAATGTGTCGATCTTTCATACCATATGTTAGACGACGTTCTTCTTTACCAAAACGAGCAGCTTCTTCAATTGTTGGCTCCTTTGTAGAAGAAGTAGTAATTAATTCGTTAATATCAAGTTCTGCCTTTTCTTCAAGATTAACAGCAAAATCATAAATAAGAGATAATTCACTACCCCAAGAAATATTTGCATATGTTTCCCAAGAAGATGATAAGAATGTTCCAAGTCCAGTAGCGTTACCATCACTATCAGTTTTATTTGCCATTGTATATAAAACTGAAGGTAATACTGCACTTAAAACTTTTGAATTATCAAATGAAGTAAAGATTTTTCTCATTGATACGATTTTATCTGCTTCAGTATCTTTATCAACTGGAATTCTTAAAGCAGCAGTTTTATCAGTAAAACTATCGACAAGTCCAGCATCGTATACAGCTTGATAAATTGTATTAATATTTTCAATTTCATCTTTCCAGCTAACATCACTTAAATCAATTTTGGTATCATCTAAGAAACCTTTTACAGCTCCGTATTTAACAGCAATATTACCTGCTAGTTTTAATACAGTTGTGAATAATCCAGAATCACCTAATGATGAAAGTAATGTAGAAATGAAATCTTTTGTAAGTAATTTAGAATAATCTAGACCACCTTCACCTGATAAAATACCAGCTTGAGCTAAGTCTAAACCAATACTAATATAGTTAGTTAATTCATTATTTAAAGAAATTTTTTCTCCTTCATAATTTTGAGATGTAATTGTATCCATAATTTGAGCATCTATTGTAACACCATCAGCTCCAGCAGTCATTGTTCCAATAGTACCAAATACTGAATTATTGTAAGCTTCTGTATAACTTAAAATATCTGAATACATTTCATCGTCGCCTTCACTTGCTTCTCTATTTTTACAAGCAGCAGCAGTTGTATTAACAATTGATGTTAAAGGAGTAAGTAACATAAACCAAACTAATGCAGCATTGACAAATCCAATTGCAAGACCAGCAAGTCTATGCTTTTTGACTTTTTTACCTTCTTCTTGAAGTTTTTTATTATGACGTTCAATAATTCCACCAAGGAATAACTTCCAGATTAACCAACCGATAAATCTGAAAACTGTAATAACAAGAAGCATCCACACAAAGAATACTACATAACATAAAGCAATATTAACGATTGCTTGAATCATTTCTAAAGTTTCAGGTTCGTGTACAGCAATATAAATTAAAGTAGTATCGTCATTGCCACCAAATGCTAATACGATATTTTCAAGAGTTTCATAAATCGTAGTTGGATTTATAGTAGAGCCTTGGAAAGTAAATGAACCAATTGAGGAAATATCAATTCCACCAATTGATTTAGCAATTAAGCCTGTAAACAAGGCACCAATTAATATCATTACCAAATTCCATACTACTCTATAAGTATTTCTTAAAATTCCTTTTCCCATATGGAAAAGAGCTCCTAATACGCATAATCCAACAATTACAAAAAATGAAATTGTTAAAATTGTTGAAACCAGATTAAGAGTTTCTGCTGAAACAGCAAAGATAACATTATTTATCATACAAACACCTCTTCCGTTTTATTATAACATACCTTTAATTTTTTCATAGGTAAAAATAAGGTAAAAATTTACATTTTTTTGTATTAATATAGTATAATTTGATAATGGAGGTTTACATATGAAAAACTACAACGAAAACTATAACAACGTAAATGAAGAAAATAATATTAATGAAATAAATAACAATCATATTAAAGAAAGTGAGGGCAAATTTCCATTCTTTACTTATGATATGAAATGGGTTCGCCATGTAATATTAATTTTAGTTGGTTATTTAGGATTACAAATTATTGCTACTGTTTTAACTGCAGTATTAACTGTAGCATTTACTATACAAGGATTTGATGTAAAAAGTATGGCAACTGCTTTTTTAAATTACAGTGAAGGTCTTGATTACATTGAAGCTGATTTAAACAATTATTTACTCTTTTTAATTATTATCCAAACTACTGGTTATATATTAACAGCTCTTGCAATTTCTCTTTCTCTTTTGAAAGAACACTTAATAAACATTTGTAAAGAATTTAAAATCGGTAAAACTTATTTATATGGCTTAATGTGGGGTGCAATATTGATAACAGGTCAAATATTGCTTAGTATGATTATTAATCAATTACATCCCACAACATCTATAAATCAAAACGAATCTTTGATTCGTTTATTATCAGACAAGTACTACATTCCAATGTTTATAGTAACAGTGTTCTGTGCTCCTATTGTTGAAGAATTAACATATCGTTTAGGACTTTTAGGATTACTTAATAAAAAGAATAAATGGTTAGCATTATTTGTTAGTGCATTAATATTTGCATTATTACACTTTAACTTTGATGCCCAAGGTGAAGACATGATCAATGAATTATGGAATTTACCTGTTTATATTTATTCTGGAATCATTTTAGGTATTGCTTATACTCGTCACGGACGTATTTCAGAATCAATTATATGTCACTTATCTAATAACTTATTCTCAATGTTACTTTCATTATTACCAACTAGTGCTATTATAGGTGGTTATATTTTATGATAGAAAAGTTATTAACATATATTCACGATAATAATTTTGTTGAATTAATAATCTCTGATAAAGAAAAAAGTAACAAAAGTGACATTGTTAAAATCGTTATTAAGAAAACTATTATAAAATCTGAAAGCTTATATCAGGCTGCTGAATATACAAAAACTCAAGTTAAACACATTAACTTATCTACAAACAAAATTGATGAATATTTTAAATTAAAGTGTGATTTATATCGTCAAATATTAATTAAATTAACTACTCAAAATGTCCATTCTATTAAAAATGGGCCAAAATTTAAATTAAAAATAGAAGAAAGAATCAATAAATCACCGTTACAAGTAAATGATGGTCATAACCGAAATAAGAATTATATTCTTAATGATGGTGATAAATTAGATTTCCTTGTTGAACAAGGAGTTATGTCTTCAAATTATAGAGTCAAATCCGACATGCAACATAAGTTCCGTCAAATTAATCGTTATTTAGAATTTATTCGTGATATTAAAGATGAATTGCCTAATGATCGTCCACTTCACATTATTGATTTTGGATGTGGCAAATCATATTTAACTTTTGCAGTTTATCATTATTTTAAAAATATTTTAAATAAGGATATATTTATACACGGTCTTGACTTAAAAGAACAAGTAATTAAAGATTGTAATAAACTTGCTCAAAAATTAAATTTTGAAAATTTAACATTTGAAATCGGTGACATTGCTACATTTAAATGTGACTTCCCTGTTGATATGGTAATGACATTACACGCTTGTGACACCGCAACAGATTATGCTTTATATCATTCAATAAAATGGAATACAAAAGTTATTTTATCAGTTCCATGTTGTCAACATGAAGTTAACAAACAAATTAAAAATGATGAATTTAGTAATTTATTTAAATACGGTATTATCCAAGAAAGAACTTCATCTTTAATTACTGATGCTTTACGTGCTAACATTTTAGAGATGGTTGGTTATAAAACTCAAATATTAGAATTTATTGATATAGAAGATACACCTAAAAACCTATTAATTAGAGCTGTTAAAACTGGAAGCAATAAAAAAGATTGGTCAAAAATTGACCAATTTGTTAAAGATTTTAATATCAACCCTACACTTTATAGATTAATAAGAGGAAATTCAAATGACTAAAATGTTAAAGTTATCGTCATTTTGGTTAAAGCTTATTGCCATTATAACAATGACTTTAACTCACTTTGTTGTTATATATTGTAAGAATCCTTATTACGTAGGTAATTCATATCAAACACTTTATAAAATAGGTTATATTATAGGTCGTATTGCCTTACCATTATTTACATTTATGCTTGTTGAAGGTATGTGCCATACTCATAATAAACTTCTCTATTTATTACGTATTACTTTTACTGGTTTAATTGTTACATTAGTAACAATTATAATAGAACAAGGATACAATACAAGTTTTAATGATGGTAATGTATTTATTGATTTAACTTTAGGTGCATGGCTGATTTATTGTATTGAACTTAATAGATTTAAGAAATTTTATACATTAATTCCAGTAGCTTTAATTGCTTTATTATTAACAAATAACTACACTAATTTCTTATTAACTGATTGTATTAAATTAGAATACGGAATATATGGTATCTTATTAATATTAGGATTTTATGTATCTAAAATATTTAAAAAGATATATGTTAAATATTGTAGTGTTAAATATGGAATCGACGAAGAAGGTTTTAATTCAACCTCGACGTCACAATTATGGAGCAATATATTTGCAACACTATCTTTAATTATAGTAAATTTATGTTGTGGGGTAGTTATTAGTCTATTCCCATCTGTTGCAATGTGTAATTGGAAATATCAACAATATGCAATATTAGCTATTATCTTTATCCTTATGTACAATGGACAAAGAGGATATAACGCAAAATGGTTCCAATATGGCTGCTATATTTATTATCCATTACATCTCGCAATACTTTATTTATTTACATTTATAATATAGGAGGTAATTAGAATGGAATTAAAACATATTAATTCTGAAAAAGAATTTGACGAAATCATTAAAGAAGGAAATGTAGTTGTAGACTTTTTTGCTACATGGTGTGGACCATGCCGTATGCTTGGACCTATTCTTGAAGAAATTCAAGAAGAACGCCAAGACATCAAAATTGTTAAACTAGATGTCGATCTAGTATCAGAAGTTGCTTCACGTTATCGTGTTGCTTCAATCCCAACTTTATTCTTCTTCCAAAACGGTACATTAGTTTCTGATCATGTCGGTTTTGTTGATAAAGATGCTTTAGTTGAAATGATTGACAAAGCTTTTGCAAACCAACAATTTAATTTCTAAAATAACAAAAGATGAGATTATATCTCATCTTTTTTCAAACATTCCATAAGTTTTCTTTAAATATTTTTTAAGTCTTAATTCTATAAAAGTAATTATACTTACAAATACAACTACCATAGTAAGAATACAAAATATTCCAAATTTTGCTTCGAAATAGTTAATCATATAAATCATGAATCCCACATTGGCGGGAATAAAAAATATTGACATAAATAACATTGCTCTAAAAAACATTTGATTTGATAAAGCATATATTTCATCCGATGTAGTGGATCTTTGAGTATGATAGCCATACCACTTTATTCTTTTAATTGGATTAATTAAAAAATAGATGCTAAGCCCAACTGGAACAAACGTAATTAAAAAACATACAATTGCAAAAATTACTACGCCGGCAACATTCATTTTTTATTCCTCCTCTTAACATTTAAAGTATAACATAAAATAATAAGCTTACATCACTCTTAAAATTAAACATTTTAAATATAATTGTTCATTACTACTTAATAATGTAGGATGATCTGGTGATTGAATTCTAAAATCAACTAATTGTACATTACGTTTTGCATCAAGAGATGCTTCTTTTACCATTTGTATAAATAAATCAGGTGTCATATGTTGACTACATGAAAAAGTTAACAAATAACCTCCTTTTTTTATATTTTTTAATGCTTGTAAGTTAATCTCTTTATAACCTTTATAAGCATTTTTTAATGTATCTTTATTTTTTGTAAATGCTGGTGGGTCTAAAACAATAACATCATATTTATTATTAATATCACCATTTCTTAAATAATCAAATACATCAACACATTTAACATCTAATTGTTTAAAATCATTTAATAAAGCGTTATTTTTAATATCGTCACATGCTCTTTGAGAAATATCTAATGCATCAACGTGGTGAGCGCCATATTTACAAGCATGAAGAGCAAATCCTCCGACATTAGAAAAACAATCTAAAACATCTTTGCCTTTAGCGTAAAATCTTAATATATCACGGTTCATCTTTTGATCTAAGAAATAGCCAGTCTTTTGACCGTTTTCCATATCAACATAAAATTTAATGCCGTTTTCTTCAACAATCACGCGAGGATTAAAATCACCATATAAAGGTCCTTTAATTTGTTCTAATCCTTCTTTTTCTCTAACTGCCATATCACTACGTTCAAAGATACCTTTAGGGTTTATTAATTCTACCAATATATCAACTATATCATTTTTAATTAAATCAATACCTAAACAAAGGAATTGAACTGATAAGTATTCACCATACTTGTCTACTATTAACCCTGGTAATCCATCAGCTTCACTAAAAACTAATCGACAGCAAGAATCATATAGTCCTAAATTTTTTCTATGTTCTATAGCAATTTTAATTTTATTTTTAAAGAATTCTTTGTTTATAACTTCATCTTCGTTAAGTGATAATAAACGTACCATTATTTTAGATGAAGTATTTAAAAAACCATATCCTACAAATTTTTTTTCAAACGAAACAACTTTTACGACTTCTCCACTTACAATATTTCCAATAAAGTTATTAACTTCATTATTAAATACCCAAGGAAAACCATTTAATTTTTCAATTTCTTCATTTTTATTTAATATAACAGTTAACATATTATCCACTTCCTACGTATTAAAAATACACTATTACAAATAATAAATAAATGAAAAACCTAATATATTTTCTTTTTTTGTGTATTGTTTATTAATTTGTAATTATTACGAAAGATTAAAATGTGGATAATAATGATGAAACAAATCAATAATTAACTAAAGATTAGCTTTTTAAATTACTAGTAGTTTTTTTATTATAAAAATAACTAAAAATATCTTGAATATTCTTTAATTATTTGTTAATATAATAGTCGACGTTAAAACGTTCAAATTGGACCAGTGGTGTAGCGGTTAACATGTCTCCCTGTCACGGAGAAGATCGCGAGTTCGATTCTCGTCTGGTCCGCCATCTATCTTAATATTTGCAGGTGTAGTTCAGTGGTAGAACATCAGCCCTCCAAGCTGACTATGCGGGTCCGATTCCCGTCACCTGCTCCATTTAAAACTAATTAATGCTTTGATACAATTGTATCAAGGCTTTTTTTATGGCAAGACATCAAAAATATATTTTTATGTATTTATAATAAATTCTCTATTTTTAGCGTAATCATGATTCATATATCACAAACTAATTAAAACAATTTAATAAACACTTATAACAATTCCACATTTACTATACAATTTCACACTTTCTCTACAAATACTAGTTAGGTCAACAAAAGTACAAAAGATAATAATATTGCACGAAGTCCATATAATAAATGTATTAAAGGTTGTTAAATCTGGAGTAAAACATTTTAGTTATCTAGAATAAAAGTAATAAAAATGATATAATTTAATCAATTAAAAATATTTAATTGAAATAGGGGATTAATTATGGCAAAAGAACTATCAAATCAAGAAAGAGATGAATTACATAGATCTATATG
>CAVJPS010000010.1:0-403 GCA_963651465.1 bacterium
TTAATGAATGCCGTTTCCTCTTCGGTAAAATTGTATTTTTTAAAAAGTTTTTCATCATCCCATGATTCATTAAAATCTTGCATAGGAACAAGTTTGAAAAGGTCTGGAGCCATTTGTTGAGTGTTCTTTAACTGGCCAAGAAGGAAATGAAAGAATCTAGTTTTCATATATTCACATGCATTTGTTGCTTCTAATTTCGAATTAAATGGGCCATAAACGATATATGTTTGGGTACAGATTGAAGGATTTTCCGGAACAAACGGATTAATTCTATCGGTTTCAATAATTCCGCTTCCAACAGCTTTTGGAGCTAAAACTTTCCATTTATTAGCTAAATCTTTGTTTTTCAAAATATACTTTTCTGAAGTATAACCTTCAAATTTGTTTCCATAAATTTTCATTG
>CAVJPS010000010.1:413-48777 GCA_963651465.1 bacterium
TGGTGTTTGTGAACCAGCAGCTTTCTTGAAACTAACAAAATCTTTTGAGTTAATAATCTTGTCAACAATTCCTAAAGAACGGCTATCTCTAATAACCATCCCAAGCCTTTCGCTATCTAAATATCTATTCGAAATAAACTCTTTATCATTTTTATGCAAAACATATTTACATTTCCCATTATATGATTTATCCCACAAAAAATAGCAAACACCGCCTTTAATTTCCACACCTGGGATGCAATCAGTAGCGTCTACATAGTCATGTAATTCTTTAATTGAATTGGATTCTAACATTGCTTTTCTAAAATCATCAACACCTCTTCCGCCCGTCATCCATCTTGCTGGAATAATCATTGAAATATATTTAGGCTTTAACTTTATTGAGGTTTCAACAAAGAGGTTATAAATTGCGACAGCGTTTTGCTGTTCTTCTTGTTTTGCAACTTTCAATTGATAAGGCGGATTGCCAATAATTACGTCGAATTTCATTTTAAATACCTCCTCTAATTTAACTCCATGTATAAACTCATAAGCATACGTTTCGTAATTTTTTCCTCTAGCATAAACCGTCTCCGTAGCTCCGCAATATTTGCATTTGCCTTTAACATAAGTGTGTTCAATTTTCTTAAATCTTATATTCCCATCAGCATTACGAAAACGACTAACTGAGAATTCGCTATTCGGATATTTAGAGCAATATACACTTCTTCTTGAAAGAAGACTTGTTAACTCAGTTATTGCAATGCCATATAATTGCTTTTGAAAAATATGATTAACTCTTTCTTGAAGATCCGGAATTTGATTTTCCAAACCTTTGATCAATCTTTTTGCGATTTCTCTAAGAAATACGCCGGTTTTACAGGCAGGATCTAAGAATGTCGTGTCAGGATTTTCAAATAATTCTTGTGGCAACATATCAAGCATCTGATTAACCATATCAGGAGAGGTAAAAACCTCGTCGTTTGACAAGTTAGCCAAACAACTAAGTACATCAGGGTTATAAACTTTGCTAAATAAATCATTACTCATAGTCCTTAAGCCTCCTATAGTTCATGATAGTTCTCATTATGAATTTACCTTCGCCGTTACTATCGTCAAAGGTTTTTTCTTTTTTATTTTTCTTTTTTTTGTTTTCTTCTTCGCTTTCATTAAGAAGATAAGCAAATGTGTATTCACTTCTTGCTAATTGAGGACCGGTAACAAAAGCCCATTCACTAAAAACAATCGGATCTTTTGTATCCTTTCCATCTTCATCAACCAAGCAAAGAGTCAAGGCATTTCCACAAAGGATATTTTTTTCAAGAATGAACATGATGGAATTTCTCATATCGTCGCTACATTCGTTTTTGCAAACAGTCTTGTATTGCTTATCCCAAATCTTGAAAAGACGATTTCTACAAGCAATTACATTATCGTTAAGAATATCGACACCATAAAGACTAGACACAGCCAACAATGAGTTTTTCTCATAATCGATTGGACTTTTTTTATATCTTTTCTTGACAATATTGAGTTTTCTTTCAAGTATTTCAGCCAAAAAATTGCCATCACCGCATGCTGGCTCTAAAAATCTGGAATCGATTCTTTCAGTCTCGTTATTTACAAGATCACACATAGCTTTAACTTCACGCTCATTGGTGAAGACTTCGCCATGTTCAACAACTCTCTTTCTGGATTTTATCTGTTTTTTTTCTGGCATTATTCGTTCACCTCTATTTTATACTTTTTGAAATATGGTGCGAGTTTTCTTTTAGCCTTAATTGTTGGCTCATGAGTTCCTCTTTCCCATCTATTCACAGTCTGAAAAGAGACGCCTAATTGATCAGCAAATTCAGCCTGAGACAAAATAAGAGTTTTCCTAAGTTTTTTAGTTGCTTCCGCGTAGTTCATGTTTCTCGTCCCCTATTGTCAAGATTATACCACTTTTTTCTCATATATATCTAGAACAGTATCAATATTTATTAACTTCTTTAAATATTGTTTCAACGCTCAATCAACGTTGTATCTATATATTTCATCTTAACATCTATTCTGAGTAAGGTCTTCTACAAAGATTAACCTAGTATATTCAACTTTCAAATCTTAAATTGTTTGAACAAGAGTAAGTTTGTGAATAAAATTCTCTACCAGTGCCATTTTTTTTACCATACTTTATTTTTATCATCTTTAAGTTATATGCATAAGAAATTGAATAAATTGTGAGTAGTGAAAAGATAATAATATAGTTCAAAGAATGATGATTAATATATTATTCTAATTGCAATATTATAATACTATAACCATATGTCTTAATAAAAGTAAATTAAATATTTTTGCAATTCAAAAAAGCACGATTTATTCGTGCTTTTTATTGCTTTTAAAAATTTGGAGCGTAGTCTTCGTAGTAATGTCTTGTTAAATCTACTTCAACAAATTTATTACTATCAGCACCTATATCGGTATAAACATTTTTATGTATTTGATTCCATGTTCCATCAGTAGCAACATTAATAACTGTACAACCACGTTGTAAACCATAATACATAATATTTTTATATGCTAAGTTATCGATAGAATATCCATATGATAAAGTAACACCTTTATATTCTACTACAGCATTATTAGTATGATCGTGTCCACAAAAAACTGCTTCCATTGAATTTAATCCATCTGGACCTAATTCTTCAAATAATTGATCTTTATCGTTAGGAGCAACACTTGTATTATTACAACCACCATACCAAATACGAATTCCTAATGTATCGTTAATTTCTTCACCCCAAATACCTGAAACATAATGAGTATTTGTAGTATCTGTAAAGTTATTACTTTCTAATTCTTTATATGCTGTATGGAATTCTCCAAAAGGAATATGGAAGAAAAATAATGATTTAACAGTAGAACCTTTGATGGTAGATAAATCTTCAATGGTCTTTTTAGCCCATTGAACTTGAGGTTCGTGAATGACATCATAATCCCAATTAATAGTAGCTGATAAAGAATTACTATTGTAAGCATTTGAATCTATTAACATAATTGCTTTTCTAATTGTGTTATCAGTGTTTTTAACTACTATACATTGGTTAGTAACTGAAGTTTGTTTATTATCAGCAGTATCGGAAAAGTTTTGATCAAAAATACAATATTTATATTCATCAGACATATATAATTTTCCTAAATCAACACGATTAGTATAATCAAATGCTTCAGTATCGTGATTACCAAATACAGTAGAGAAATAGACTCCTGCATGTTCAAAAAGGTGAATTACAACTTTAGCAGTTTCTTTATTATTAAATGTACCTCCACCTCTAAAGATTGGACCAGGTACACAGAAAGTATTGTCTCCATCTAGAATTACTAAATCTGGCTTTTCTTTTTGTAAAATTGTATAAACTTCATAAATTGCTTTTTTATCTTGAATACGGGAAGCGTGACCACCACCAATATGAACATCTGTTAATTGTAAAATTTTAAGTTCATTATCAGTTTTAAAAGTATAATAACCGGTTTCGTCATCTATTTCAGGAACAAGTTGATTTTCGTATTCAATCTTATCAAAGGAATCAATATATTCAATTAATTGTTTTCGGTATATATTATTTGCAATAGCAAACGAACCATAAGTTAATCCACACGCAACAACAATACCTCCAACAACCATTAAAGGTATAAATTTCTTAATTTTTGACTTTGGTTTTGTTTCTATTTCTTTCTTTTTATTATTTTCCATATTTTCTTTCCCCTTTATGTTATTTTACCATTATTTTTAAAAGAAATACATTATAATAATATTATAGTAATACATTTGAAGAAGGTTACTGTATAAAAAAATATATGCTATGTTTTATAATTTATTTTGTTATTCATTTACTGATGATAAATATGAATATGCAATATACTTTTTTACATAGAAAGGACTTAATATTATGGAAAAAAAACTAATTGATATTTTAGATAAATTACGCACTAAGATGATTGAATATACTAAAGGCGATAATAGTGGTCACAATATAGATCACTTAGAAAGAACTTTAAAATATGCTTTATATTTACAATCATTTGAAGGTGGAGATATATACGTAATTGCAATTGCATCTTTTATTCACGATATACATCGTATAATGCAAAATGAATCAGGTCATTTCGTTGCACCAGAAGAAAGTCTATCAACTGTTAAAGAATTTATAAAAGATATTGATATTACTGAAGAACAAAAAGAACATATCTTATATGCTATTAAGTATCATGAATATTATAACTTTGGTAAAGATAAAAATATTGTTAACGATATTGAAAGTAAAATTGTTCAAGATGCTGATAATCTTGACGCTATAGGAGCAATGGGATTAATTCGTGCACTTCAGTATGGAATATTATATGGTGAACCTATTTATAATCCCGATGTAGCTTTATATCAAAATGAATATGAAGAATGTAGTGATGATGCATCAACTATTCACCATATAAATAATAAATTATTACGATTAGGTGAATACATGAATACTAAAACTGCAAAACACATTGCAGAAGATAAAACTAATTTCTTAAAAGATTTTATTAATCGTTATATTAGTGAATATAAAGGAGAAATCAAATAAGTTTAAAATTCTATTTGTTCAATACATATAATAATGACTTCCACAAAATAGCTAAATAAATTATAATAAAGTAAATATCGGCTTATTAAAGGAGAGAAATTATGACCGCTTTTTACATTATTTTCTTTTTGCTCGTAATTGGAGCAATTACTTTTCTGACTTTAGAAAAGTTTTATCTTAAAGAGAATGAAAAACGTAAAAATATAATTAACAAAATATTAAAGATAAGTTCTATTGTAATGGTTTCTTTATCATTTATTAATGTATTTTTACCGGATGCATTCTCATTACGTTTTATTTGGGATTTTAATTATTTAAATAATAATCATGATGCACCCCATGCATTATTAAGAATGCTTAATGCAGTTGGAGTGGTTTTAATTCCTATTGTATATTTCTTTAAGAAAGATAATCTTAATAAAGTTGTAACATACTACATGTTACCAATTTCTATTATCAATGCTATTTTCTATTTTAAATATATTGGATATTATACAAGTGAATTAACTTTAGAATACGCTACAGTATTTGGCACAAAAGCTTGGCCGTTCTTTAGTAATATTGTATTTAGATCGTTAGTATTTGGAATTATTAACTTCTTATCAATTGTACTATGCTACGCTAATACAATTAATAATCTTGATTCATTAAAATTCAAAGATAAAAAAAGTGTTGGTATATTTATTGCAACACTAGTAGCACTATTAATTACTAACTTACCTATTTATACATTCCAACAGATGTTTGGTATTAAGAAAGATTTATTACCGTTTAATATGGGTAGTATTGTTCACATTGGCTTCATATTATTAATCATTGGTGAATGTATTTCTTTATATTTTATTTTTAGAAATCAAAGTTACGAGAATAGATATATATTGTTACTTATAATGACAATATCATTGATGTTCCAATATAATACATTCTTTAGAACAGAAGGTATCATTACTGCTCAACGTTATCCATTACAATTATGTAATATTGCTGGTGCCTTTATGTTAATTACATTATTAACTAAGAATGAAAAGATGTGGCATTTCACTATTACTATCAACTTATTAGGCGCATTTATTGCTATTGCAATTTGTGATAGTACTAGAAACTATAGTGTCTTCTATGAAATGAATATTCATTATATGGTTGAACACCTCAATGTATTTTTAATTCCATTATTAAGTTTAATGCTTAAAATGTTTAAACCTCTTGAAAAGAAACATTGGAAGCATATGATAATTGGCTTTAGTATCTATTATTTTTCTATATTTGTATTAGGAACATTATTTAATACTTTAGATGTATTAGATGGCGATGCAAGTAGTTATTGGGAATGTAATTATTTATTTATGTTTAGTAAAGCAAAAGCTGTTAAATTACTAGGTGCTGGAGTAGGCAAATTATTTGATATTAACTTTAGTATTGGTCCAGTAACATTCTATTTACCTCAATTATTGGTTTATTTGGTATTTGCTGCATTATGTTCTGGTGTCTTCTTTATTCTTTATGCATTCTTTAAAGAAAAGAAAAATAAAAATATAGACAGTAACGATAATTCAAATAAAGAAGAAAATATAAAAGAACAAATAATAGAAAATGAATAAAAATCATAATTCTTTTCTTGATTTATTAAAATATATATTTGCCTTATTAATTGCGTTTTACCATAATCAACTAATAATTGAAAATAATATCGTATTTGCTAATGGACGTTATTTAACCGCATTTTATTTTTTAATATCGGGTATCTTCTTATTAAAATCATTTAATAAATACGAAGGAGAAAATACCTTTAAAAGTATATTTAAGTTTATTTGGTATAAGTTAAGAAGCATAGGTTTACCTTTACTTCTTGGTTATATCGCTTCAGTACTATATTCATTTCTATTTGAGGGTAATGTTTTAACTAGAGGGGTTTTACATTATTTATGGTTTATCCATATATTAATAATATGTGAAACATTATTATTTATTTTGTTTCGCATATGCAAAACCAAAAAAATATATTATGCATTTGTTATATCAATATTAGTAATTGGTTTAATATTAAAATTCATAGAACCATTTAAATCACTATCAGAGACTGATGCATTTATATATATTCCTTTAGGTAACTTGCTAGGAATGTTTAATTTAAAATTAAATATAAAAAAGCCAATAGTAATTACTATATTTATTCTTAGTTTAGTAGCAACTATTATTAGCTTATTCTTCCTTGAAGATAATATAGTTAATGAATTAATCTTAAAAATATTAATATTACCTATTCTTATAATTAGTACACTTAATATAAACGTTAATATACCATTCTTTAATTTTTTAGGTTCATTATCAGCTAGTATATATGTATGTCAACCTATAATCGTATTAATACGTTATATATATCCTTCAATAAACCAAATTATAGTTGGTTTATTATTAATGGTAATTGTGTATATTTTATACATTATTAAAGCTTACTATAACTATTTTAAAAACTTAAAACAAAAAAAAGAAAGCCTCTAAATAGTTAGAGGCTTTTGTTTTGTACTTAGATTGTTTCGTAAGCACCAGTTGAAGTGTTAAAGTTGTAGTAACCTAAGACAATACCCATACCTTGATAGTATAAGCATAAGTGATCACCTTTGAATAAGTCATTAGTTGAATTAATTTCACTTACTGTATAAGGATCAATTAATGATGTAGCAGAAACTGTTGGGACATAAATACCTTTACCTGAAACAGTTTCATCTGTTGAAGTACATGAAACAAATGCAGGATAGCCAAGTTTTGTACTACCTTGATAATAGTTTTGAGAAGCAGTATCACCATTTGCTGTATTAACAGTTGATACATTACCTTCTTGGAAGTCAAATGTATGTCCTTCACCGAATTTAATTGAACCACCAACTAATGTAGAAGTCATACCTTCAGCAGAACCACTCTTATAGAAAATAATTAAGTTCAGATATTTATTTGTGTTTTCTGTATTTGCAGATTTCTTTAAGAATGAACGTCCAGCAGCATTGAATAATGGGTCTAATGACATAATATTTGAAGCAGCATCAGATGCGCCTGCAAATTGTTGGAACCATCCTTCTTGACCATTAACGTATGATTCAAGAGTTGATGCACTATCAATAACGATATTTGAGTTGATATCATCAGATGTAAGAGGTTGATTATCACTACCAATTAAACAGTCAGCAATAATAATAGGGCCACCACAGCCAATCATTTCTGAATTTTTAATATTAACATTTGAACCCCAACAGTAAACGAAACTGTTAAAGTTATCATATGATTTACAATTTTCAATGTTGAATTCGTTATTGTAGTTATCATCTGGCATATATGTAATATACCAAGTACGTGTAATACAGTTTTCAAACTTTGCCTTTGTGTGATGGCTTTTCATAAAGATTAAACCACCACCATAATGTAATGCATTTAATCTAGCTGTATTACCGTTTAAACTTATTCCTTGTATACTAAATGAAGGGTCATTGTTTTTAGTAGTTTCTTGTGTGCTATTTGTATAAATTAAAGTTGCGTGTGATACAATTGCATCTTGATCTGGAACCTTGTATGATCCACTACCAGAATCTGAATCGCCTTCCCATGTTACTAAAGGAATCTTAGATGTATCAAGAGTGAAGTAGTTACCAATAATTGAAGATTCACTACCTGGTGCACCATAATGATAATAAATATTTTTCCAATCTTTTAATGATCCTTTTAAGGTAGTATATGATTCGTTGTAGCCTAAATCATTTTCGTTCCAAATAAAACGTGATGGGAAATCAGCAGTTGTAATTGAAATATCGCGTTGTAATAATAATTTGTTGTATGAAACATCGGTTGGAATGCCATTTGCTTGCTTCCATGTTGTCCATGAAGTTGAATCAGCATCTGTTCTACCATTTAAAACTCTATTTTCAAATAACGATAATTCTTTAGCTGAATATACGTTATAACCATCAACAACGTTTACTTCGTATTGAACTTTATAATAAATATTGTAATCAGCAGATTTCTTTTGATTTTCAGTTAATCCTTGTGGTTCAACTGTTACTCTAAATGATGAGCCAATAGCAGCTTCATTAAAATCGATTTTAACTTCGTTGTAGTCAACACTATCAGTATAATCATCAATAGTAACACTTTCATATGTAGTATTATCACTACCTAATTTTTCTAAACTAATTAAATATTCCCATGAAGCATTATATGTGACAGGATTTTCACTACTATCAATAAATGATGTAACAGGTTTAAATTCAACACTACTATCATCACCAACTTGATGAGCTAAATCTGTAACTTTAAATGTTTTTTGGTCATCAGTTTGTACTTTTTTATTTGTATCAAATTTAACAAAGTCAGAGTTCTTTTGAATTTGTGAAACATAAACTTCTTGAATATCTTTGTTTACAACAGTAATAGTAATAGTTTTTGCTAAACTTGTATTAGCAACTGGTGTAATTGTAATTGTAACAGTTGATTTAAAAACTGAAACATTTTTTGCAGTGATTAAACCATTTGCGTCAATTGTTGCAATTGTAACATCGCTTGATGAATAAGTAATTGCACTTTCAAGGTTTTTAAGTGTAGCAGTAACTTGTAAAGTTGTGCCAACATTCATTTCAGTGACATTACCTGCTGTAGTAACTTCTAAAGATGGAGTAGTATCTTCAGGATCTACAGGGTCAACTGGATCTACAGGATCTACAGGATCTACAGGGTCAACTGGTTCAACTGGGTCTACAGGATCTTTTTCTTTACAGCTTGTTAAACCACCTACTAATGAAAATAGTCCAACAAGTGAAAGAGTGAAAATAAATTTTCTTTTCATATTTTTAATTCCTTTCTTTATAAAATTCCAGATCTCTTAGCATCTAACATTAACTTAATGGATGCGCCACCGATTTTATCATTAGCATATACTGTTAAATTAAATTTTCCTCCACGAGAGAAATTAACTAAGCAAGAGGAATCAGTATAACTTTCTGATGTAGCAATTTCATTACTTTCATCGTATGAAAACGTTAAAGTTTTTTTAGTTGCGTTGTCGGGGCTACATCTAAATTTAAGTTCAAATGAATATGGATAAGAAATCTTGTTATCATAACCTAGTCGGATAATACAATCAAAATCATCTGTTTCTTGTACCCAACTATTTGCTTTTGCTTCTTCTAATGTATAGATAGTAACGTCGTCATTGATACATGTAATGGATTCAACATATGTAATTGGATTAAAAATTTGAATTTTTAATTGGAATCCTACAAATACCATAGACAAGATATAGATAATACCAATAATAAATGCAACTGTTTTTTTCATAATTGATATCACCTACTTTCTATATCATAGTAGAAGCCTTTAACATTGACATTAAACATAATAATTCCAATTACACTACATAAAACGCCAATAATTAAAACCTCAATGCCGGCTCTTAAATAAGAGCCATCTTGAACACGTGCTTCATTTAATAAGAAATAGGATGCAAAAGCAATTACAAATGAAGCAATAAAAGCTACAATTGTTGCCTTTGTTTCGTTCTTATTACCGTTAGTATTACCAACAGTAGCATAATGTTCATTTTCAGGATGAATGATATCTAAAATTGCACTAAAGAATATTAACGCAACTTGGAAACCAATAAATCCTATTGTAAGTAAAACACAAATAAATTTATCTAACGTAGTAAAATTACTAAATACAATCATAGATGCAATTATTGATAAAGAACTCATGATTATAAAAATAAATAATTTACATGCTAAAGCCCAATAAATTTTTACTGGTTTAGTACGTTTGATATATGCAGCACGACCTTCAATTGTATAAATAGATGCAATCTTAGAATTAGCTGCAAAAATAGGTAAAGTAATTAATAAGAAGTTAAAGAAATACGAATACATTTCGCCTTTAGTGTTAATATCCATAACACTAAATACTTTATTCATGAGTAAGATTAATACTGGTACGATTATATAAGTAATAATAGTACTAGAAATAGACTTAATATCACGGAATTGTAATTTTAATTCTTTAAGTAAAAATGTTGACCATTTGTCGTGTTCGATATTTGGTAATTGTTTATCGTAAACTTTTTTATTAAATTCATTATTTGTTGTCATCATATAGAAGAACATAGGGTAAGTTACTCCAAATGCTAAACCAATAAGAGCAGCAACAATAGCTACCATAATAACAAATCGTAATAATGTCCACCAACTTAATGAATATGAAAGCGAAGGATAAACAGTATCACCAATAATAATACGAACAAAGTTATAAACAAGAACCATCTTTTTCTCTACAAATAGCATTGCATCACGAATCTTATTAATATAAGTAGCAGATTCTTGAATAATGTTAATGCTAGGTGGAATCATTAAAATAACTTTAACGACTAAATAAGTCACTGCCCCAATAATAGCTAAATAAGTAATGTATTGAAGGACTGGTACTTTAATATATAATCTTTTAATAAAGAATGCTGGTATTGATAAAATCGCACCAATCAAAACTGGTATTGCGACGAAGAATAGCATCGGAATTACCATCCAGAAAAATGAAATTGCTTGAATATATGTATGAGCTGCAAATAAACAAGCATATATAACTGGAATTGTAAAAAACAATGCTTTCTTTAATTCATCAAGATAATAAACAATAAGTTTTGAGAAGAATAAGGTACCTCCATTAACTGGTAACGTAACAAGTACCTTATTGTCTTCATCAATATAAAGACTATTAACTAAACCAATCGTACATGAAATAATCGAAAGTACAAACATAATAGCAATCATTAAAATTGCTAAACGTAAACACTCAGTATGATAGAATATGCCAAGTCTTACTAAAACAAGAATAATTAAATAAGTTATTGCAAATACAACAGCAAATTTAACAATACCAAAGATAATAACTTGAATTGTCTTTTTAAAAGACTTTGTCCACGATAAATCGACCTTATCGCGTAATTGCATTTTAGTTAAAGTGAAAAGTTTACTTTGAAATATTTTTTTAAAGAAATTTCCGATTTTGGTAAAGAAATCGTGAACTTTATGTTTAGCAGTCATGAAGCTTATATTTCTCCTTGAATTGTAGGTTCGTTTTCTTTTTCACTTTTTTCTTCTAAGTTATCATCGTAGGATTCACCAATTGTATCAAGATAGAATTGTTCAAGTGTAGTACCACTTTGTTCAATTTCTTTAACAGTCTTAACACATTGAATTTCACCTTTTTTAATAATAGCTATTCTTTCACAAAGTTTTTCAACAATATCAATGATATGAGAAGAGAAGAAAACAATATTTCCTTCTTTTGCGTGTTCTTTCATACATTCTTTAACTTGGTAAATTGAAGTAGGGTCTAAACCAGTTAATGGTTCATCTAAAATCCAGACACGTGGATTGTGAACTAAAGCTGACATAATAGTAATCTTTTGTTTCATACCATGAGAATAAGTTTTAATCTTATTATCAATAGAAGCTTCCATTTGGAATAATTTGATGTATTTATTTAATCTTGCATCACGTTCTTCTTGAGAAACTCCATAAATATCAGCTATATAGTTAACGTATTCACGTCCTGATAATTTTTCATAAAGTGCATAATGATCAGGTACAAAACCAATTAATTGTTTTGCTTGAACTGATTGAGTTTTAACATCGTAACCACAAATTGAAATATTGCCTTCTGAAATAGGTTGAATTCCAACAGTAGATTTAATAATAGTTGATTTACCTGCACCGTTTGGGCCAAGGAAACCAAAAATTTCACCGCCGTGAACTTCTAAATTAGCATCTTTTACAGCATAAATCTTACTTGATGCATAACGTTTAGAAAAATGTTTAAGTTCAAATTTAATTCCTGCATTTGGATCCATTGGTAATTCAGTTCCCCTTTCTCCCATCTGACACGATAAGGCATATTGATCTAATTTAATTGCTTTTAGTCGGTTATGTAATTCACCATGTCTATCAGCAATATCGAAGAATAATTGATAAATAAACCAACAAGCAAGTGTAATTAATACGTATGCAAAGTAATAAATAACTTGATATGCTGGGTGGAACACAAGTACGTGTCCATTTAAAGTAATATTAGCGGTAAAAGCAAATAAATCTTCTGCCCACCTACCTAACTTATCAGCAATAAAATCTGAGTTAATGAAGAAGAAGTCAACTGTTGAGCCTTCTGCATTACCGTAATGTACTGATGTAAAGTAAGCGTTTAAGAATAAAACTAATAAGAAATATAAAGCAAAGAAACCATTTGAATAGAAGAAATGTTTAAGTTTCGGTCTTTCAAATAATTTAAGTGCCACACAAAGTATTGGCATAAAGAATGCAATATAGTGATTGTAATAGAATCTAACTGCGTTTTCAGCAAAAATGTTTAAACCTTCTGAATAGTTAGGTAACAACATTGCAAACAATGCACCAGCTACGTTAATAAATAACGTAAAATAAAACAATCTTTTTGTTTTAAAGATTGTGCATATTGGCATTAATATCATTGCCGTATTACAAATGTGTAGAGGCCAGCTCCATGGTTGAGTAAGATTGGTATAGTTATATACCGCCATGAAATTCGTAAGAGTTCCACAGCTAATAAAAGTTAACGAGAAACGAATTATATTTTCTGGTTTATTTCTTAATGTAAAGTAGATTATAACCGGTAATATAATTGCAAGATAAATAAGTGCACGATGTACTCTACTAAAATCATCTAAATTAAATGAACCTTTAAATTTTACAAATCCAAATAGGAATTGAAGCATATAAGGTGGCATTGTTGTTATAGATAAAAGTAAGAATATACCAATAAACTTAAATATATCTTTTACGTTCTTTTCAAACGAATGATCAACTATCCAATAATATATACAGAAAGCCAACTCTAAACCTTGTTCTACGCCAAGAAGGCCAACAAGCGCTGAGAGATGTGTGTCGCCTTGTAACATTTCACAAATCGGATAGAAAAATCCTATTGATAACACTGTAATGATAGGTGCAACGTATTTAGCTAAATTTTTAATAACTTTGAAATCAAAGAAATTTCTAAACATTAAGATTAATGCAACTGTAATATTTCCCCATATAAGAGCAGCACTACATACTCCAACAAGATATGAACTGAAAGATTTATCTGAACGAGAAAATCCAATAATCTCACGAATATCGGTTAGACCATCTTGAGTACCGGATATATATGATTGAGTACGCATTATAAAAACAAGGATTAATAATGAAGTTAGAACACACTCAAAAATACGGATTAATTTTCCGTTTTTTGAAAGTAAACGTATTAAAGCTAATGGAACAAGTCCAATTAACAAACCAGCAACTGTAAATAAGTAGAAATACATATACTTGTTCTTCCTTCCTTAATTTTATCCTCATAACGATTTTAACACAAAAATGTAAATAGTTAAATTATATTAGTGAAAGTTTTAATTATTTAATTGGTTCAATATAGAATTTACCATATACCTGATTAACAGGAATGACATTAACAAATGATTTTTCATCTTCGTTTCTTACTAATTTAATAACTTTATCAACTTCGTTAACAGAAACATCAATAATAATCATTTTTAAATTAGTGCCACTAAAAGCACCTTTAACATCAACAACAGTGCATCCATGTGGGAATGCAGATATTAATAAAGAAGGTAAGTCTTCTTTAGTTGTAAAGATTTGAATTTGTGCTTTCTTATTACGTTTAACAATATTATCGATAATAAGTGAACTAGTAAAGCAATATACTAGAGTATATAGAAGAACAACAAATGAATCATGATTTTGAATATATGCTAAAACAGTGAATACTGTAATAATTACGCCATTAATACCAAATGAATATTTACCAATGCTTGTAGACTTCTTAATTGAGAACCAATAAGAAATAACATCAAAACCTCCACCAGATGCTCCAATAACGAAAGCAGTTGAACTACTTAAACCTGTACATATACCAGCAAATAAAGCTCTAGAAATAAAATCATCATTAACTGCAAAATTTGCTACTAATTCTTGAGGAATAATTGAGTTAAATAATGATACAAATGCAATATTTATTAAGGTTAATATAGCAAAACGTCTACCAATACCCTTCCAAGCAAGAATAAGAACTGGAATATTTATTGCAAAATAAAGAATAGAAATTAAATAATGTGATGTTTGAGCTTCAAGATTTTTTCCAATTATTAATTCAACAATTTGTTCAATTATTTGTGAAACACCAGATACACCACCAGATGCTAATTTAACGGCGCCAGTTGGAGCAATAAATGATCTAAAACCGAAAGCAAAAATAAATGCACTAAAAATATCTACAAGGATACACCATATCCAATTCATAGTAATTTTTAGTTTTGCATGTTCAAACATAAAATCATTAAATTTTTTGTTGAATCGTTCTCTATTCGTCATAATCTAAATCTCCCCTAAATATTCTATACTTTTTCTATTAAAAAACAATAAAAAAATGGTTTTATTATTCAAATATATTTTAAGTTTTTTTTATTGTCGTTTTTTTTCTATTAAAATTGGTATTTCGTTATTGAAAAGAATTCAATTAAATGATAATATTATATCGCTATATTAAAAAATATAGGAGGTCTTACAATGAAAAAATTTTTTGGAGCAATTGGACGCTTCTTTGCTAAAATTTGGAACTGGATTAAAGAAACAGCTTGGGTTCAACCATTATTAATCGTTGGTTTAATCTTTGGAGTTATCTTCTCAATCCCAGCAATTACTAAAGGTATTAAACAATTACAAGAAAATGGTTCTAATTATAGATACATTAATAAGAACAATATCTTAGCTAGTGAATTATTATCATATGAAAGCAAATATGAAGATGATGCTGCTAAAGGATTAGATGAAGCATTAGGCGATGCAAACGAAACATCAAAATTCTTAATTTGTGTTGTTACTTCTGATAACTCAACAGTTATTAACGCAGAAAAAGGTTTCAAATATTTATTAAATGATGAACCTGGTGCATTCTTCGATGATGACCATAAATATGCTAACGTCAAATTCTTATATCAATGGGAAAAAGGCGACGAAGATGATGACGACATCAAGAAAAAATGGAGAAATGATGTTAACTCTTACCTTGATTGGGAAGAAAAACACCATGACGAAATTGAAATTGCATATAAAGATACTTGTACAAAATATGGTAAAGATTGGAAAGACTATGGCGATGATTCAAATGGTTCATTATCAAAAGGTGTCTTACCAACTCCTGCAATGATTCTTTTCGAAGAAGGTAAAATCACAGATGTCTACTTCAGTGTTGATGGAGAAACAAAAGCTGCTAAAGCTCAATTTATTAAAGATTTCTACTTCCATGAAGGCGACTTCGATGCTGAAAAATAATATCTAAAATTAAGGCAAACAAAAACTTCCTGATTAGGAAGTTTTTTTGTTACTATTTTTTTAAATTAAATTTAGAAATAACATTAGCAGGTACAAGTCCTTCTAGTGAATGACCATTTAAAAATAATTCTTTAACAGTTGAAGAAGATATAAAATGGCTGCTTGTATTTGACATTAAGAATACCATTTCAATTTCTTTAGAAATATAGTTATTAGCAGCACTTAATTGAAATTCGTATTCAAAATCTGAAACAGCTCTTAAACCTCTAACTAATACTTTTGCGCCGTGTTCTAAAGCATATTTAACAGTTAAACCTTGATAAAAATCAACTTTAACATTTGGAATATGTTTAACTGCTTCTTTAATCATTTCAACTCTTTCTTCACATGTAAAGAAAGGCTTTTTTTGCGATGATACTGCTACTAATACAGTTACTTCATCATATAATTTACTGGCACGTTCAATAATATCTAAATGACCATTTGTAATAGGATCAAAACTTCCAGGGTAAATTGCTTTAACATTCATAATGTTACCTCCTTAAAATACAAGCATGAATAAATCCATATTTGAATTTCTTAACTTTAGTAAATAAAGATTCATCAATTTTAAATTCTTCATCAGTTTCTACTACAATTATACCACGAGTAGAAATAATATTATTATTTAAAAGATAATCAACAATTTCATTACAAACTTTAAGTTTATATGGTGGATCCATAATAATTAAATCAAATTGATTTTCACCACATGTCATTAAAAAAGACTTATAATCTGAACTTATTACTTTAGAATTTGTAATGTCTAATGTCTTAAGATTTGTATTTATACATTTAATAGGATCTTTTTCTTTATCAACAAATGTACATTCTTTAGCACCACGAGATAATGCTTCGATTCCATAAGCACCCGAACCTGCAAATAAGTCTAAAACTCTTGTATCAATAACATCTTGACCTAATGAAGAAAATAATGCTTCTCTTATTCTATCTTTTGTTGGTCTTGTAGTTTCTTGTGAAGGAAAAACTATATTACGATGTCTAAATTTTCCACCAATAATTCTCATAATTTAATCCTCTTGTTCTAAATCGAATTTATGTTCGCAAATATGTTCACGGAATTTATTAAAAATCTTTGCATCAATTTCATCATAACATTTCCTAACTTCAGCATATTTTTCTAAATAAATACGAACTATAGGATGTTCTTCTAATTCTTTTTTTGCCATATAAAGTTTATGTTGAGCTTTTTTTGCTTCTAAAGAATCCATTTTATAAATCTTTAAGACATCACTATATTCAGTTTGTGCGACTGAGTAACGATATGATAAAGCCATTACTTCTTCATTTTCTTCCATTTTAGATTCTGCTTCTTCTAATTCTTTATTTAAGTTAGAATTCTTAATTGTATCTTTTAAATCATATGCTAAATCAATAATGTTTTCTTCCATATTTGTGACACCTTACTTGCTACTTTATTATATATATTTATATTTAAAATTTAAAGTATAATAATAGGTTTAAAAAAAGGTATTCACAAAATAATTCTTTTGTGGTAATATAGCACCGGTGATTATTGTGTTTAAAATAGTTAAAGATACTCAAAAAAGCATTCGTGAAAAATGTGAACCAGTTTTAATGCCAGCTTCAAAAGAAGATATTGCATTATTAAAAGAAATGGTCAAATATTTACGTTTAAGCCAAGATGACAATTATGCAACAAAGCATAATATTCGTTCTGGTGTTGGTTTAGCTGCACCACAAATTGGTATTCAAAAAAGAATGCTTGCTGTATCTTATATTATTGACGAAGAGGGTAATCGAGTTGAATATGGCTTAATTAATCCACGTATTGTGGCAAATTCAGTTAAGCTTTGCTGCTTAGCAAGTGGTGAAGGCTGCCTTTCAGTTGATATTGACCGTAAAGGCTATGTCTATCGCTATTATAAAATTACTGTAAGAGCATATGATGTCTTACAAGAAAAAGATATTGAAATTGTAGCAAAAGGTTACGATGCAATAGTTTTACAACACGAAATAGATCATTTAGATGGCATATTATATTATGACCATATTAATAAAAAAGATCCTTTCGAAGAAAAAGAAAACGCTATTAAAATATAGTGTTTTTTATTCTCTTTAATGTTTGCTAACTTTACATAACAATAGTTAATGACTATAATAAAGTTAGTAATACTTATATACAAAATCATGAAATATTTAGAATGGAGGTCTTTTTATGGCTTTTAATCTTTCTTCGCCAGTTCAAATCTATGCTTTAGGTGGCTTATGTGAAGTTGGTAAAAACACATATTGTATTGAATCTGAAAAAGATTTAATTTTAATTGATGCTGGTGTTATGTTTCCTGGGGCAGATTTACCAGGTATTGATTATGTTATTCCTGATTATACACATTTAAAAAACAATCGTACAAAAATTAAAGCTTTATTTATTACACACGGTCACGAGGACCATATTGGTGCGATTCCTTTTTTAGTACAAAGTGTTTATATTCCTGTTATTTACGCACCTAAATTAGCTGCGTCATTAATTCGTAACAAATTACAAGAACACCGTATTAAAGAAAATGTGAAAATTGTTGAATATAACGAAGATAGTGTTATTACTGCTGGAGATTTTAAAGTTCAATTTTTCCAAGTAACTCACTCTATTCCTGATTCTTTTGGTATTTGTATTGATACACCAGAAGGACGTATTGTTACTACTGGTGACTTCAAAGTAGACCTTACTCCTGTTGGACCTGATATTAACTTAACTAAAATGGCTTTATTAGGCAAAGAAGGAATTGATCTTCTTTTAAGTGATTCAACTAACGCTGAAAAAGAAGGCTATACTGCTTCAGAAAAAAACGTTATTAGTTCAATCAATGATGTTTTTGCTAAAGCTCCTGGACGTTTAATTGTATCAACTTTCTCTAGTAATATTTCACGTATTCAACAAATTGTTGAAGCTTGTGTTAAATATAAAAAGAAAATTGTTATTTTAGGTCGTTCAATGGAAAATGCTGTTTCAGCTGCTCGTAGCTTTGGATATATTAAAATTCCAGATGCTTCTTTAGTTAACGTTGACGATGTTAAAACAATTACACCAAGTGAAACTGTTATATTATGTACTGGTTCACAAGGTGAACCAATGGCAGCTTTAAGTCGTATTGCTAATGGTGAACACAAAAACGTTAAAATCATTCCTGGTGATACTGTTGTTTTCTCATCTTCACCTATTCCTGGTAATGCTGCATTTATTAATAAAGTCATTAACCAATTAACTAGAGTTGGTGCTAATGTCTTAACAAACAGTGTCTTCTATTCATTACACTCATCTGGTCACCCTTCAAAACAAGAATTAAGAATTGTTTTAAAACTATTTAAACCTAAATATTTTATGCCAGTACATGGTGAATATCGTATGTTAAGAATTCATAGTGATATTGCTGTAAGTTTAGGAATGCCACGTGACCATACATTTATTATGGCAAATGGTGATTCATTATATTTAAAAAATCACGAAATTACTGAAGGACCACGCGTTCAAGCTGATGATATTTATATTGATGGTCGTGATATTAACGGTCTTAATACAAGTGTCATTCACGATCGTAAGATTTTAGCTGATGATGGTATGGTTGCTGTTTTAGTAGTATTAGATTCTCGTAACAATCGTCTTATGACAAAGCCGGCTATTTATACTCGTGGATTTGTTCATTTAACTACAAGTAATGTTGTAGAAAAAGCCCAAGGAAAAATTGAAATAGCTCTTAACGAATTAATGAAATCCAAAGTTACATTTGCTGAAATCAAAAATACTATTAAAAATACTTTAGCTCAATATTTATTCCGTAAAACTCAAAGAAATCCTTACATTATTCCTGTCATCATGAATAAACAATAATATGTATATTTTAGCGTCTAAATCCCCACGTCGAGTTGAATTATTAAAACAACTAATTCCAACATTCGACATTATCCCAGCAAATATTGATGAAAACATTAAAGGAATGTACCCAAGTGACATTCCTTTAAGTTTGTCTTTCCAAAAAGCAATTGCTGTATTTAAAGAACACCCTGATGACATTGTTATTGCAGCTGATACTATTGTTATTTTGGATAATAAAGTTTTAGGTAAACCTAAAAACTCAAAAGAAGCAAAAAAAATGTTACAAGCCTTATCTGGCAAAGAACATAAAGTTATAACTGGTTATACAATTATTTCTAAAAGTAAATTTATAAATAAAAAAGTTACTACTAAAGTGTATTTTAATGATTTAAATGAAGAATTAATTGATAGCTATGTTGCAACAGGTTCACCTTTAGATAAAGCTGGTGCGTACGGAATTCAAGATAAAGATTTTAAACTAGTAAAGAAAATAGAAGGTAGTTACACAAATGTTGTTGGTTTACCTCTAGAATCCTTAAAGAAAGAACTCTAAAAGTAGATATTATTTAAATTTAAATATCTACTTTTTTATTTGTTATAAAAATATTTCTTAAAGTCTTTATACTTAAAATAAAATAATGTAAAATAATAATGAAAGTAGGCGATAATAATGTCTAATAATATTGAAATCGAAGCAAAAATGCTCGTCAATGAAGACGAATATAAAAAATTATTAAAACATTTTAATGTTAGTACTAATGAAGTGATTGTTCAAACAAATCACTATATTGATTCAGAAGATCATGAATTACGTAAACTAGGTTTTGCATTACGTATTAGAGAGAAAAAAGACGAATTTGAATTAACATTAAAAACTCCACTAAGTGAAGGACTTCTTGAAAAAAACGAAATTATTACACGTAATGATTATTTAACTTTTAAAGAACGTGATGTTTTCCCAAATGGTAGTATTCGTAATTTCCTATTAATGCTTGGTATTAAAGTATTTAATTTAAAAATACAAGCAAGCTTAACAACTGAACGTTTTAATGTCCAATACGGTCCAGATTCATTATTGTCTATTGATAAGAATATTTATGGCGATAAAATAGATTACGAAGTTGAAATGGAAGATACTGGTCTAGAAAATGCTCAAAATAATTTAAAAGATATTTGTAATGAAACAAACATCGAATATCGTCAAAATCCATTTTCTAAACAAGCTCGAGCAATGGAACAATTTTATCGTTCCTCAAACTAATTAAAATTAACAAAAAATAAAACACGATTGAATCGTGTTTTTATTTTGCTTTATACGTTTTTTGTGCTTCTTTAATATCGTTTTGGCAGTTTTCACATTCATCACAATCTTTACAATTACATACTTGTTCAGCATATAATCTTGCTTCACGAGGAATGAATGTACGAATTTCTTCAGAATTATAACCAACTTGAATACGGTGGTCATCAACCATAATAGGTCTTTTTAAAACAGAAGGATTTTCTCTAATAAATTGTACTAGTTGTGAAATAGTCATAGAATCAACATCAATTTTTTGTTCTTTCATAATCTTAGAACGTTCAGAAATAATATCATCTGTCCCATTTTCACTCTTAATTAAAATCTCTTTTAATTCTTTTTCGTTTAATGTTGCAGCAAAAATATTTTTTTCTTCATATGGTATTTTTTGTTCATCAAACCATTTCAAGACTTTACGGCACGAAGCACAACTTGGCGAAACATAAATTTTAATCATTAAACCACCCTCCAGTAAAATAATTGTAATTGATTGTAGCTTTTTTTTCAATTATAATATGAGTGTTATGAAAAAGAAATTAAATTAATATAAATATTAATTAATTTATATATTTGGAGGTATTTTATATGGATAGAATAATAAGTGGTATTAAACCTACAGGTAATTTAACTTTAGGAAACTATATTGGTGCATTAAAGAATTTTCCTAAATTCCAAGATCAAGGAGAAACATTTATATTTATTGCTGATTTACATGCGTTAACACTCCCAATTGATCCTAATTTTTTACGTGAGAATTCACGTGATATTGCTGCCTTTTATCTTGCTGCAGGATTAGATCCTAAAAAGACACATATTTTCTTACAATCACATGTTTCTGCTCATGCTGAAATGAATGCAATTATGCAAAACTTTTTATATATGGGTGAATTAGGTCGTATGACTCAATATAAAGAAAAATCTCACAATATGAAGCAAGATGCTATTGGCTTAGGTTTGTTTGCATATCCTGTTTTAATGGCATGTGATATTTTGCTTTACAATGCTAATATTGTTCCAGTTGGTGAAGACCAAGTTCAACATGTTGAATTAACTCGTGACTTATGTCATCGTTTCAATAATCGCTATGGTGATATTTTACAAATGCCAAAAGCTGTTTTAACAAAAGTTGGTGCTCGTATTATGTCATTGAGTGACCCAACAGTTAAAATGTCAAAAAGTGATCCAAAAGGTGATATTTTCCTAAAAGATGATTTAGCAGCTGTCCGTAAAAAAATTATGTCTGCTGTCACAGATTCAGAAATGGTTGTTAAATACGATAAAGAAAATAAGCCTGGTATTTCTAATTTACTTACAATATATGCGTCTTTAAAAGAAATCACAATTGAAGAAGCTGAAAAAGAATTTGTTGGAGCAAATTATGGTACATTTAAACGTGCTGTTGCTGACGTAGTTTGTGAAGTACTTGGAGCTTTCCAAGAAAGATATAAAAACATTATGGAAAGTGGTATTGTAGATAAAGTCTTAGCAGAAGGTGCTGAATACGCTTCTAAAGTAGCAAATGAAACATTAAAGAAAGTCCACGATGCAGTTGGATTATTATAAGGTGAAATAAGATGAAAGAACAATATCTTATTGCTTTAGATTTAGATGGTACATTACTAAATAATGAAAGTAAAATATCAAAAGCAACTAAAGAATATTTAAAAGGACTTGATAGTAAAGGATATAAAATCGTAATTACTACTGGTCGTCCTATTAGAAACGCAATTGATTTCTACAATGAACTCAATTTACATTCACCTCTTGTTGCTTATAATGGAGCAAGAGTCGTTCATCCTCATGATAAAACATTTAAAGAAAAAGAATTTGTTTTTCCTTCTCAAGTAATAAAAAACATCTTAAATGATATTCCTGATGAATATATTGATATTGCAATGTGTGAAACTGACGATAATGTTTGGATGTCACGTAAAGACAATGTTGTAGCAAATGATTTTTGGTATCGTGATCTTGATATTATATTCGGTGATTTAAGAGAAACCGTTAATCAAAATGTTACTACTTTTATTATTAGAGCGTCTAAAGAAGAATATAAAAATTATATTGCTAATGTAGTTTCAAAATATGATGGAGTACGTTTAAGATTTTGGCAAGGTTATTTAGATAGATTCTGTGAAGTTTATTATGATGGAACTTCTAAAGCTTCAGGTCTTAAATATGTTTGTGAATATTATGGTATTCCAGAAGAAAATACTTTTGCTTTCGGTGATGAAGTAAATGATTTAGAAATATTAAAATTTGTAAAACATGGATACGCAATGAAAAATAGTAGTAAAGCATTATTAAAAGATATCAAAAACGTTACTGAATTTACAAATGACGAAGATGGCGTAATAAAAGAATTACAAAAACTTATTAAGTAAAATAAAAGCCTCATAGTTTCATGGCGTGATACTATGAGGTTGTTTTTTTTTTATAATTTTAAGAAGTTCTTAAGCCATAAATATATTTTTTGAGGTTTACCATCAACTTCTTCAGGGTCATTAGAGACAGCACCAATATAGAATTTACACTTTGGTTCTGTTCCAGATGGACGAATAGCAATAGTTGAATTATCGTCAAGAATATATTTAATAACATTTGATTTAGGTAACTTAATTGTAGAAATAATTCCGTTTTCGTTCTTTTCACTTGTTAAATAGTCTTCGACTGTGTTAACACGTGTACGGTTAACTTCACGTAATGGATTTTTTCTTAAACTATCCATTAAAGATTCCATCTTTTTAGCACCTTCAGCACCTTTAAATTCAGTAGAATATTGAACATCTTTAAAGAAATGTCCAGTTCTATTTTGAATTTCAAATAATACTTCATCCAAGTATTTACCTTGTTCGTGATAGAAACAAGCCATTTCACAATATAACAATAAAGCTTGTAAACCATCTTTATCACGAGCAAATGGAGCAATTAAAGCACCGTAAGATTCTTCATAACCGAATTCAAAGTGAGGGTTATCGCCATTTAATTCGCATTCATGAATCTTTTCACCAATAAATTTAAAACCAGTTAAAGTTTGAACTGTTTTAACTCCATACCAAGAAGCAACTTCTTCGCCAAGACCAGATGTAACAATAGTATTAAACATAACACCATTACGGCTTAATTTACCTTGTGCTTTACGTTGAGAAAAAATATAATCCATCAACATAGCACCACCATTGTTACCAGTTAAACGTTTATATTCACCATTTGATGATAGGTAAGCAACACCAACTCTATCAGCGTCAGGGTCAGTCATAACAATAAGAGGAGCTTTTATTTCTTTTGCAAGTTTTAAAGCTGCATTATAAGCTTTAGGGTCTTCAGGGTTTGGTGTTAAAGTATGTGAGAAATTTGGATCTGGAGTACATTGTTCTTCAACTGGAACAATTTCATATCCTGCTTCTTTAAAAATACGCATACCATTAACATAAGAAGTACCGTGTTGAGGTGTAAATACAATTTTATATCCTTCTTTTTTTACATCAGGATTCAATCTAATAGATAAGACTTGTTTACAATATTCATCGTCAACTTCAGGTCCACAAGTAATAACAACACCATGAGGTTCATATTCAGGAACTGCAGTTTCAAGTTCACTAGGCTTAGAATCAATAATATCAAGTAAAGGTTTAATTGCGTCTGGAACTAATTGACAACCTGTTTCATCATATACTTTAAAACCATTATATTGTTTTGGGTTATGAGAAGCAGTGATAACAACACCACCAACACAATTTAAATAACGAACAGCAAATGATAATTCAGGAGTTGGTCTTAATGAATCAAAGACATAAACTTTAATACCGTTAAAACTTAAAATTTCTGCTGTTTCATTACAGAATTCACGAGAGTTAAATCTATTATCGTGAGCAATAACAACGCCTCTTTCACGAGCATCAGGGAACTTAGCAACTAAATATTCTCCAAAAGAAACAGCAGCTTTTAAAATAGTAAAGAAGTTCATTCTATTACTACCTGGTCCCATAACACCACGCATACCAGCTGTACCAAATTCAATATCTTTAAAGAATGCGTCTTGCTTTTGCTCTACTGACATTGCTTTTAAAGTAGCAACATCTTCTTTAGATACAAGTTCAGATTTTATCCATGCTTTATATTTTTCTTCAATAGTCATAATTTTATATCCTCCACACTACCTAACTTAGATTTTACCATTGTTAGAAATAAATTTAAATTTATTTGTTATAGATTACGTAAAATGTCATTTTCTTTTTTACCCATTTCACTACTAAATGCTTTACCACTTAAGTAACTTAATACTCCGGGTAAATTTTTGAATTTAATGTAATAAGCATGTAAGAATTGTGAATCGTATTTATACGTATCTTTAAAATACTTATTTACTTTAAAATCTCCGTATTTAGAATCCCCTACTAATGGGTGACCTATATAAGACATATGTACTCTTATTTGATGTGTTCTTCCTGTAATTAAATTAACATCTAGAAGAGTATAATTTTTAAATTTACGAACTACTTCATATTGAGTAATAGCAGTTTTAGCACCATCTTTTAAAGATGCAACTTTAACTAAGCCTTTTTTCTCATCTTTTAGTAAAGGTGCGTTAACCTCACCACGATTATTAATTATTCCAACAACAAGAGCATAATAATGTTTTTCAATTTCTTCTTTATCTTTAAACAAATCTAATAATACTTGTAAAGATGGTAAATTTTTTCCAAATACTACAAGTCCTGAAGTATTACGATCTAATCGATGAGCAGGTGCGGGAGTAAATCCTTTATCAAGACGTGGATTATATTCTCCTTTTGCAATTAAATACGAAATAACTTGATTTGCTAATGTGTTCTTTTTTTCACCTTCATCACCGTGAACTAAAAGTCCTTTCGGTTTATCAACAATCAATATATTATTATCTTCATATATAATCTTATGAACGAATTTAAAATTATCATATTGTTTAGGCTTATCAAATTCTAGTACTTGTTCATCTGTTATATAAATTTTTATAACATCGTCAACTTTTAATATATAATCAATATCAACTTTTTTATTATTGATTTTAACATCTTTTTTTCTAAATACTTTATATATAAAACTAAGTGGTGCATCATTAAGTAATTTACGAACATATTTATCTACTCTTTGATTAGCATCTTTTTCAGTAATAATCTTTTCTATCATAAGTAAGCCCCTTTATATTTCATATAATAACATATTTAAAAATACTTATTAATTAATAATGACAACTTCTATTAAAATTGTTATAATAACACTGCTGGAGAAATACCCAAGAGGCTGAAGGGGCTGGCTTGGAAAGCTAGTAGACGGGTAACACTGTGCGAGGGTTCAAATCCCTCTTTCTCCGCCATTAAATTTAAACTTATTTTCTTAATTTATTAATATACCAAATTGGATATCTTATAATAATGATATATTTGAACAGTAAAGACTATTTTTAGTCTTTTTTTTATACATAAAGATTCATATAAATTTATTATGATAGTTAAAGTTGAATACAATCAAGTATTAACATAATTACAAAGCCAATAATGAATGACCATACTCCAAAATGATCATGGCCCTCACTTGTCATTTCAGGAATCATTTCCTCTGTCACAACATAAATCATACAACCTGCTGCAAATGCTAAAGCCCAAGGCATTATTCCTTGTATATGCATAGCCAAAAATAATCCTATAACACCAGCAATAGGTTCTACTATACCAGAAAGTGTTCCAAATAAGAAAGCTTTGCCGGATGACCCTGTTTCTGCTTTAATAGGTAACGATACAACTGCACCTTCAGGAATATTTTGTATTCCAATACCAATAGCTAAAAGTAATGCACCAGTTAATAAAGTTGCATTATCAGGTTGCGATAACGCAACACCAAAAGCAATACCTACTGATAGTCCTTCTGGAACATTATGTATAGTTACAGCTAAAAACATTTTTGAAGTTTTAGATAATTTATTTGTATGAGCACCTTCTTCGTTATTTCCTAAATGTAAATGAGGAACAACTTTATCAATTCCCCATAGAAACAAAGCGCCTAATACAACAGAAATTGCAACTATTAACCAGGTAGGCATATAAGTAATTTCACTTTCTAAAGCTGGTTTAATTAAAGAGAAAAAAGATGCTGAGAACATCACACCTGCAGCAAACCCTGTAAATATTTTAGTTAACTTTGGTGATATTTCTTTACCGCGAATAAAGAAAACGAATAGTGATCCAAGTGTTGTGCAAACAAATACTAAAGATATACCGATTAAAGGGTACAAATATTCTTTCATATTATTTCCATCCTAGTAAACCTTTTTTAGCTTCTTGTTTTAATATTCCTTTAATTTCATATCCTGTAGTATCAATTGCTTGATGAAAATCATTTTCTGTTAAATCAAGTTCACTAAATACAATAACTTCCTTTTTTACATAGGAAGCTTTTACTTTATTCGTTTTAATCTTTTTGCGTATAGCATCTTGTAAATGCATTTCACACATTCCACAACGCATACCTTCAATTTGTAATATATATTTATTCATATACTCATCTCCTAATTTTATTAATAACTAACATAGATAAAATATGAGTTAGTTATCACTAACTTATAATATCATACTATTTTTTGGTTTTCTATATTTTTGATAAAAAATAAAATACAATCTTAAGAAACTTTTCAAAATAAGCCAAATTCAAATAAAAAAAGATTGATTTTAATTACATATTAAATGCATCAAAATCAATCATTTATTATTCTTCTTTTTTTCTTTGTTCGTGAGCTACTTGCTTCTCGTAAATTCTAATTAGCTTTGCACGATTATAGCGTTGAATTAAAACTGGTAATAGATGCAAGAAAGAAGAAACTAACGCAACTGGTAAACCAATTAACCAACCTGAACTAATAGGCCAAGGTAAAACAATGATCCAAAAACTTACTACAACTTGAATACCATGCATTACTTCTGCATAACAAGTTTCACTAATAAAACGATAAGTATATGTACTATCGTTAGGATTACTAATCTTTGTTTTATCAAACGATACTAAATATTGTCCCATTTCAGGAACACGATCTTTCCATTTTTTAATGCCTATTTTCTCTAGTCTTTTCATTTCGTTTTGACTAACTTTAAAATTTTTATTATATGGGTCAAAACATTTTTTTGGTAAAGCCCTAGTTAATATTGAAACTAAAGCAAAACTTAAAAATACAAATAATATATCAAGGAAAGTCCATAAAAATATTTGCCATAATTCGAATGCATAATTAGGATAAAATGGTTTAAAAACAAAAATGTTTAATAATAAAATAAACAAAGTTCCTAATCCAATAATTAAAAAATACCATCTGTTTGTATATAAAATTCCTTTAATTTTTTTCATAAAAAAACACAACCTTTTTTATTATTTTAATAAAGAAAATAACGTAAATCAATTGATTATTAATATTATTAGATACTTTAATAAAATCTTTACTATTTATCATTTTTTTATCATACATTTGCTAAAAATCATTTATTCTTTATAATATATTTTAATTGAGGTGATTTTATGGTTACGTTTTATAATTCTATTAATGAATGTATCTTAGTAAACGAATCTTTATTTGATGAATTATCATTATCGTTAATAAATGATTTTAAATATAATTCTTCCTCACAATTATCATTAAACGAATATTCTTTTAAATATGAAGAAAACGATATTGTGGGTTTTGGATTTTATAAAAAAAATAAACCTTTATTAATTGTTGGTAATTCTTTTGCGGGTGAAGGCTTAGCAACTGTTATTATTGAATATGGTTTAACTATTAATAGTGTATTAGGTGATACAAATTTATTATTCCACTTTAATCGTAAATACAATAATTTCTTTAATAATACGATTGATGAAAGTAACACTAAATCATATCCAAGTTATGAAATTCTTGTTGAAGAAATATCATATACTAAAACAAATGTTGCTAAATGTTTATTAGCAGGAGGATGCTTCTGGTGTATGGCAAAACCTTATTATGAATATGATGGGGTGGTTAAAGTCTATAGTGGCTATGCTGGAGGAAACAAACTTAACCCAACTTATGAACAAGTTAAAGAAGGAAATACCGGTCATAAAGAAACTATTTTAATATATTATGAACCAAAATATATTTCTTATCGTGAATTACTTAAAATATTCTTTGAATCAATTAATCCTTTTGATGAAGAAGGTCAATTCATTGATCGAGGTTCTAATTATCAAACTGCTGTCTTTACAGATGTTTCAATTCAAAAAGCTACATTTACTAAATATGTTAAACAAATAGAAGAAGATTATAATCAAAAAGTTGCTGTTAAATTATTACCCGATACTATCTTTTTTAAGGCCGAAGAACATCATCAAGATTTTGCTTTAAAAAACAAGGATAAATTACAAGAAGAAGAAAAAGCTTCTGGCCGTAATGATTTTGAATACATTAAACTTTAATAAATATAATAGAAATTAAAAAGCGAAGGTCATGCGACTTTCGCTTTCGTTTTTTAATAGATATTATTTAGTTTCTTTATCAGCAGGATCAACTTCAACAACTTCAACTTGTTCAGTTTTTTCTTCTACTTTTGTTTCTTCTACTTTAGGTTCTTCCATTTCTTTTAATTGTTCTGCTAATCTTTGTTTACGTTTAATATCTCTTTCTCTAACTGCGTCATCTTTCTTTGCAAAGCGATATAAAACTACAACAGCCATTATTAAGCCGATTAAAACAAATATAAAGCCCCAACCCATAAAATCTAAATTGATTTTAAGAGAACTAATTAACTTTTGTTCAGCTTGATAAACTGCGTTATCCTCTAAAGTAACATCTTGATAATATCCAACAATATGTGTAATAACAAGGCTAAAGCCAAATAAAGCTAAAACGCCTGCAATAATATACCATGTAAATTCTTTCCATGAAAGTTTCTTTTTTTCCATCTTAAACATCTCCTAGTGCTAAAAATTATATCATAATCATTAATTCTATTCAATATAATGAAAGTAATAAAAGACAAAATAAAAACGGCTTATTAGCCGTTTTATAACACTTATTTTATTTTTGTTCTTTGTCTTTATTTGCAGCAGCTTCACGAGCAGCAATTTCAAATTCATTAGCTTCCTTAAATAAATCTTGAAGAATTTGCATATTTTCTTTTTCTTTAATAGCTACATAAGCATTAGCAAATTCATAATTTTGCTTTGTTTCTTCGAATAAGTTCTCGCCTTCTTCAAGTTTTGTAGTACCATTCATTTTCTTAATAGTTTCTTCTGTTTTATCAAAAAGTGCTAATAATTCACGATCTTCATCTGGTTGACCACGATCGAATCCTGAGTGTTGTCTTACAAATGCCATAAATGAAACTGTTTGTTGAATGTCGTTTGTAATGAAATTTGATTGAGGTGAAGGTTTACCTTGAGTTTCTTTCATTGCGTCATTAAATTCTTTAAATAATTTATTTAAATCTTCAATTAAAAGCATATAAGCTAAACCACGATAAAATTTGTTGTTTGTAACAAATGCTTTTTCTAAAAGAGTATTTTCTTCCATATGTTTGTTATCTTTAGCATATTTAATATATCCTTTAATAACATCTAATAAAGTTTCATGTAAACCAATAACATAGTTATAAATTTTTAAGTGTTGAGTTTGGTCAACTCTTAATCCTTCAGCACCTACTCTTAAAATAGTTGATTCAGGTCCATAGATTTCATCAATAAATTCTCTTAATTGACCTTCGATTTTCTTACCTGTTTCACCATTGTTTTTTAAGAATTCACTTAATTGAGATGGATTGTCTAACATTCCTGTTAAAACTTGTTTTCTTTGATTGTACATTTCAACACTATATTTATCTGCAGGTTTGTTTGTGCAGTATTCAAGAGTATCTCTTAATAAAATTGCGTAGTGTAATAATGTAAAGATTGAATGTTCAATAGCGTTCATATTTTTCCCTCCTAATGACTATTTTAGATATTTCTCTAATGCATGTACTCTAGTAATAGAATGCTTAGCGTGACATCTAACGTGTTCACCGGCATGTGCCATAACAAAACTATTTTCGTAAAAAGTATCAAACATTGGAATATCATTTCCAGAATCACCAACAACAAATATATCATCGTTAGTTAGACCATAATAGTCACGAATAATTTTTAAACTTTCAGACTTACTACATTCTTTAGGTGTAATTTCAATAACTTGGTCACTATATGCAGCTTCAACTTCAGGATAATGTTCCTTTAATAATTGAGCAGCACGAATAGCTTTTATTTTTGCTTTATGTCCTAATCCAAATAGTATCATAAGTTTATAAACTTTTCCATATTTTAGTTCTTCTTCTTCCTCTTTATCACCTAACAATGTAAAATTTTCAGCATAAACTCCTTGATAGCGATAAAAAAAGCCTAAACATTTTTGGATAAATCTATTATATCCACTTGCGTTAATCATCATTTCGTACTTTTCACTCATAAGCATTGAAGCCTTAAATTCAAACTTTTGTTTAACTGCTTCAAACGCATTAAAACAGGTGCTACCTAAGCAATTATCTTTTAATACTTTGTCTCCAACTTTAATAAAAGATCCATTACATGCAATAACATCTATATTACGGTTAATCTTCTTTTGTACTTTTTCAATATAAAACTTACTTCTACCCGAGACTATGACAACATGGTCACCTAAATCTATTCGATTACGTAAAAATTCAAGATTCTTACGTGAAATCATTCTAATAGGATGCTTTGGGTAAAATAAAGTTCCATCTAAATCGATTGCAATAACTTTACCTGACATATTAAAACTTCCTAACACTATTTATTATACTAATAAAAGACTAAATATTAAATAACTTTTTATTAAAAATAAAAGAGCGATTTTCATCGCTCTTGTTTGCCGTTTTATTGAACCTTGTTTTCAGCTTGGATAACTCCATATCCTCCATCTTTGCGGTGGTAAACAACTGATACTAATTCATCTTCTTCATCAAGGTACATAAAGAAATCATGTCCTAATGCTTCCATTCTATCAATTGCTTCATCAATTTCCATTGGTTGTAATAAGTAAGATTTCATTTTAACAACAACATCTTCTTCTAAGCTTTCTTCTTCTGCTTTAATATTTTCAAATACAATTGCTTTACCTAATTTTTCATGTTTTGAACGGTCAAGTCTTGTTTTTAATTTTCTCATTTGACCTTCTAACTTATCGATAGCTAAGTCAAATGCAGCATATAAATCAGCATCTACAACTTCAGCTCTAAATGTCATCATTGGAGTATTGATTGTAATTTCTACTTTTTGTGACTCTTTGTATGTTCTAACAACTGCACGGCATTCGACATCGTCAGTAATGACAAAATATTTGTCCATACGAGCCATTTTTTTCATTAAAGCTTCACGAATTCCATCTGTGACTTCAATGTTCTTTCCTACTATTTGGTACTTCATTATTTTATGTCTCCTTTCCAAATCTGGATAAGATTTTCTACACCTTTATTTTAATATAAAAAAAGTTATAATTATAGTCTTATACTTTTTATATTTTTATGGTAAAATAAAAATTAGAGAGAGCATTTAAAATGTTCGTTTTTTTTTTAATATAATAAATTGCGACAAAAAAAGTGGACTAAGTCCACTTTTAATTTCAATTCTAGAAATCTGATTCGAAGAATTTTTTAATCTTTTTGACTTTATCAAGTCTTTCCCATGGTAAGTCTAAATCTGGACGTCCGAAATGTCCAAATGTAGCTAAGTCTTCATAGTAGAAAGTTGGTTGAAGTAAATCAAAGTTATCAATAATAGCACCTGGACGGCAATCAAAGCATTGACGGATGCATTTTAAAATTGATTCATCATCATACATTGCAGTATCGAATGTTTCAACAGCAATTGAAACAGGATCTGCAACACCAATAGCATAAGCTAATTGGACTTCTAATCTTTGTGCAACACCAGCAGCTACTAAGTTTTTAGCAATATAACGAGCCATATAAGCACCACTACGGTCAACTTTAGATGGATCTTTACCTGAGAAACAGCCACCACCATGACGTGATGAGCCACCATAAGTATCAACAATAATCTTACGGCCTGTTAAACCAGTATCGCCAGCAGGACCACCAATACAGAAACGACCAGTTGGGTTAATTAAGTATTGGAAATCATTGTTTAAACCAAATGATTCAACAACAGGTTTCATAATATTTTCTAAGATAAAACTCTTAAATGATTGTTCATCATAATTTGGATCATGTTGAACTGACATTAAGATTGTATCAACACGTAAATTTTGTGGATCAGTATAATCAATTGTAACTTGTGATTTCATATCTGGTCTTGCATAAACAAATGAACCATTCTTTCTTAATGTTGATGCTAAACGAACAAGTTTGTGAGCAATAACAACAGGAAGTGGCATATAACCATCAGATTCATCAGTAGCGTAACCAAACATAATACCTTGGTCACCAGCACCTTGTAAGAAAGGTTCACCATGATTTAAGCCTTGAGCAATATCTGGTGATTGAGTGTTAATTTTAATATCAATTTGACATTTTTCACAATCAATACCAATATCATCAGAAGTGTATCCAACACGTTTTAAAACATCACGAACAATATAAACATAGTTAGGTTGTTGTCTACAAGTAATTTCACCACTTACTAAAACATAATTTTTAGTAATGAATGTTTCACATGCAACTTTTGCATTTGGATCAATAGATAAACAAGCATCTAAAATAGCATCACTAATTTGGTCACATAATTTGTCTGGGTGTCCATCAGAAACAGATTCACTTGTAAAAAGTATCTTCTCCATTTTATTTCCTCCTACATTAGTAATAATATACTAATTATTACTTATTAAAAAAATATTGTCAAATGTTTAATTAAATAGCAAGTATACTATTCACCTTTTTCAAGGATTTCACGACATGCTTGAGCTAATTGGTCAGGGCATGAAGTCTTTTTAATGCCACAATTAATACCACTAATTCTATCAGCTACGTCTTGAAGTTTCATTCCTTTGACTAAATTGCTAATACCTTTAAGGTTACCATTGCAACCACCAAGAATTTTTACGTCTACAATAGTATCTCCTTCATAAGAAATTTCCATTTCACGAGAACAAACTCCTGTTGGACGATAAGTATAAGTTTTCATAGTTTGTCCCTCCTTTTAATCTATGATAACACTATTTAATTAATTTGCCATAAACAATGCCTGCAAGTCCAGCAGCATTGCTTTCATCTGTATCAACATGCATTGCTAATGCAAATTTTTCACTAACACGAACAACAACATCACCAAATGTTAAAGCACGACCGTTTGCGCCTTCAACTTTAACTTCAACGATTTGTTTATCGCTAACACCAAATTCAGCAGCGTCAGCAGGTGTCATATGAATATGTCTTTTTGCAGCAATTACACCATTTTTAATTTCAACTTCACCACAAGGTCCAACAAGTTTACAACCTGGAGTACCTTCGATATCTCCTGATTCACGAACTGGAGCAGCAATACCTAATGTTCTTGCATCAGTTAATGAAACTTCAACTTGATCAGCGTTACGAACTGGTCCTAAGATAGAGACACCAGCAATAGATTTTTTAGGTCCAACAACTTCAACTTTTTCATTTGAAGCAAATTGACCTGGTTGAGATAATTCTTTTTTAACAGTTAATTGATAACCTTTACCAAAAAGAACTTCTAATGTTTCTTGTGTCACATGGACGTGACGAGCAGATGTTTCAACTAAAATTTCTTTCATTTTTTAATCCTCGCTTTTTAATTTCACATTTAAATAATACACTCTTAAAATTATATTTTAAAGGTTTATTCATTTTTTATAATATATATTTTTGTCTTTACATGGGACATTTACAAAAAAAGAATGAATTGTCTATCATTCTTTTTGCTTAATATATTTTTTATGATTATGCTTTATATTTTTAATTTCTTTTCTAATTGCTTTATGGTTTTGTCGATATTCTTTCTTTTCTTCTAATTTAAATTCTTTTAAATCTTTTTTTACATCTCTAGTTTCAATATTATTTTCATGTCTTGTTTGTAAATAATCCCTATGTTTTAATCTATATTCAGCAATAATTTCTTCATATTCACTATGAATTACTGGGATTAATCTAGTCCAAGATTGTGAGATTGTTTTAGCTGCTAATTTTCCACAATTAATTCTTAATTGTTCATTTGCAAATATATATTCAATTTTTTCTGCAAGTAATTTTGCATCATTAGGTCCTAAAAAGCCATTAATACCATCTTTAATAGGTTCGGCAGCATTTGATCCTTCAATTAATAAAGCCGGTAATTCCATTGCAGAAGCTTCATTTACTACAATAGGAAAATTATCGTAGATAGATGGGAAGAAAAACAATTTTGCATTAAGATACATTCCTTGTAATTCTTTTTTATCGCTAATCTTACCAACAAATTCACATTTTTTAAGTCCTATATCTTTAGCGTACTTTTTCACTTCTTCTTCGTGTCCTCCACCACCAACCATAATTAATCGATAAGTAGAATCTTTTTCTTCTAATATTTTAAATGTATCTAGAACAGTTTTAATATTTTTTTGCCATATAAGATGAGCTACAAATAATATAATTTTTTCATTATCGTGAATATTATATTTATTCCTTACTTTTTCTTTAATAACATTACTATCTTTTGGCATTTTATAATTAGTTCCATTTGGAATAATTGTAACAGGTCCTTTATACCCGTACGATCTTAAAGTTTTTTTACATGCTCTATTCAAAGTCCAAACAGCATCACATTCATTATAAAAATCAACAATTTTCTTAACAGCAATACGTGCAAGTTTTGCACTTCCTAACGCTTGTTTAAAATCGTCATAATACTTAGAATGAAAAGTTGTTACTAATGGAATATGATATTTATGAGCCATTTTAAGTGCAAAATGTCCCATCATGAAAGGTGAATGACAATGAAGTATTTCATATTTCTTATTTTTAAATTCTTTGGATAAATCTTTAGTGTGTTTACAATCTGCTAATGGATATTCAAGAAAAGGAATATTAACAGATTTGGTACGATATATATTATAAGGATGAATTGAATCATCGTAATTTTTATCTTTTGGAGCAGGAGTAAAAACAGTGGTTTTGTCACCAATATTATTTAAAGATTTAGAATAATTATCGACGACACTAACTACTCCATCAACGATGGGATAATAATTATCAATGAATAAACCTACCGATAGTTTCTTACGATATTTCATTTTATATCCTCCAATTTTATTATAAAACTTCAAGAAGTAATTAGAACGTAAAAATCATATAAAAATAAAATTAACAAAAAATAGCACTCACACCTTGAAAGTGCTAAAAAATAGATTATAATAATATTTGCGAGGAATAAAAGGAGACGATTTAAGATGAAAGAAACAAAACAATTCCAAACAGAATCTAAAGAGTTATTAAATCTTATGGTTAACTCTATTTACAGTAATAACGAGATCTTCCTTCGTGAATTAATAAGTAATGCTAGTGATGCTATTGATAAATATAAATACTTAGCTTTACAAAGTGAAGGTAAATATCCTACTAAAGATTATAAAATCGAATTATCTTATGATAAGAAGGCTAATACATTAACAATTAAAGATAATGGTATTGGTATGTCTAAAGAAGATCTTGAAAACAATTTAGGTACAATTGCTAAATCTGGTTCAAAAGATTTTGTTAAAAAATTTAAGGACGCTAAAGAAAAAGAAGACGTCAATATAATCGGTCAATTTGGTGTTGGCTTCTATAGTGCTTTTATGGTTGCTAATAAATTAGAAGTTGTTACTAAAACAGTTGATAACGAAGCTTATTTGTTCTCATCTAACGGTGTTGAAACTTATACTATTGAAGATGCAACTAGAGACGAAACTGGTACAACAATTACTCTTTACATGAAAGAAGATACTGAAGACGAAAAATATAGTCGTTTCTTAGATGATTACAAAATTCAAGATTTAGTAAAAAAATATAGTGACTACATTCGTTACCCAATAAAGATGCAAGTATCAATTACTCGTCCAAAGAAAGATGATAAAGGCGAAGAAATTAAAGGCGAAACCGAAACAATAATTGAAGACAGAACTCTTAACTCAATGATTCCTCTTTGGAAGAAAAATAAAAAAGATGTTACAGAAGAAGACTTAAACGAATTCTATAAATCTAAATTTATGGAATGGGAAAATCCATTTACATCATTATTTGTAAATGTTGATGGTATGATTTCCTATAACGCACTTGTATTTATACCATCTCATGCACCATATAACTTATATAGTGATAGTTACGAAAAAGGATTAGATTTATATGCTAAGGGCGTCTTTATTCAAGAAAAATGTAAAGAACTTGTCCCTGATTATTTAAAATTCATAAAAGGTTTAGTTGATTCAGATGATTTCTCGTTAAATATCTCACGTGAAATTTTACAAAATTCACCTATGCTAAGAAAAATAAGAGATAATATTGAATCAAAAGTTATTAATAAGTTAAAAGATATTAAGAAAGATGACTTTGATAAATACATTGAATTCTTCAAAATCTATGGTGAAAACTTAAAATATGGTATCTACTCCTCTTATGGTGGTAAAACAGAATTATTAAAAGACTTATTAGTATTTAATTCTTTAAATAACGACAAAATGATTTCATTAAGTGAATACAAAGACGCAATGAAAGAAGACCAAAAATATATTTATTACGCAACCGGTCGTTCTATTGAAACAATGAAATCATTACCACAAATTGAAAAATTCAAAAAAGATGGTGTTGATGTCTTATTATTTGAAAAAGCAATCGATGAATTTACTATTCAAATGATGAAGAACTATAACGACGTTGAATTTAAAGCAATTGGTGAAGTAGATAATTCATCACTTGACGAAGAAGAAAAAAGTAAAATCGAACAATTAGTAATTGATAACAAACGTATGATTGATAACATTAAAGAAGCTTTAAGTGATAAAGTTGATGAAGTAACATTCTCAACTAAACTTGTAAACGCTCCATGTTGTATTACTACTAAAGAAGGTCTTTCATTAAGCATGGAAGAAACAATCAATTTAGAGAATGAAATGATGGGTAATGACGGAAATAAAGCCAAAGCATCAAAAGTCTTAGAATTAAATCCAGATCATGAACTATTCAAATGTATTCAAAATATTAACGATGATGAAAAAGTTAAAAAATACGCAACTGTCCTTTATGAAGAAGCTATGATGCTTGAAGGATTTGAAGTAAAAGATAAAACATCATTTGTTAATACATTAAATGAATTAATGATTGAAGCTTTTAAAAACAAATAAACTAAAAGGTTAGCCTTAATAAAATAGGCTAACCTTGTTTTTTTATTGTGATTTTATCAATTAAATTTAATTTGTGTTTATTAGCAAACTCTAAAGCTTCTTCTTTTATTCCATCTTTAAATTCATCTTTACCATGGGCGTCAACACCAATAACAACTTTTACTTTGTTTCCATATGTACTTACTAAATCCCAAAATTTACCATATGGATACATATAAGGATTTTCTTCTCCTTTTGCAATTCTATTATTTAGGTTTCTTAAGCCACATACATTTATTTCTAATAGAACATCGTATTTAATAGCATTTTCTATTAATCTTTTGGATTCGTTAATTATAATGTCGTCCCAGTTTTGGTATCCTGCAATAATTAAATCAGGATGAGCTATATATGTGAAAAATCCTGACTTAATAGCTTCAATTACATCATCAACATATTGTTTTAAATATTCAACACTATTTTTGTGACTATTGTACCAATCTTGTTTATTATCAACTATTCGACAATGTTGACCACAAATCATGTATTCAATGCCTTTTTCTTTAAATAATTTTTTATATTCGTCACTAAACTCAGGTATATATTCAGCTTCAAAACCTAAATGTATATTAATTTTATCTTTATATTTTTCTTTCAAAAAGTTAATTGATTTTATATAATCATCAACTTGATTTTCATTCATTCTTATACCAGGTGAGTCTATACCTTTTAGATAAATATGATCACTAAATCCTAATTCTTTTATTCCTTCATCAATAGCTGACAAAACATATTCTTCGTCTTCATCACGTGCATGTCCACATCTTTTAGTGTGAGTATGGAAATTGTAAATAATTTTATTCATATAATTAAAATAAGTTCCTTTCAATTTTTTCATATAATATAGGTTCATCAGTAGTTAAACTAGTAGATTCTTCTAAAAATAATATTTCATTATCGGTAATTTCCACAAATGCTCCGTCATTATAAGCACCAGGATTAATAAAAGTAATATTACTTGCTTCAAAATAAGCACGTTCGTGAGTATGACCAAAAAAGACGATATCTACTTGTTTATTACGAGCAGCATCAATTAACCATTCATATGAACTTTTTGTATGGTATAAATGTGAATGAGTAATCCATATTTTCTTACTTTTAATGGTTATTATTCTTTCAATAACTTCGTCGTGAAAATCACAATTACCTTTAACAATTAAATTGGTGTAATTACTAAGATAATAATAATCATTAGTATTTATATCACCACAATGAATAATATAATCATATCCTTCATATGTATGGTTTAAAATATTTGCACTATGACTATCACTCATAACTAAAATACGCATAAAAATCACCCATTTAATTTTATCATAATATTTTTAATATATTTGAAAGATTTAAATATCTTTATTAAAATTAAATAGATGAGGTGATTTTATGAAACCACAATTTCTTAAAAAAGGTATGACAATTGGAGTTTGTGCTCCTTCTTTTGGATGCTCAGATACTCCATATTTAGAACGTTACCAAAATGCTAAAAAAGTATTTACAAAGTTAGGATATAAAATAAAAGAAAGTAAATCAGTAAATTCATATTATGATATGTGTAGTGCTCCTCGTGAACAACGAGCTAAGGAATTCATGGATTTAATGCTCGATGATGAAGTAGATTTTATTTTCTCATGTGGTGGTGGAGAAATCATGACTCAAATACTTCCTTACATTGATTTTGATAAAATTAAGAACTTAAAGAAAAAGAAATTCTTTATGGGTTATAGCGACAATACAAATTTAACTTTTACTCTTCCTATTTTTGCTGATACTCCGGCAATATATGGAGAATGTTTTCCTAGCTTTGGATATAAAAAATTAGATGTTTCAAAAAAAGAAGCCTTAGAAAAAATTAATGGTAATATTTTTATTCAACATCCTTACCCTAAACATGAAGATATAACCATTATTGAAGAAGCTCCTTTAATTGAAAAAAAGCCTACTTTAAAAGCTAGCTGGAAAAGATTTGATAAACCAAACGAAGAAGTTACTATAAAAGGTATTTCAATAGGAGGATGTGGCGATGTTATTGCTCAACTTCTTGGAACTAAATGGGGGAAAATAGATGATTATCTAGAAGCTCATAAAAAAGAAGGATTTATTTGGTTTATTGAAACTTGCGATTTAAATGTATTAGACCAATTAAGATTATATTGGTCTTTAATACATAATAATTATTTTAAATATTGTAATGGTATAGTTGTTGGTCGTCCTCTTAATAATCAAGAATTATTTGGACACGTTGCAAGTGATATGTTAAGTGAATTATTATCATTAAACATTCCTATTATTTATGACTTTGATATTGGACATGTTAAACCAATGATTACTCTTTTTACTGGTGTATCAACAGAAGTCCATTACGAACCAAAACAAAAAGAATGTTATATTAAACAAGATTATAAGTAAATTAAAAATGGAGAATTTTGATGTTCTCCATTTTTTACTATCTTTATTTATTTTATAAAGGCTTTACTTCATCAAATTTATATGTAGCAATCTTATCTTCATTACCAATTGTAAAGATATTACCTGTTGCAACTGCTTTATCTAAAACATCAGCGTAGCCTTTAATATCTTCAATAGTTGTATGTAAGACTTCTTGTTTTAATGCCATTCTTTCTTCTTTTGTAATACCAACTAAGTATAATAAATCAGATGAATTGATTAATGTTGGAGTACTAGAAGGTGAATCAAAGCCACCCATTGCACCTATAATATAATTTTTAAATTCTTTTGCGTCTGGACTAAATTCTTTTAAGTAGTCACCCATTTTTGCATAATTATCAAATGTTTCACTTACGTTAGGGTCACGGTAAGAACCAATTCTTATATCACGGTCACGAGCAATACCTAAATGACAGCCATATGCTCCACCTTTAACACGAATTTCAGACCATAAGAAATCATAAGTAATAATATGAGATAAAACAACTGATGATCCTTTGTATGCAAAATCTAATTCATCAAGATTATTAGCAACAGCGTTGTATGAAACTCCACTTGGAATAACAACAGCACGTCTACCTACTTTAGTAAATTCAGGTTTTAATACTGAAGGGTATGTTTCGTTACCAAATTCAAATTTAGGCATAATGTCTGATAAAACCTTAATTGTTTCTTCATCACCAGAAATTGAGAATCTTAAATTTGATTTATTAAACATTTTCTTGCCAACTTCAAGAAGTTTTGCACTTAATGTTTCAATATTGAAGTTTTCATTTAAGTCATTTAAGAAACGATAGCGTTTAACAGAACCACCGAGTTGGATTGAGTAAGCACTATTTGCTGAATAAGCACTACTTGCTTCAGTCATAGCAACTCTCATACCATTTCCAATAATACCTTGTTTTAATCCAATTACGGATTGCATTAAAATTTGCTTAACTTCTTTTTCACTAAAGACTGACTCATTAACAACTTCATTAATTAATGAAGGAATATAACTAACATTATCTAATAAAGAAGACGCAGTAATCGATGCAAATACTTTAGAATTTAAACGATCTTTGCCAGTAACATTAACACCAAAGTTTAAATCGCCTAAGTATGTTTTACGAATATTATTTAATTCAATAACGCTATGTTTCTTTGTAGGAACATTAAAGAATAATCCACATAAGACACTTGAATAAGCAAGTTCTTCATAAGTTAAAGTACTTAAATCAAAATATAATCTTAAGTATGCAATCTTGTTTGTGTTAATAACGTGTTTAAATCCTTTTAATTCACCAATTGTTAAATCAATAGAATCTAAATAGTTGATTTCTGGATTTACATCACTTAATTCAAGAGATGGCAAACAAGCTAATTCTTCTGGAGTATCAACGTGATTTTGATATTCAAGTAATTCTTGAGTTTGTTTAACTACTGCCTTAACTTCTTCATCTTTCATAGCATTTTTCTTTGCAAGCATTAATTCATCCATTGCTTTTTTCTTTTCTGCACCAAGTGTCTTTGATGGAGTTACAACAACTTGTACGTGGTGTTCACTATGAAGAATGTATTTATCTAATAATTTTTCAAAATAGCCATTATTTAATTCATCTTTGAATTTTTTAAAGAATTTATTAAATTCAAGGTGAGTAATTATATCATTACCATATAAGAAATCACCAACCATAGACATAGCAAGGACAATACCTTTTGCCATTCTACCCATATCTAATTCTTTCATTTTGAATTCAGCATTGTTAATACATGCGAGTAAGATGTTCTTATCAATACCGTTTTCAACTAATTTCTTAACTTCACTTTCAAATAATTGTTTGAACTTTTCTTTATTTTCAAGATTTGATTTTTGTAAATAAATATTGAGTGCCGGTTTAACTTTATCATCGTCAATACCAGCTTCAACATCACGACCTAAGTTAGCATCTAAAATTGCTTTCTTTAAAGGTGCTTCGTTTGATCCAAATAATGCTTCAGTTAAAATTTGGAAAGCTGTCATTTCTTCATAATTTGCGTATGAATCAAGACCATATGATAATGCCATATAAGTATTATCAACTAATTCTTCATCAGGACCAATTTCATATTCCTTAGTATGATTTAAATCAATTAATGCTTTTGGTGCTTCAATAGCACTAACTTTACCAGTCTTTTTATATTTAGAATAATATTCACGATCTAAGAATTCAAGACGAGGTTCAATATCCATCTTACCATAGAAAATAGCTAGAGCATTTTCTGGTGTGTAATGTTCGTGATAGAAATCACAATATGCCTTATATGTTAAATTAGGTATAACATCTGGGTCACCACCAGAGTTAACAGCATATGATGTGCCTTTATACATTGCTTCAAGTACAGTTTGTTCAAGTACTCTATCAACTGACGACATAGCACCTTTCATTTCGTTATAAACAACGCCCTTATAGCAAGGAACACTATTTTCGTCCATTAATTCAAGATGCCAACCTTCTTGTAAAAATGCTTTTGGGTCTTGAACTGATAATGGATTAAATACTGCATCGCAGTAAATTGATAAAATGTTATCAAAATCTTTAGGTGTTTGAGATGCAAAAGGATACATTGTCCAATCATTTGCAGTAAATGCGTTTAAGAAAGTATTTAATGAACTTTTAATTAAATTAACAAAAGGTTCTTTTAAAGGGAATTTCTTAGAACCACATAATGTTGAGTGTTCTATAATATGACAAACACCAGTTGAATCATTTGGTAATGTTCTAAAGCCGATTGCAAAAGAGCAGTTTGTGTCATCACTTTCTAAGAAAGCGACATGACCACCAGAATATAAGTGTTCGTATTCATATAATTTACATTGAATGTCTTTACATTCTCTAATATTAATTAGCTTAAAACCATATTTAACTTCGTTTAATTCCATATTTAATCTCCTTTTTTATTATTTGTAATTATTGTACTCTTTGATCCACTTAATAACAATAAATATTATAAAATATTTAAATAATAAAACTAGAAGCTCAAGCTCCTAGTTTAAAAAATAAAATTAATTTTCAGAAACATTTGCACCACAACTTGGGCAACGTTTATCATTATCAGATAATTTACAACCACAATATGTGCAATATTGAGCTTTAGAATATCTTACTTCATCATATGCATTTTCTTTAGCTGCTTGTGTAGCACCTTCAGTAGTTGCTTTGTTTATTTTTTCATCATATTCTAAATCTTTTTCATCGATTTTTCCATCGCCATTAACGTCACCGATTTCTTTTAAGTCACGTTTAAATTTTGCATTTTTACTAATTGCACTGCCTAGAACAGCAGCACCAGGAATAATAAGGAAACCTGCAAAAATATATGCAATTGCATTATTGCTTTCGAATTGGTATGAAGTATGGTCAATAAGGCCAACATAGACTGTGTAATGTTCTCCTTTATTAACTGTATATGTTCCATCATAGTTTAAGTCATCTTCACCGTATCCCGTATAAGTCTTATCGTTAAAATTATAAGAAAATGTATACTCTTCATATTTATAAGAATTATAACCGTCAGTAACAGTGCTTGTAGTAAGAATTGTAGCTGTACAAGGTTTGTGATAAATAGAAACAAACGCCGTTAATCCAACACCCATTAAAATTAAACCTAAAGTAACTGCTCCCCTAAAAGTCATAGGCTTGCCATTAGATGTACCATAATAAGGACGATAATAAATATGTCCATGATGATGATATCCTATACGTACTGGTGGACGATAATTAGAATGTGGGCCTCCGCCATAATGTGGGCCTCCGCCACCATGGAAGCCTCCGCCTCCGCCTCTGCTTCCGCCTCCGCTTCTGCTTCCGCCTCCGCCTCCGCTTCTGCCACCGCCGCCACCGACGCCGCCGTGAAATCCTCCCATTTTTACTTCCTCCTTAATTCAAACTAAGATAACTATATCTTTCTAGATTATTTTATCAATATTTAAGGCTTTTGCATACAATTTTGTAAAATATTTTATATATATTTCTCTAATTTATTAATATGATATCTAAATATTTTCGTTTTACTTTATGTACTTTAGTTTTTTAATGTGTTTTAATAAATATGAACAATATAAAAAGAAAGAAGGAAAAAAATGAAAACTGTAGTTATTACTGGCTCAGCTCGTGGATTTGGACTAGCTCAAGCAAAAAAATTTAAAGAATCAGGATATAACGTTGTTATATCCGATGTTAACGAACAAAATTTAGAAGTAGCATTAGAAGAATTATCAAAAATTAATCCTGATAACACAAAAGCTATTAAAGTAAAATGTGACGTTACTAAAGTAGATGATTTAGAAAACTTATATAATGAAGCAGCAAAAGAATTTAAAGCTGTTGATATTTGGATTAACAATGCTGGTGTTAATTCTCCAAATAAACCTGTTTATGAACTTCAAGAAAAAGAAATTAGTTTTCTTTTAGATGTCGATCTTAAAGGAACAATATATGGCTCTAAAGTTGCATTTAAACATATGTTAGAACAAGGTTATGGTAAAATCTATAACGTTGAAGGATATGGCTCTAACGATGCTATGATGTTAGGTCTTACATTGTATGGTACTGCTAAACGTGCTGTTACTTATTTTACTCAATCACTTGCTAAAGAATCTGAAGAATTAACTAATGGTAAAGTTAAAGTATGTCGTTTAGCTCCAGGTATTATGATTACTGAATTTATTACTCACGCTAACGGAGATAAAACTCAAATTGAATTAAGTGATAAAACAAAGAAAATTTATAATATCCTAGGTGATTACCCTGAGACTATTGTTAACTTTGTTGTTCCTAAAATGATAAAAAATGAAAAGAACAACAAACAAATTTTATGGTTATCAAATGGTCGTGCATTTAGAAAATTTTTGACATATGGATTTAAAAAGACTGACTATTTTAAAAAATAATTTAATTTATTGAAATTTATTATAATAAACATTTAAAAAAATTATTTAGATATGGTAGCTAGAAAGAATACCATTAATACCAATAAAAGTTCTAGTAACAATCTAAATTAAAAAAGCGAACAACAAGTCACTTCTTGGTGACTTGTTTTTTTACATTATAAAAAACCAATCGATGTGATTGGCTTTCTTGTTAATTATTCATTTTCAGTGAAGTATGTAATAACTGCTGCTGAAGTCATATTTTCTTTATTTGTTTTAAATATGTCTATACATTTGACAAAAAATTATTCAATAAGTTGATTATATAATTTTTACATTTTTATAAAAAATATTTTAAAAAAAGTGTTACATTTGCTACATCTCACGTGGGCTGTGTGTCTAAAATAATATGTTCTAATATATGTCTATATAAAACTTAGAATTTTCTTAAAATTATATCTATCTTCAAATCATGTTAAATCGTGTAAAAACAAAATATCACATTATAAACACAAATTTTGCTATTAATACAGCAAAAAAGCCTGATATATAATTATCAGGCTTAAAACTTCTTAATGGTGCAGGCAATGAGACTTGAACTCACACTGGGTTACCAATACGCCCCTCAAACGTACGCGTCTACCATTCCGCCATGCCTGCAGCAAATATATTATAAAAAGAAATAATATTATTTACAAGAAATATTTAAATAAAAAAGTGGTGACTTTTAAAATCACCACTTTAATATTAATTAATCTTTTAAGAACATACTTGGTTCGTCCATTTCTTGTGGTGGAACATCACCAAGTAATTCAATGATTGTTGGAGCAATATTAGATAATTTACCATTTTCTCTAAGTTTAGCACCAGGAACATTAACGCCCCATAAAACTGGGTTTGTTGTGTGTGCAGTAAATGGTTTGTTTTCATCATCTAAAATTAATTCAGCATTACCGTGATCAGCTGTGATCATAATATATGCATCATTATCTTCAACCCATTTAACTAATTTGCCAACACATTCATCAACTGCTTCAACAGCTTTAACAACTGCTTTTTCAACTGCAGTATGACCAACCATATCACAGTTAGCAAAATTAAGAATAACAACATCTAAGTCGTGTTTATTTAATTCAACTAATAACTTATCTGTAACTTCATATGCTGACATTTCAGGTTGTAAATCATATGTTGCAACTTTAGGTGAATTAACAAGTACTCTTCTTGAACCTTTTAATTCTGGTAAAGTAACTCCATCGTAGTTAACTGTTCCATCAAAGAAGAATGTAACGTGAGCGTATTTTTCAGTTTCAGCAATACGTAATTGAGTATAGCCGTGATCAGCAAGCCATACGCCTAATACGTTATCAAGTTTTGGTAATGCGAATGCGATATCACCTTTTACTGAATCAGCGTATTTCATAGTACAAACATAATAAATATTCTTTAATGGATGAGCTGGTGTATATGCTTTCCATGCTGGTGTACCATCATCTTTTAATGTTGGATTTGCATAGAATGTTGGGTTTGTAAATAATGTTGAGATTTGAATAGCTCTATCAGGACGGAAATTCATAAAGATAATTGAATCATTATCGCCAATTGTTCCATCAACTGTTGAATTATAATGTGGTCTTACAAATTCATCAGAAGAATCTTTACCTGTTGAAGGTAATTCTTCATATTCTTTATTAAGGAATGCAATTGGGTCTTCAAATGAAGGTCCATCGTGGTCAACCATAACACGATATGAAACGTCAACACGGTCCATATTTTTATCTCTGTCCATTGCATAATAACGACCAGAAATATCAGCTAAATGACCAAATTCTAATTCTTTAAATGCAGCGAGTAATTTTGAAACGTGGTTGACTCCAGAATGTGGATCAACATCACGGCCATCCATAAACGCATGAACATAAACATCTTTTGCACCATTCATCTTAGCCATTTTAACAGCAGCAATAATATGGTCAATATGTGAGTGAACACCACCATCACTTAATAAACCAAAAATATGTAACTTTGAATTATTATCAAGTGAATGTTTAACTGCTTTAACGTAGCATTCATTACTAAAGAAAGTACCATCTTGAACTTTCTTATTTAGTAAAGTAAGAGATTGGTAAACAATACGGCCAGCTCCTAAGTTTAAGTGACCAACTTCAGAGTTTCCCATTTGTCCTTCTGGTAAACCTACAGCCATACCAGATGCTTCAATTAAAACATTTGGATATTTACCAAAGAAATAATCTAGATTTGGTTTTTTTGCTGCGTTAACAGCATTACCATGATTTTCTTTACGATAGCCATAACCATCTAATATACATAAAATAACAGGTCTTTTCATAATAATTACCTCTTTCCGTTAATGATTATATCATTAATTATTTAATTAAGTTAATAAAATGATAATAAAATTAAATTTTAATTAAATCATACATTTTATATTAATTTATTAATAAAAA
>CAVJPS010000010.1:48875-119636 GCA_963651465.1 bacterium
ATCTGTATAAAAAAATTTATATAATACAAATATAAATATTATTTATATTTAAAAAAGGGGATTAAAAAAATGGAAGAAAAGCCAATTATTGCACTTATCTATGACTTTGATAAAACACTTTGTACAACAGATATGCAAAACTATACATTTATACCTAATTTAGGATTAACACCTGGTGAATTCTGGGGCAAATGTGGAGAACTTTCAAACAAAACTGGTTGTGAAAGAATCTTATCTTATATGTATACAATGATTACTGAATGCCGTAAAAAAGGTATTAAATTAACTAAAGAATATTTAATGTCTTTAGGTAAAGATATTATTTATTATCCTGGCGTTCTAACATGGTTTGAAAGAATAAATAAAATTGGTGAGGATTTAGGATTTAAAGTTGAACATTATGTTATTTCTTCGGGTACAAAGGAAATTCTTGAAGGCTGTGACATTTATAAATTCTTTAAAGAAGTTTATGGTTGTGAATTCTTATACGATGATGAAACAAATGAACCTGTATGGCCAAAATTATCTATTAACTACACAGCTAAAACACAATTCTTCTATCGTATTTCAAAAGGCGCTCTAAATCAAACCGACGATGCTGGTGTTAACGAAAAACGTGGAGATCGTCGTGTTCCATATACAAATATGATTTATTTCGGTGATGGAATGACAGATATTCCATGTATGATTTTAGCTAAAAATAATGGTGGTACATCTATTGCTGTTTACCAAGAGGGTCAAAAAGATAAAGTTATTAATTTATATGAAGATGATCGTGTTAACTTTATTGCTGAAGCTGACTATAGTGAAGGTAAAGATCTTGAACAACTTGTTAAATTAGTAATTCAACGTTTAGCATTAGCTCGTGAAATTAAATCAAAAACAAACTCTTATTAAGGGGCAATTAAGAAGAATATCTTTTGATATTCTTTTTTTATTGCAAAGTTGAAACATAGTCTCTTAAGTGCTAACATATTTACGTTAGGAGTTTCTATGAATATTGCATTAATTTTAGCTGCAGGCGTAAGTTCACGTTTGCCAAACGAATACCCTAAACAATTTATCAAAACAAACGATAAATATTTGTTTGCGTACTCAGTTGAAGCATTTGAAAATAGTAATGTTGACGCTTTTTATATTGTTTGCCAAAAAGATTATTTTGATTTAATAAAAACAAGTTGTCATCAATATAAAAAATTCAAAGGTGTAATTGAAGGTTCTACTACCCGACAATTAAGTGTATTCAACGCTCTTTTATTTTTAAAAGAAAAAAATGTTACTTGTAATAACATATTAGTTCACGATAGTGCTAGACCTTTGATAACTACCAATACTATTAATTCTTTATTAGATAAAATAAAAGATAATAAAGCAATTACTTTAGCAAGCAAAACAACTGATTCTATTGCTAAAATACAAGATGATAAAATTGACATTGTTTTAAACCGTAACGAATTAATTAATATTGAAACACCTCAAGTGTTTGATTTTAATTTATTATTAAAAGCACATATGTACGCTAAAGAAAATAATATTTCAAATGCTACAGATGATAGTCAATTAGTAATTATGCTTGGTGAAAAAGTAAATTATCTTTTAAATAATGAAAGCAACCTCAAAATTACTACTCCTAAAGATCTTGAATATTTTGAATACAAGACAAGAGGTGATTTACATAATGGAAAATGAACAAAATTTTAAAATTGGTGATATAGTCATTGGTAAAGTAACAGGTATCCAAACTTATGGCGCATTTGTTACTTTTAATGAAAATTGTCATGGGCTTATACATATTTCGGAAATAAGTTCGAAATTTGTCCGTGATATCGAAGATTTTGTTTCCATTGGTTCTGAAGTTAGGGTTAAAATTATTGATATCGATAGCGAGAATAATTATGCCCGATTATCACTTAAACAAGTAAGTGAGCGTGAAAGACAAGTTATTCGACGCCCACCGATACTAAAAAAAGCTAAAATTAAGATTCCTGAAAGCGAACTTGATTTTAAGCCACTAGAAGAAAAATTACCTATATGGATTAAAGAAGCACTAGCAAAGGGGGATAAATAATTATGATTAAGCTAGACTTTGAACACACAGTTAAGCCAATTAACTTTAATAAGTATGCTAAATCTGTTAAACAAATCAATGCAATGATTAATGAAAAAACAGGTGAAGGCAACGATTTCTTAGGTTGGACAACATGGCCTAAAGATTACGATAAAAAAGAAGTTGAACGCATGATTAAAGGAGCAAAATTTGTCCGTAACAATTTTGATATCTTAGTCGTATGTGGTATTGGTGGCTCTTATTTAGGAGCAAGAGCTGCTATTGAAGCTATTAAAGGTTTATTCGCTAATGATAAACTTGAAATTATTTTTATTGGTAATACATTCTCACCTAATTACATTGCTCAAGTAATGAAATACTTAAAAGGTAAGAAATTTGCTATCAATGTTATTTCAAAATCAGGTACTACAACAGAAACATCAGTTTCATTTAGACTAGTAAAAGAATTATTAGAAAAACAAGTTGGTAAAGAAGAAGCTAAAAAGGCAATCTTTGCAACTACCGATAAAGAAAAAGGTGCACTTAAAACATTATGTAACCAAGAAGGTTATGAAACATTTGTTTTACCAGACGATATCGGAGGCCGTTACAGCGTTTTAACAGCAGTTGGCCTATTCCCTATTGCTTGTGCAGGCATTGATATTAAAGCAATGTTAGAAGGCGCAAATAAAGCTATGGTTGAATTTGACAACGATGATATTAATACAAATATTTGTTATCAATACGCTGTTGCTCGTGATTTTATGTATCGTAACAAAAAAGCTGTTGAAATGTATGTTACATATGAACCATCATTAACTCAAATTGGTGAATGGTTAAAACAATTATTTGGTGAATCAGAAGGAAAAGAACACAAAGGCTTATTACCTGATTCAGTTACTTTTTCAACTGACTTACACTCAATGGGTCAATTCATTCAAGATGGTACTCCAATTCTATTTGAAACAGTCTTATTTGTTGACCAACCAGCTCAAGATATTAAAATCCCTGGTGATAAAGAAAATCTTGATGGCTTAAATTATTTAAAAGGACAAACACTATCATTTGTTAACGAAAAAGCATTCCTTGGAACATTAGATGCTCATAGTAATAGCGGTAAAGTTCCTAACATTGTTATTCACGTAGAAAAAATGGATGCTGAACATTTAGGTTATATGTTCTACTTCTTTATGAGAGCATGTGCTATGAGTGCTTATTTATTAAAAATTAATCCATTTAATCAACCAGGTGTTGAAATCTACAAAAAGAACATGTTTAAGTTACTTGGTAAACCAGGTTATTAATATTAATGATATTAAGGTGGGATTTTTCCCACCTTTTCATTTTGAATTCATTAGTAATAATAAAGTTATACTTTGTATAAAATAAAAATTTTTTAATTTTTTATTCAAAAGTGATTGACTAACACCTTTGATAATGTTATATTAAATGAGCGCGTGGATATGGAAGTTTAGCTCAGCTGGGAGAGCATCTGCTTTACACGCAGAGGGTCAGCAGTTCGATCCTGTTAACTTCCACCATTTTCTATGCGTAACAATTACCGTAATTGGAGGAGTAGCGAAGTGGCCAAACGCGGCTGACTGTAAATCAGTTCCTTAGGGTTCGGTGGTCCAAATCCACCCTCCTCCACCATTACTTTGGGGTATAGCCAAGCGGTAAGGCATCAGATTTTGATTCTGACATCTCCCTGGTTCGATCCCAGGTACCCCAGCCAATTTTAATTGACTCGCTAGCTCAGCTGGTAGAGCACGTGACTTTTAATCACGGGGTCTGGAGTTCGATCCTCCAGCGAGTCACCATTTAAATATGCCCAGGTGGCGGAATAGGTAGACGCACAAGACTTAAAATCTTGCGATAGCAATATCGTACCGGTTCAATTCCGGTCCCGGGCACCATTTAATTAAAAATAAGGTTTGATATGGTAGAAATACTAATTCAAACCTTTTTTTGTACTTAAAACAACTTTATTTTTTAATATTTTATCGTATTTTTAATGGCTTACTAAATCAATTGATGTAGAAACTATAAGAAAATTAATGAATTTCACAATGAGGTCATCTAACATATAGAATGTACGTGCAATAAAAAAGCAAATAAGACACTGAAAAAACAATTGTATTGAAATAGATAAAATATCTCTTGTAAGCCAACATAATTTTTAAATATGCCAAAATGACACAAATAATAAAAAACAAAAAATGTCAAAATGGCATAAACGTCTTGTAAAATATATGCCATTATAGCGTAATAATTATGAGGTGGTAGAAATGACACTAAAACAATTACGAACAGCTAAAGGATTAACCATTAACGAATGTACCAAATTTTTGGGCGTTCCCACTAGGACTTATATTCCGATGAAAGTAAGTCCAATACAATTAAATATAGGTTTATGGTTGAAAAATTGAGCGAATACGGATTTATTGACGAGGAACTAAGAGAAGAATTAAAGAAAAAAGTCGATTTACTTGATGTCCTTCAGCTTAATAACAACCAAAAATTACTTCAAGAAATATTAAAGGACGGAATAAAGATTTATGGATAGGATAAAAGATGACGCCTTTGTCCTGTTATGTCTTACCTGAAATTAGGATTCACTCCTAAATTTTTATATTATATTAACCCTACTTAATATAAAAGCAATAGAAACTTCTGCTAGGGAAGAATCAGTTTTATATGTCAAAATTTTATACATTACATTTATAACAGGGATTTTAATGATAATTGACCTCATTTCCACATTTAAATTAAAAAATAACTATCAACAAATTGATATCTAGATAACTAATAAAAAGTTTCTAAAAAAATATATATAGAAAGAAATGGCTCAAATAAAAATAATAATTGAAAAATTATAAAGCATCTTTTTTCTTTTAATTTGATAAAAAAGATGTAATTTCGTTACGCATTCTGAATCATAATAGTTCATCATTGTTATTTAAATATTAAGAGGAGCAAAAATGCTCGTTTTTTTTCATTCATTAAGAATTTAAAATGCATTTAAGTAAATTACTGTTATAGTATATAAATATAACTATGAATAATTTTATTTAAAAATTATTTTAAAATATGCAATAATATAAAAGAGGTAAAAAAAGTATGAAAAAGAAATTATTAATTATCCCCCTATTAGTTAACTGTTTCGTTGCTACTGAATTACTAACATCTTGTAAGAAAAACTCTATTTACACAGACTCAAATGTTATTATTTCAGAAGTTTTAGAAGGTGCTTCTAATAATAAAGCTATTGAACTTTATAACTTATCAGACAATGATGTTGATTTAAGCGAATACAAAGTTAGTATCTTTGTTAAAAGTGGTAAAACATATGACATTGAGCTTTCTGGTACATTAGGCGCTAAGAAAACATATGTTATTGCAAGTAGTAAGTCTACTGAAGATGTTACAAGCAAAGCTAATTTACTTTCAGAAAATTGTAATTTTATCGGTAATCAACCTATTAGACTTTATAAAGAAAATAAATTAATGGATATTACTGGTAAAGATGAAACTAACTTAGTTACATACAATAAAGATTGTACATTAGTAAGAAAAACAAATTATTTAAAAGGTCGTTCAACTTATGAACCATACGAATGGTTATTCTACAGTGCTGATGTAACTACTTATTTAGGTAATGTTGATAACTCAGTTACTGAAGAAGAACTTTTAGCTGGTCCACAAATTGCTGAAGAATATATTGGTATTGCGTATGGTAAATATACAAGTGATAATACTCCAATTACTTTAGGAACCGAAGTCGAATTAGGTGCTGTATGTGGCAATGGTGGATTAGTTGACGTTACTCTTTCTAATGGTGTTGACGGAGATACAGCAGTATTTAGATTTCCATCGGATTTTAAAAAGACTTATCCTTCATCTAGTAATAAAGTAAGATTTCAAGGCATCGATACTCGTGAATCATATACTGGCAACATTCAAGAATTTGGTATTCCTGCAAAATTCTTTACTACAAACATTTTAGAAAACGCAACTGACTTAAAAATACAATCTTCAGTAAATGGATCAATTTCTGAAAACTATGGTCGTTATTTAGGCTGGGTTTGGGCAGATGGAACACTTGTTAACTGGAAAGTATGTCAACGTGGTTATAGTGATCAAGCATTTGAAGGTGTTGATACAATGTACTATAAAGGTTTAACATATGCTTCTTGGTTGTTAGATGCTGTTAACTATGCAAAATTTAATAAAAAAGGTATTTGGGGAGAAAAGGATCCTTACTGGGATTACAATACTGCAAAATCAACATATACTGGTGAAACATTATCTCCTGAAGAATATGAATAGTATTTTAAAAAAATTGTGTTATAATTAATCTTGCTTTTAGAGGTATTACTATGGAACAAGAATTAACAATTGAAGAACAAATTGAAAACGTATTAGATAAAATTAGACCATTTATCCGTCGTGATGGTGGCGATGTCATCTTTGATAGCTTTGAAGATGGTATTGTTTACATTAACATGCTTGGTGCATGTAGTGACTGTAACTTAATTGATAATACAGTTTCAGAAGGTATTGAAATTATTTTAATGGAAGAAGTCCCTGGTATATTAGGTGTTAAACTTGCTTCAGAAAAAAATAAATAAGCATAAAAAAAGTGACTTTGTAAGTCACTTTTTGTTTTGCTATAATTTGTTTTCAACTCGATTAAGAATGAAATAACCTTCACGGTTATAAACATCTTTTCTATTATATGTAAGTGGTTCACCATTTGGTTTAATAAATAGGCCACCAGCCTCTTCAACAACACATTGTGATGCAGCTGTATCCCATTCTTTAGTCCCATTTGTAAATCGGACTGAGATTTCAGCAAGTCCACTTGCAATTCGGCATGCCTTAATTGCACTACCATATCTTTCTACATTTGTAATTTTGTCACCATGTTCTTTAATATAATCTTTTTCGTTATCAGTAACATGGAAACGTGAAGTTAAAAATGTTAAATTACTTGTTCTATCATTAACGTGTATTTTTGTAATTTCTCCATTAGGGTACAAATGGTAAGCACCATTTCCTTTTGAAGCATAATAAATATCGCCAGTTGTTGGAATTGATACTACTCCAACAACAACATTGCCTTTATATGCTAAGCCAATGTTAGTAGTAAATTCTCCGTCTTTAGCAACAAAATCTTTTGTTCCGTCAACAGGATCAACAATCCATAAATAATCATTATTTAAACGTTCAAAATTATCTTCTGATTCTTCAGTAAGAAGTGCGTAATCTTTAAAATGTTCTTTTAAATATTTTCTAATTACAGCATCAGCGCCTTTATCAGCAGCAGTAACAGGTGAATTATCGTCTTTAATTTCAACATCAAAACTTGTGTTATAAATTTCCATAATACCTGGAATTGCTAATTTTGCAGCTTCAATAGCTACTTGTAATTCTTTTTCCCACATATACTATTTTCCTTCCTGTACAATTAAATCATCTAATTTTTGGATAATTTCATGTGCCATTTCTAACGATGATACGTTACATCCTGCAGCACATAAATGTCCTCCACCACCATATTGAACAGCGATTTGTTGAACATTGATACCACCAGAACGATATTCAACAAATGTTTTTCCATCTTCTTCTTCGCCAAAGAAAACCCAAATTGGACAGTCTTTAACATTAGCTAATAAATTAACTAATACAGCAGTGTGGTGTCCAGAATATCCAAAGCTCTTACATGTTTCTTTATCAAAAATACAGTAGATAACTCCATGTTCAGATTTTTGATAATGGCTATAAACATATCCTTTAAAACGTAAAGAAGCTTCATCGGCAACATATAAACGATCATATATTCTCTTCATTTCAATACCAAACGAAGATAAATAGCCACACATTTCAAATGTGTTTTTGGTAATTGGTTGATATTGGAAACGTCCACTATCAGTAACAATACCCATATAAAGTGATGATGCTCCAATTAAATTAAGTTTCATGTTGTTTTCAATAATAAACTTAGTAATAATTTCACTCGCAGCAATCATTTCAGTTTCTATAATTCGAACTGAACCGAATGGTTCTGAAATAATGTGGTGATCAATCATACATAAATCTAAGCCATTTCCAATACGTTGATCTTCAGATCTTGTAATAATGTTAAAATCAACACCAATACATAATGAATTAGCAATAATTTCATCGCCAACTTCATCCATTGGTCCAAATAAATCAACACCAGGTTTAAAGCCACTTCCGACAGCATAAACTTTTTTATTTGGGAAAGTTTCTTTAATTGCTTCACGTAATCCAACTTGTGAGCCATAGCAGTCACCGTCAGGGTTTAAGTGACCAAATATAACTATTGAATCATATTCTTCAATTTTCTTAAATAATTCCTTACTATTCTTCATAATCTTAACTCCTATCCAATATATTCTACCATATATGAGAATTGTTTAATAATAAAAAAACTCCACTTTTGTGGAGTTTAATGCTTTCTTTTTACTATTCAGCTTTACCGACAGAACCAAACATTTCCATTTTGATTTTGACGATTTCTTTAATGCCTTCTGTGCCAGGAGCAAGTAATTTACGTGGATCGAAACCTTTACCTTCTAAATCTTTACCAGCTTCAATGTATTTACGTGTAGCTTCAGCAAAGTATAATTGGCATTCTGTATTAACGTTAATTTTGCAAACACCTAAAGAAATAGCTTTTTTAATCATATCTTCAGGAATTCCAGTACCACCATGTAAAACTAATGGCATAGTGCCACATTCGCCTTTAATAGCTTCTAATGCTTCAAAGTCAAGTCCTTGCCAGTTAGCAGGATATTTACCGTGAATATTACCAATACCAGCAGCTAAAATATCGATGCCTAAATCAGCAATCATTTTACATTGTTTTGGATCAGCAACTTCACCACGGCCAATAACGCCGTCTTCTTCGCCACCAATTGAGCCAACTTCAGCTTCAACTGTAGCACCCATTGAATGAGCTAAAGCAACGATTTCTTTAGTCTTTTCAATGTTTTCTTCGATTGAATAATGTGAACCATCAAACATAACTGAAGAGAAACCAGCTTCTAAAGCCTTTTTAGCTCCTTCATATGTACCATGGTCTAAATGTAATGCGACAGGAACTGTAATGTTTAAAGTTTCAATCATTGCTTTAACCATAGCAACAACAACTTTATAGCCTGTCATATACTTTGCAGCACCTTCAGAAACACCTAATAAAACTGGTGAATTTAATTCTTGTGCTGTTAATAAGATAGCTTTAGTCCATTCAAGATTGTTAATATTGAAAGCACCAACAGCGTAATGGCCTTCACGAGCCTTTTGCATCATTTCTTTTGCATTTACTAAACCCATATTTATATCCCCCTTAGATTAGTAATCTTCTTCCTCTGATTCTTTATCTTCATCAGACTCTTCATCATTTTCTAAAGAATCAACATCGTCACCGCTAATTTGTTTTTCATAGTCTAATTCTTCTTGATCTAAATCAGCTTCGTCGATTTCTTCAACATCTTTATAAACATCATTCATATCAATGTGAACTTCTTCAAATTTCTTATGGCTACGTAAGTCCCATTCGTTTTCACCGACAGTAACGAAACGACCGTCAAGTGATAAGTTTGTATAGAAGCGTCCTAATTCTCTTGCTTCAGTTTCAGCATCCATATTAGTTACTTCTTTAATTTTGTCCCAAATTTCTTTAAATGGAACTTTAGTATTTCTTTCTTTAACAAATTCGTATGCAATTTCAATATTTGATTTCATTGTTTATTCCTCCAATTACATTTTTTCAGGTGCCGATACACCAATCAAATCTAAAGCATTTTTCATAACAATCATACTAGCTTTTGCAAGACCAAGTCTAGCAGCAGTTAAAGCAAGATTGTCTCTATCTAATAAACGGCATTCTGTATAGAACCCATGAATTAGTGAAGCGAGTTTTTGAATATATGTAGTTAATTTATAAGGAGATCTAGTTACAGCAGCATCTAATACTTCTTTAGAGAAGTCACTTAAGTGCTTCATTAAATCAATCTCTTTTGGATGATTTAATCCATTACCAGTTGAATCTATTTCAATGTCTTGTGCATTTGATAAAACATTAAATAAACGAGCGTATGCATATTGAGCATAATATACAGGGTTTGCACTAGATGTCTCTTTTGCTAAATCTAAGTTAAAATCTAAATGTCCGGATGCAGCTTTAGATACAAAGAAATATCTTACAGCGTCAACACCAACTTCTTCACATAATTCACGCATTGCAATAGCATTACCAGTTCTCTTTGACATCTTATATTCTTCACCGTTTTTAAATAAACGGACCATTTGAATTAACTCAACATCTAAGATATCACGAGGATAACCAAACATTTGTAATGATGATTTCATACGATCAATGTATCCGTGGTGGTCAGCGCCAAGAACATCAATAAGTTTAACAAATCCACGATCTAACTTATTAAGGTGATATGCAATATCAGGTAATAAGTAAGTGTAGTTACCATCACTTTTAATAATGACACGATCTTTATCATCTTTAAAAGCAGTAGTTTTTAAGAAAGTAGCTCCTTCATTTTCATAAATATAATCTTTAGCACCTTCTAAAACTCTTTCTACGCCTTTATTAGCACGAACAACAGTTTCATAAGAGAAAACATCAAATGATACTCTAAAATCTTTTAAGTCATCTTTTAATTTATTAAGTTCGAGTTCAGCGCCTCTTCTTTTAAAGTAAGTTTCAGATTCTTCTGAATCAACTAAATATTTGTCGCCAACTTCTTCTTTCATAAGTTCAGCAACTTTAATTAAGTCTGGTGCGTGATAGCCATCTTCTGGTAATTCGACATTGTCACCAAATAATTGATGATAACGTGCACGAATTGATTTGCCTAAAACTGTAATTTGGTTACCAGCATCATTAACGTAATATTCACGAGTGACATCGTAACCTACTTTATCATACATTCGGCAAATGCAATCACCGATTGCAGCACCTCTAGCATGACCTAAGTGTAAGTCACCAGTTGGGTTAGCTGACACGAATTCGACATTAATTTTTTCTTTATTGCCAAATGTGTTATCACCAAAATGTTCTTTTTCAGTAAGAATCTTTTCAATGATTGTATTAACTGCATCAGATTTAACAAAGAAATTAATAAATCCTGGGCCAGCAATTTCAACTTTATTAAAATCACTCTTATCAAGTAATTCTATTAATTGATTAGCAATTGCAACAGGTGCTTTTTTTAATGTGCGAGCAAGTTGCATAGCAACGTTTGTAGCATAGTCACCATGTGCTTTATCTTTTGAACGTTCAATAACAATACTAGAAGTCTCAAGGCTTACATTCATCTTTTCTAAAGCTTCTTTTATCGTCAATTTTAATTTTTCTTCAATTAACATTTTTTCACCTCAATTTCTAATGTATTGTGAGAAATAATTTTATCATTTGTGAATATATCATATTCAAATAAAATATCAAGTGATTTTTTAAAAAACTTTACTAATTTGAAATCTAGTTCAAGTGTACGTGATTTAAATAAATATTTACCATGTGTTAACTCGTCTAATTTAAGGTTAATCAGTGCTTCGTAATCACGTTGAGAAATTTTAATATTACATTCACTTTCATCAACAAATAATAATTTTATTGTAATAAGTTTGTCTTGGTTATCTACATAACTAATCGATAACATACTATCGGAGTCATCTAAAGAATATAGTTCACCATTAAATGTTTCACTTATCTTTTCGTCATTTATTTCTTGGGTTGAAGTAATAGTAACAAAAGTTTTTTCCATAATTTCACCGTGTTTATTATAAAACATTTTATGTTTTATTAAAAGCAACTTATTAAATTAGACTAAAGAAAGCGTTTTAAAAGATAAAAAAAGCTGAAAAATACAATTTCAGCTTTGATTTTTTACTATTTATTTAAACGAGCAATAGTTTCTTTTTTACCTAATACACTAATAATATTAACCATTTCAGCACCATGCATCATACCAGTTAATTTAAGTCTAATAGGCATGTATAAGTTTTTGCCTTTTACACCTAATGCTAATTGAACATTTTTGAAACATTGTTTTACTGTATCAGCATTGATATCATTTAATTTGTTTAATTCTTCTGCAAAAGTTTTAATAACGTTAGGCGTAGTATCTAAATTCATAACATCTAAAGCTTCTTGCTCAGTGAATTCTACTGGATTAATAATAGGACTAATTAATTCAACAATTTCTTGTCCGTATCTAATTTGTTCTTTAAATAAGTTAGCAAGTTTTAATATTTCAGCATCCGTTTTTGAATTAACATCAACTACTTTAGCAATAAATGGTTTAATGAATTTTAAATAGTCTTCTTCTGACAATGCTTTAATGTAATGAGCGTTAAACCACATTAATTTAACAGGATCAAACATAGAAGGAGATGAAGATAACTTGTTAGGATTAAAAGCCTTTACAGCTTCTGGTAATGTAAAGAATTCATTATCGTCGTCAGGAGTCCATCCTAATAAAAGAATAAAATTAACAATTGCTTCTTTAAGATAACCTAATTCACGATATTGAGACATAAATTGTAAAATATTATTATCTCTTTTTGATAATTTCTTACCATCTTGGTTAACAATAATTGTCATATGTCCAAAGCGAGGAACTTGCCAGCCAAAATAATCATAAATAACAATTTGTTTTGGAGTATTAGATAAATGTTCTTCACCACGGAAAATGTGAGTCATTTCCATTAAATGATCATCAACTACAACAGCAAAGTTATATGTAGGGATGCCATTTGATTTCATAATAACCCAGTCACCGATATCATTTGTATTAAACGAAACTTTGCCACGTACTAAATCATCAAAAACAATTTCTTTATTTTTTGGCATTTTAATTCTAATACAAGGTTTACGACCTTCTTTTTCGTATTGCGAAATTTGTTCAGGTGTCAAATGTAAACAGTGTCCGTCATATTTTGGAGCTGCAATACCTCTTTCAAGTTGAGCATCACGAGATGCTTGTAATTCATCTTCGTTACAGTAGCAATAATAGGCATAACCTTTATCAACTAATTCTTGAGCATATTTATGATAAATATCTAATCTTTCCATTTGACGATATGGAGCATATTTAGGATTTGGAATTGCTGGAGATTCATCAGGTTCAATACCTAACCATAATAAATCATTAAGTTGACTTTCTTCTCCACCAGCAACATTTCTTTCAATATCGGTATCTTCAATTCTAAATACTAATTCTCCACCAAAGTGCTTAGCATATAAATAATTAAATAGTGCTGATCTTGCACCACCTATATGAAGAAATCCTGTAGGTGATGGAGCGTATCTTACTCTTATTTTTTCAGCCATAATTAACCCTTCTTTCTTAAAAGGACAATGGTACGTGCTTCAATAGCTTCTAATTTCCCTATTTCACCAATGCCTTCATTTGTACCAGCTTTAACTGATACTTTATCAATTTCAATTTTTAACAATGTAGCAACGACAGCTCTCATTTCATTAATGTATTTTTGTAAATGAGGTTGCTCCGCAATAATACTAACATCAATATTATTAACTTCAAAGCCTTTCTTTTCCATCATAGCTACAACTTCATTAACAATTAAACATGAGTCGTAATTTTCGTATTGTGGATCGTTAGGTGGAAAATATTTTCCTAAATCTCCTAATGCTAAAGCACCTAGAATTGATTCAGCAATAGAATGTAAAGCAACATCAGCATCACTATGTCCTAATAAACCCAATTCAAATGGTATTTTAACACCACACAAGAATAAATTGCGTCCTTTTACTAAACGATGAATATCACTTGCATACCCAATACGATACATAAAACCCCTCCTTAATTAAACATTAAATCTAAATAACATTATATCACTATCTTGAACAATATAAGATTTACCTTCTATTCTAAGTTTACCTGCTTCTTTAACAGCAAGCTCTGAACCGTATTTAACAATATCTTCATATGAATAAACTTCAGCTTTAATAAAGCCACGTTCAAAATCACTATGAATAATACCAGCACATTCAGGAGCTAACATTCCATTTTTAAATGTCCATGCACGGCATTCATCTGGTCCAACTGTAAAGAAAGTTTTAAGTCCTAAAATGCTATACGCAGCTTTAATAACTTTATCTAAGCCAGATTCAGTAATTCCTAAATCACTTAAGAACATAACTTTTTCTTCTTCACTCAATGAAGAAAGTTGAGCTTCTATTTCACATGAAACAGGAATGACAACAGAATTATCTTCCTTAGCATAATCAACAACAGCATTATAATATTTACTATTAGTTGGGTTAGCATAATCATTTTCGTTAATATTAGCAACATAAATCATTGGTAACATAGTTAATAAGAAGAAGTTCTTACGAACATATTTTGCATCATCTTCACTAAATTCAACTGAACGAGCAGGACGACCGTTTTCTAAAGCTTCTTGTAATTGCTTTAATAAATTAGTTTCGTACACAGCTTCCTTATCTTTTGTAGTACGAGCTTTATTTTCAACTCTTCCTAGTCTTTTAACAACAGCATCTAAATCTGCCAAAGCTAATTCAAGATTAATAATTTCAATATCTCTTTTTGGATCAACTGTATTTTCAACATGAATAATTTCACTATTCTCAAAACATCTTACTACTTGAACAATAGCGTCACATTCACGAATATTAGCCAAGAATTGATTTCCAAGTCCTTCACCATTACTAGCTCCTTTAACTAAACCAGCAATATCGTAAAATTCAAAAGTAGCAGCGATAGTGCGTTTAGGATTAAACATTTTTGATAATGTGTTTAATCTTTCATCCGGAACAGCAACAATTCCAGTATTTGGTTTAATAGTTGCAAATGGGTAATTTGCAGCTTCAACATTTGCGTTTGTAATTGCATTAAATAAAGTAGATTTACCAACATTAGGTAATCCAACAATACCAGCTTTTAATGGCATTTAACATCTCTCCTTTGCCATAATGTTTTATATCATTAAAAAAAGTCGATAGCCGACTTTTCCTAATACCTTAAATCTTTGTAATATTAATTGCGCGAGGTCCACGTTCTGATTCTTCTAATTCAAAATCAACATTTGTATTTTGTTCTACAACATTAGAACCATCTAATAAAGCTCTAAAATGGAAAAAGATATCTTTACCTTCTTCAGTACGAATAAAACCATATCCTTTTTCTTTGTTAAACATTTTTACAGTGCCTTTCATAAAAACACCTCCTATAATCAATTACTTATTGACAAAAATAGTGTATCACTTTTTAATAAATAATACTATTGATTTTAATAATAATATTGATTAATAAATATATCTCACAATTACTTATTTTTCTACTTTACGAACTATTATTTTACAATTGGAGTTAAAAGAGTTAATACTTTTTTACATTAACATAATTATGCTTTTCTTTTATCAATAAAAAAGATGGTAAAAATACAATTAAACAATAGATTATCATAAAAATTATTGTTTTTATAGAAATAGAATTGCTAAACATTGATAACAAAGATTCAAATTTTACATTAAGAATAAATATTAATGCTACACTATACAAAAATGCACCAATAACAATTATGCTTTTATAAATTAAATTGACTTTGAATATATCTTTATTATTATAGCCAACAATTGAAAAGTATTCATTTTCGTCCACACTATCAACATCAATTGATTTTTGAATTAACACTCCAATTATTATGTTTATTATCAGTAATACACCAAATATTGAATATGCAACAATCTTAAAAATAGAAATTAGCGATATCAATTGATTAAAGCGAGAATAGCACTCATTACTAAAAGTATAATGATTGTATTTACTTTTTAGTTGTTCATACATATTTAAATCAAAACTAGAATCATTAAAATAAATTATGGATTTATCAGGAATATTATTTTTTAATTTTAATTCATCTCGACAATAACGATAAAACCATGTTGGACTTTGGTATATTTTAAATGAATTATCGTTTATTATTTCCTCAACCTCCAAATAAAATATTACAGATTTATTATTAATAAAATATGAAAAATATAATATGTCACCAGCTTTAACATTCAAATTATCAGCCAGTCCTTTAGATACTAATATAGAGTCGTGCTTTAATTTTTGAGTTAAAGTTCCAAGTTTAATATTATTAGTAGAAGTATTTAATATATTTCCCTGTAAAACATTATTACTACTCTTATATTTTAAATGTATTAAGTTATCTTCATTTTCTAGCTTATCTACAATCTCATTTATTTCGTACTCATATTTACTTAAATATAAGAAACCACTAAAACCCGCAAGTCCACTATTTGGATCAATTAAATAAGAATCATTACTGCCGACTATATAATCTAGGCTTAATTTATCTAATACATTTGCTGTTAATATCTCATTTTCGGTTTTTAAATAAAAATAACTATATTTATTTGGAAAGGAGTTTGATAAATAATTTACATTAAAGGTTTGTATGTTTTCATTAAGCATCTCCTCAAATTGATAAGCTTCATAACTGCTATTAAAATTAGTTATTGTATACTTTTTTAATTCGTTAGGATAATTTGGTTTTTCATTTATATTTGTTGTGACTGGAAACCCAAAATATGACTCCAATATTTTAGAGTTAAAATTATTAAAAGAATGAGCTATATAATTACTTTCACTATTAAAAACATCAATTACTTGAAAGTTCACAGTTTCACTATAACTATAAGTCTCATTTTTTATATCTAAATGAATTTCTAAATAATTATTTTTACAATAATCTTTAAGGTCAGAAATGGAATTTTCAATACCTATTTTTTTACTCAACAAATATAGATTACTATTTGTTAATCCAAGTCCTATTTGAAATTCAGTTTTACAATTTAAAGAAGGGGTATAAATGAACTCATTAATTTGTCTAATTCCAATATTATTTATTAACATATTTTGATAATAGAAATTGTTTTCGTCATTAAACAAATTTTCATAATTACAATCATAAAAAGAAGTGATATAACACGATGAACTTTCGTTTATTTTTCTAAGTTCAATTTCATCCAAACATTTATAATTATCATCATTTTTATTTTTAGTTTCTATTATAAAATTATTACTTGAAAATACATCCATATTTTGATTAATAATAGATGATTGAAAATTATCAATAAAATTAAAAATATATCCTGAAGATGATAATGAAATTATTAAAGATGTAAACATAATAAGTGATCGAATTTTTTTGTTTTTAAGTCTTAAAAAGGCAAAATGTCCAATATTACTTTTTATCTTTTCTTTTTTATTTTTAAAATGTTTGTCACTTACTTTAATATCTGATTGTTTTTGTAATTCATATAATTTATTATCTTTTATCTCGAGTAATGTAAAGTCATTTATATATTCATTTACATCATCATGCGACACCAAAATAACGGGGATATGTGCGCTTATTTGCTTTAAATAATTTAACATATGCCCCCTATTTTTGTAATCAAGTCCAGCCGTTGGTTCATCACAAATTAATAAATCCGGATGTTTATTAATCGCCAATAACAATTCCAATCTAATTAATTCTCCACCAGATAATGTTGATATTTTTTGTCTTAGACTTTTTATTCCAATTTGACGAAGAGACTTCTTTAAAGCCTTTATATCGATTGTAGCATTATACATTTTTATTGCGTCATTAACACTATTATATTTTTGAATTATACTTTGTTGTGGTACATAACTAATATGATGAAGTCTAATTTTATTTTTTTCATTTTCCGTCATATTAGATAATGATTTTTCATCATAAAATACATCGCCTTTTTCAAATGGTAAAAGTCCAATTAAGCATTTTAAAAAAGTTGTTTTACCCGAACCAGAATATCCCTTAATTACATACAAACCGTTATTTCCAAAAGTATAAGAAATATCATCTAAAATATTATCTTTATTATTATAAGTTTTACATAGATTTTTTACTGTTATCATATTAATCTTCCTTTATCAATTTATTAACGTTTTTTATTTTTAAAAATTTAAAAGTAATATAAGATGGTAGCACAAAAATAAAGCTTGAAAATAATATAAAAACTAATGTCAAAATTATATATTTTAAAATTGATAATATCACCCCTAAAATAGGTAAAAAATTAAATGTAATAAATCCTAAAATAATTAAGCAGATAAATGTGATTAAATATGAAAACAAAAGCTTTTTAAGTGTACAATAAAGTACATTAAAATAAATAGCAAAATCATGGGCACCAAAGGACAAAAACAATCCAATATCTTTACGGGTTTTTATGAAAATATTATAGGTGTTTATAATACTCATAAGTAATAATGTAGCAATACATAAAGTGAAGAAAAATTGTGATATTACTTTTATAACATCAAATACATTTTGTAATGTATCAAATAAGTCTAAAGAGTACGAAGATATTTTGTAAACACAATTACTACATAATTTTTTTAATATCTTAATATCTTTTAATTTTGAAACTCCAATAAGATAAGAATATTCATTATTATTTTCTCCAGTTGTGTCATCTTCATAATAATCATTTAAAGTATAAATTGTCCGTAAATTTGTTGATATGTTTTCTAATTCAATAGTTTCTAGATATGATATAAATCTATCAACATTTACATATATACAAGGATCATTTATTAAATGTTTATCATCGGTAATATTACGTATAAAAAATTTACCAGATTCTATTACCAAATCTTTCTTTTCTTCTTTTTCAATAATTGATTCATACGTATAATCAAACGAATCAATGTTACCAAATTTATTAGTAAATGATTCATTAACTAAAATTTCATTATAGTCATATTCATCAAACTGATATTTGTTAATTAAATTTGTATTTGGGAAAACTGGAATCACATTTACATTGATTTCTTCTTTGTTATATAAAAAAGTTGTTTTATTAAAAAAAGAATTCAATGAATAAGAATAAGAAAAATGAGATATATAACGATTTAGACTAGTTAGTTCTTTTGTTGATAATTTATATGTTTTTTCAATTGCCAAGGAAGAATTATCTAAAGTTACAACTTCACTTTTATATATTGAACACGTTAAATAATCTGGGTAATTAACATATAAATTATCTCCAAGATTGCTAATAGTTGTAAAACTAATACAAGATAATGTAAAAAGGATATTTATAAAAAATAAAGCAATTTCAAATAATCTATTTTTTGATTTGTTTTTTGAATAATATTTATTCAATGGATTAATATTGTTTTTCATATAACTTTCCTCCATTTAATAAAAATATTTTGTCAGCGTATTTTAAAGCTAATTTATGATCATGAGTCACTAATATAATTAATTTTTTAAGTGATAATTCTTTTAATAAATTCATTATCTCATTAGAATTTTTATGATCTAAGGAGCCAGTTGGTTCGTCAGCAAGAATTACTTTAGTTTTCATTAATAAGGCTCTTATAATACACAAACGCTGCTTCTCTCCACCAGATAAGTTTGAACACAAAGCGTTTTTTTCTACGTTAGGTAAATAGTTTGATAGATAATAATCTATTTCATTCATTAGCTTATTATCATCATTTTTCTTTCCATTTAAATAAAAAGGAAGTAACAAATTATCAATTACACTAAGTGACTCAATAGTTGGATAATTTTGAAAGATATATGAACAGACTTTTTGCCTAATATAATTAATATTTTTATCTTTGATTTTTTTTAAATTTATATCATCGACATAAATATCACCACTAAAATTTTTCTCATATCCATTTATAAGTTTTAAAAAAGTGCTTTTACCACTTCCGCTTTGTCCTTCTATCACAATTAGTCCTTTATTAGGAAATTCAAAGTCAAAATCTTTTAAAATGTTAAATCTAGTTTCACCGTTATAAAATGATTTCGTTACATTATTAAACTTGATAAGTGACATAAAAAAGACTCCCCTATTATTAATTACGGAGAGTCTTTTATAATTCCTTATTTTTTAATTATTTTTCTAAGTCTACTATTAAAATCATTACGAGGCATCATAATGATAGCACCACAGCCTTGACATTTAATTTTAATATCAGCACCCATTCTAACTATTTCAAATAGTTTACTTCTATTAGTACATGGATGGGGCTTTTTCATTTCGACTATTGAATTTAATTCGTAATCTAAATCAGCCATTAATAGTCTTTATCCTCCATCTTAACAGCAGCAGGAACTGCAGGAAGTCCAGGCATTGTCATAATTTCACCAGTGTAAGCTACAACAAATCCTGCACCAGCTGATAACGATACGTCACGAACTGTAATATTAAAACCACGAGGGGCACCTAAAACATTAGGATCGTCAGTGAATGATTGAGGGGTCTTTGCCATACAGACTGGTAAGTTAACAAAACCCGGTCCTAGACGTTTTAATTCTTCCATTTTTTCTTTACAGTCTTTTGTAAAGACTACATTATTTGCACGGTATATTTGTTTACAAATAGTTTCGATTTTCTTTTCTAAAGGTTCTTCAACATCGTATAAATATTTAAAGTTAGGAAGATTTTCTTGAGCGTCTAACATTTCAACAACTTTATTAGCCATTTCAACAGCACCAGCACCACCACGAGCAAAACCATCATTAAATACAACTGGAATTTGAACATCTTTACACCATTGTGTTAAAGCATCAATTTCGGCTTTAGTATCGGAAGCAAAATGGTTAATTGTAACTAATACTGGTAAACCAAATTTCCTAACATTTTCAATATGTTGGTAAAGGTTAGCAGTACCTTTCATCATTAATTTAACATCTTCTTCTTCAATCTTATCAAGTGGTTTACCACCATGAAGTTTTAACGCACGAATTGTAGCAACCATTATTACTAATGAAGGAGTAATGCCAGCTGAACGACATTTAATATCGAAGAATTTTTCTGCACCTAAGTCAGCAGCAAAGCCAGCTTCAGTAATAACAATTGGTGCTAATTTCATTGCCATCTTTGTTGCAATAACAGAGTTACAACCATGAGCAATATTAGCAAAAGGGCCACCATGAATAATACAAGGATTGCCTTCAATCGTTTGTACAAGGTTAGGTTTTAAAGCATCACGCATTAATTTCATAATTGCGTGACTTATACGTAAATCAAGAATACGAACTGGTTTATCTAAATATGTATAAGCAACAATGATTTTATTGACACGGTCCATAAAATCTTGTTCGTTTTCAGCAAGACACATAATAGCCATTAATTCCGAAGCAACTGTAATAACAAAGTTTTCTTCTCTTTCGACACCATTGCCATGTCCTTGTCCAATTGTAACACTTCTTAAGGTACGATCATTCATGTCAAGAGCACGTTTCCAAGTTACTCTTGATGCATCAATTGAAAGTGGATTACCACGATAAATAGAGTTATCTATAATTGCAGCAATAAGATTAATAGATGATGTAAGAGCGTGCATATCTCCTGTAAAGTGTAAGTTAATATCTTCAGCAGGTTCAATTGTAGCTTTACCTCCACCAGTTGCGCCACCCTTAATACCAAATACAGGACCTAAAGAAGGTTCTCTTAATACTAGTAATGCTTTACGATTAATTTTTCCTAATCCTTCAGCTAATGCAATTGAAGTAGTAGTTTTACCTTCACCAGCTTTAGTTGGGGTAATAGCAGTAACTAATACTACTTTACCATCAGGATTATTTCCGATTTCTTTCATAATTTTAGTATCGATTTTGGCTTTTACTTTTCCATATGGTTCCACAAATTTTTCATCGATACCAGCAGTTTGAGCTATTTCATAAATATTTTTTAATTCCATGTTCTCACTCCTCATTATATTGTTTTATTAAATTTTTAATAACGAAGCTTGCAATTGCTAAACCAGCTGCTGATGGAACCATCATCATGCTTGCTGGAATACGTTCGTTATTAATTGGTTCCTCAAGTGATAGTGCACACATTACATTGCAAAAATCAACATTTTGTTGCCGTAATACGTAACGCATTTTCTTTGCTAACGGATCTCCTGTTGATTTGTTTAATCTTGTAATAACTAATTTGGTAGGGTCTAATCTTTTTGCCATTCCTAGACTAGTTATACAAGGTATATTATGTTCATTTGCAAATTTGATAATTGCAACTTTAGAATATATTGCATCTATCGCATCAACTATATAATCTATCTTATCACAATTTAATTCGTTTATGTTATTTTCATCAATAAAAGAATTAATAGTTTTTACGTCACAATTAGAATTTATACGAAGAGCCTTTTCTTTAGCACATAGGACCTTACTTTTTCCCACATTATCATTTTCAAATAAAATTTGTCGATTTAAATTGGTAATATCTACAACATCTTTATCTACAATAATAAAATGACCAATTCCGGAACGAACTAAAGCTTCAAAACAAGTTCCACCTACTCCTCCAACACCAATTATTAATATAGTTGAATTTTTTAAAATATCTAAGTTTTCTTTGCCAATTAGCATTTCAGTTCTAGTGAACATATTATCCATTTTTATTCACCTTCTCTTTAATTAAGTTATAAGCTTCTTCATGGTTAGTACACCAAATAGTTGGCATTTGATGACGGAAAAATGTGAATTGTCTTTTAGCATAATTACGTGTATTCTTTTTTATTAATTCTTTAACATCTTCTAAAGTACTTTCATTTTTAAAATATGAAATAAATTCCTTATATCCAATTCCTTTAAAAGCGTTATTGTTGAAATCATATTTATTATAAAGATTAGTAACTTCTTCTACTAAACCCTCTTCAAACATTTCATCTACACGTTTATTAATTTTTTCATAAAGAACATCTCTTGCAACATCTAATCCTACAAAAAATACATTATCATAAATAATTTTATGTTCTTGCATTTCTTCTATTTCAGATTTTTTAATACCAGTTTCACGAATAATAGCGATTGCTCTTAATACTCTTTTACGATTATTTGGGTGAATTTTTTTACTAGCTTCACTATCTAATGAAACTAAATAATTATACAAATCTTCATTATTTAAATTATCAAGATCACTTAAGTCTACTTCTTTATTCACACGGAATTCATAATCATATAAAGTAGCTTTTTGGTATAAACCTGTTCCGCCAACAATAATAGCTACTTTATTTCTACTTAAAATATCATCAATAGTTTTACGAGCTTCTTGTTGATATTCAACTACTGAATAATTAATTGAAGGTTCAACATAATCAAATAAGTGATGCTTAGCTAGTTTTAATTCATCTTGTGTTGGTTTAGCCGTACCAATTAATAATTCTTTATAGACTTGGAAAGCATCACCATTTATGATTTCACCATTAAAATCATTAGCTACCTTAATAGCTAATTTTGATTTTCCTGATGCTGTTGGTCCACAAATTACAATAATCATAATTAGAAGCCTGTCCTTTTAAATAATTTTTCTAGTTGGTATTTAGTAAATGAAATCATAGTAGGTCTTCCATGTGGACAACATGATCCATTTTCACAGTTAGCAAGATTATCTAATAAATATTGCATTTCACTTATATTTAAATAGTCATGTGCTTTTAACGAAGCCTTACAACTCATTGTAGCAATTGTATGTTTTCTTATTTCCTCTACGTTTACTAATTCTTTACGTAATACTTGTTCAATAAGATTATCAATATATTCTTTTTCATCATATTCAGTTAACCAACATGGAATTTGAACAACTTTAAAAGCATTAGTGCCAAATGGTTCAAATATTAATCCAACTTCTTTTAACATATTTTGATGAACTTGGTCAAACAAAATAGTATCAGAAGGACTTAAATTTACAACTATAGGAATTAATGGATTAGTTACTTTTATTTCAGCATTAAAAATCTTTTGAAATTTTTCATAATTAATTCTTTCTTGTGCGGCGTGTTGATCGACTAATACAAATCCACCCCCATCATCTTCAGCAATAATATATGATTTTTGAAGTTGAGCTATAGCACGATAAGGCGATTTTTTTAAAAATTGAGGTCTGTATTCAAAATTAAATGTTTGGTTCTCATATGAGACGTTTTTATTATTTTCATTACTATCAATAATTTTATTATCAACTTTAGTTTCATTAAGTGGTTCTTGTTTAACATAGTCATTAACTGGAGAAATAATTTCTCTAGCTTCAAAATTATCGTTTAAATTAAGACTTTGTTGTTCATGTTTTTCTTTAGGTGTATTAATTTGAGATTTTTCAACAACAGATTCTACTACTTGATATGAATCACGTAAAGTTTGGGGAATATGTTTCATTAATAAAGTTCTTAATTCATCTTCTTTAGAAAAACGAACTTCTCTTTTTGTAGGGTGAACATTAACATCGACTAAGGCATAATCAACATTAAAATCAAGCACAACAAAAGGATAACGTGATGGAGGTATAAAATCATTATATGAATCTTGTATTGCTGTTAAAATTTTTGGAATATAAACAGCACGTCCATTAAGTAAAGTAATCATAAAATAACGATTTGATCTTGCTAATTCAGGTCTACCAATATAACCTTTAACATTTATGTCAGCAGTCTTAAATTCAATTGGTACCATCTTACGAGCAATTTCAAATCCATAAATATTTGCAATTGTTTCAAGTAAATCATTACGACCACTAGTTTCAAATTGTATTTTGTTATCTATATAAAATGAAATAGAAACTTCAGGATGTGATAAAGCAATTTTATTTAATACTTCAATTGAGTTAGCATTTTCAGTGAAATCAGTTTTCATATATTTCAATCTAACTGGAGTGTTAAAGAATAAATCTTCAACTGTAATTAAAGTACCTTTTCTTAGATTAGCATCCTCGACTTTCATATTATCTTCTGAAATGACGATTTTCGTTCCAACACCTTCACCAGTTGATGTAATCATAGTTAAATGAGATACAGAAGAAATTGAAGGTAATGCTTCTCCTCTAAATCCTAAAGTATGGATACGAAATAAATCAAAAGTATTCTTTATTTTAGATGTCGCATGGCGTGTAAAAGAAATTTTAGCATCTTCACGATCCATACCATCTCCATCGTCTTCAACCGAGATTAAAGTACGACCCGCATTTTCAATTTTAACAATAATGCGTGAGGAATGAGCGTCAATACTATTTTCAACAAGCTCTTTAATTACTGAAGATGGTCTTTCAATAACTTCTCCAGCAGCAATTTGGTTTGCAAGTGCGTTATCTAAAACTTGAATCTTTCCCATTTTTCTTCTCCTTACATTTTCTTTTTAATTTCGTATAAGAAATTTAATGCATCAAGAGGAGTCATATTAAGTGGATTAATTTCTCTTACTTCTTTAATCCAAGTTTCTTCCTCTTCTTTCTTAGGTTCTATAATATCACGTGATATTGTTACATCCTTATTTTCTAAAGTATTTAAAATATCATTAGAACGATTAAGTAATACTTCCGGTAAATGTGCTAAACGTGCAACATTAATACCATATGACTTATTCATAGAGCCATCTTTAACTTTATATAAGAATGTAATATCATTATCGTTTTCCTTTACCATAACGTGGATGTTACGGACACTAGGAATTTCATTTCCTAATTCAGTAAGTTCATGATAATGAGTTGAGAATAATGTTTTAGCTTTAATTCTTGAAGCTATGTATTCAAGAATTGCTTGTGCTAAAGCCATACCATCAAATGTTGCTGTACCACGTCCGATTTCATCAAATAATAATAATGATTTATCAGTAGCGTGACGTAAAGCGTGGTTTGTTTCACTCATTTCAATCATGAATGTTGATTGTCCTGATATTAAATCATCAGAAGCACCAATACGTGTAAATATTTGATCAAACACAGGTAAATTACATTCCTTTGCAGGTACGTAACAACCAATTTGGGCCATAATTACAATTGTTGCAAGCTGACGCATATATGTTGATTTACCACCCATGTTAGGTCCAGTAATCAGTAAGATATCATTATCGCTTGGCATATAAATATCATTACTTACATATGAATTACCTTTCATTACTTTATCTATCACAGGATGTTTACCATCTTTAACATCAATTATTCTTTCATTATTAAATTTTGGACATACATATCCTGGCTTTGATGAAATCGAAGCAAGAGAAACTAATACGTCAATAATTGAAATTTGATTTGCTAATAATTGAATAGTTGATGTACGTGTTTTAATTGAATCACGTAAATTGCAGAAAAGTTCGTATTCTAACTTCATACGTTTTTCATCAGCAGTTAAAATTAAAGCCTCTTTTTCTTTTAATTCGGGAGTAATAAATCTTTCACCATTAATTGTTGTTTGTTTACGAATATATCCCCAATCATCTTGTACTAGATTTACACTACCTTTTGATATTTCTATATAATAACCAAAATTACGATTGTATCCAACTTTTAATGTTTTAATTCCTGTCTTTTCTTTTTCAGCTTGTTCAAGTTGAGAAACCCATTCCTTGCCTCCAGCTGAAAGATCTATTAATTCATCTAATTCTTCATAAACACCACGTTTAAAAATATGACCTTCTTTAATTGTTAAAGGTGCGTCTTCGTCAATTGATTTTTCAATTAAAGCACACATATCTTTTAAGTCATCCATTTTATTAACAATTTCGTCAATATATCCATTATTAAGTCTTGATAAGTTTTCTTTTAATAAAGGGACAACTTTTAATGAATTCTTTAATTGAAGTAAATCACGAGCATTTGCATTTCCGTATGAAATACGAGCAATTAACCTTTCAAGATCGTATACTTCATTTAAGTAATTTTTAATATCATCACGTAATAAGAAATTAACAATTAATGATGTTATCATATTTTGACGTTTCATTATTTCTTCTAAATCAGCTGAAGGTTTGTTAATCCAATGCTTTAATAAACGACAACCCATGGCAGTTTTAGTTTCGTCTAATAACCAAAATAATGAACCATATTTATCTTCACTTCTAATTGTTCTTAATAATTCAAGATTAACTTTAGAATAAGAATCCATAATTAAAACTTTATTTGTCTTAATTACTTTTGCTTCTTGCAAATAATCTAATTTTCTTTTTTGAGTTTTACGCAAATAAGTAATAAGTCTCATTAATGATTTCATTTGAAAGATATCATTAACAGAAGATAATATAACTTCACATTCCATATCAATTTCTTCATTATCTTCATAAGAAATTAATATGCCTCTTTTGTTCGTAATCTCATTTAATAAATTTTTATCAATAGTAGATTTAACAACAAGTTCACGAGTGTTAATTCCATCTAATTCATTTATTAAAGCAACTATATCTTTATCACAATTCAAAGTACATAACTCACCTGTTGATAAATCAGCATAGCTAATAATAAAATTAAATTCAGTTTCATCTAATGCTGCAATATAGTTATTATCGTCATTAGAAACATCCATTAAAGCACCTGGAGTAATAATTTGAACAATATCACGTTGAACTAAACCTTTTGTAGTAGCCGGATCTTCTAATTGTTCAACAATACCTACTTTGTAGCCTCTTGAAATAAGTTTCGCAACATATTGCTTGATTGCATGATGAGGAACACCACACATTGGAACTCTTTCTTCTGTGCCACCACTTTTGCCAGTTAAAGTAAGTTGTAATTCTTTAGAAGCAACTTTAGCATCTTCAAAAAATAATTCATAAAAATCACCCAATCTAAAAAGAATAAGCGTATCTTGATTTTGCTCTTTAATTTTTAAATATTGTGTTATCATTGGTGAATATTTTTCTTTTTGTGCCATAACGTGTACCTCTAAAATAAAACTTTGTTTTATTATATCACATTGATACTTATTTTTGGTTGATTGAGAACTAAAAAATGCACCTTATGGTGCATTAATTATTTATTATATTTGAGATTTGTGATAGTAAATTATAAACTTCATCTTTTATATTATTATAAGAAACTATTAAAGGATGATTTTCGTATTGTTTTTTTAAAGTTTCGTAATACTCTTTTTTTTGTTTATGAAGCTCGCCATCATTAATAGCTTTAACCATTTCTTTTTGAGCTAATCTAACATCTTCATCAAGCTTAGTTAATGCTTTATCATTTATAATTGCTTCTTTAAGTCTAAAATACTCTTTAACTCTTTCATCGTTATCAAGTTCATTTTTTAGTTTTAATAAAGTCTCTTCTATCTCTTTAGTCATTTACTAATTCTCCAATTAAAGAATACAAATGAGATTCTAAGATTTTAACCTTAACAATCTTACCAACTAAAGATGGATCGGTATTCTTAAAGTGAATAAGTTTATTTGTTTCAGTGTATCCACTATATAATTCTGGATTTTTCTTAGAAGGTCCATCGACAAGAACTTTTTCTATTTTGCCAATATAACGTAAAGCACGTTTTGTACCAACTTCTTCAACAACATTTTTAAGTTCATCAAAGCGTTTATGTTTTTCTTCGTCAGTAACATCGTCTACCATCTTTGCAGCCGGAGTACCTATACGAGGTGAATAAATAAAAGTAAAGCAGCCATCGTATTCACCAAACTTAACCATTTCAAGAGTATCTTTAAATTGTTCATAAGTTTCATTTGGGAAACCAACAATAATATCAGTAGTTAAAGCTAAGTTAGGAATTTTCTCACGCATTTTAATTACAAGGTTACGGTATTCCTCAGAAGTATAACGACGTCCCATACGACGTAAAATTTCATCATTACCACTTTGGAAAGGTAAATGAATTGCTGGCATTATGTTATCGTACTTACCAATAATTTCAATCATTTCATCTGTAAAATCCCAAGGATGAGATGTTGTAAAACGAATACGTGGTACACCTAATTTTGCAGCACTTTCAAGTAAACCAGCAAAAGTAGTACCATCATTTAAATCTTTACCATATGCATTAACATTTTGACCTAAATAAGTAATTTCCATATAACCTTGATTTAATAATTCTTGAGTTTCTTTTAATACATCATCAAGTTTACGGCTTCTTTCTTTACCACGTGTGTAAGGAACAATACAATAAGTGCAGAACTTATCGCAGCCATACATAATATTAACAAATGCTTTATATTTATCACTTCTAACTGAAGGTAAATTTTCAATAACTTCACCGGATTTTGACATAACATCAATAATACGTTCTTGTTTTTGATATACTTCGTCAATAAGATTTAATAATTCATTAATGTTATGAGTACCAAATAATAAATCGACATATTTAAATTTATCATTAATATTATCAACAACATGTACTTGTTGAATCATACAGCCACAAATACCAATTACAAGATTAGGGTTCTTTTCTTTTAATTTCTTTAAATTACCGATTTCACCATATACTTTTTCTTCAGCATTTTCACGTACCGCACAAGTATTAATAATAATAACGTCAGCTTGTTCTTCTTCGTCACAAACTGTATAACCAGCTTTTTCAAGCATACCTGCTATATTTTCACTATCACGTACATTTGCTTGACAACCATATGTACGAATAAAATATTTGCGTCCTTCTGCAAATTGTTTTAACGATGTTGGAACAATAACTTGATCATAAATAATTTCACTTGGTCCACGTTTTCTTTTACTTGCCTCACTCATTGAAGGCATATTTTTAATAATTGATTTTTTTGCCATAATAACTTACCTACCTAATTCTTATATATTTGATAAATTGTATTAATGCTTTCACAAGTACCTAATTTATCATTAAATTCCATAATAACAGCCGAAATAACAGAATCATCATCGTCATCAATTTCAAATCTAGCTTTTTGATGATGCCATGTACGGGCAATAACACTATCTTTTTTTGTACCTAAAATTCCGTTATAAGGTCCACACATTCCAATATCTGAAATATAACCAGTTCCGTTTGGGAAAATACGATTATCTCTTGTTTGTACATGAGTATGTGTTCCAACTACTGCACTAACCTTTCCATCAAAAGCATAACCTAAAGCATATTTTTCTCCAGTAGCTTCAGCGTGAAAATCCACAATATGAATATCAGCATGTTCTTCAGTATTTAATAAACTTTCTAAACAATCAAATGGAGAATCAACTTCTTCGCCCATATATACTTGTCCAAGCAAATTCGTAACACGTAATGAAATATTATTAACGTCAATTACAATACTTCCAACACCACCAAATTGTTTTTTAAGATTTAATGGTCGAACTAATTGATCAGCACCATCAATATATTCTGCGATTTCATTTTTACTGTTGTAATGATTGCCAAGAGTAATTACATCAACACCATGTTCTATAAAAAGGCGATAATGATTTTCAATTAAACCTTTTCCGTGAGTAACATTTTCACCATTAATGATTACAACATCAGCACGATATTTTTTTACAAATTCATCAAGATGAGAGAGTACAATATTGCGGCCATTTTTGCCAACAACATCTCCGAAAAATAAAACACGCATACAATCACTCCTTTAATAAACAGTTAAATACAATAAATAGGACTCATAGAGCCCTATTTTAATACATTTATTTTGCAGTTTCAACTGCTCTTGTTTCTCTAATAACAGAAACTTTAATTTGACCTGGATATGTCATTTCAGTTTCAATCTTTTCACGAATATCACGTGCTAACTTAAATGCTGCAATATCGTCGATTTTTTCTGGAACGACCATGACACGAACTTCACGACCTGATTGCATAGCATAACATTGAGAAACACCATCATAAGATTTACAAATTGTTTCAAGTTGTTCAATACGTTTAATGTAATTTTCTAATGTTTCACTACGAGCTCCAGGACGAGCAGCTGATAATGTATCAGCAGCAGCAACTAATGTAGAAATAATATATTTAGCTTCAACATCACCATGGTGAGATTCAATAGCGTTAATAACTGTATCAGGTTCACCGTATTTCTTAGCCAAACGTGCACCGATTTCAACGTGACTACCTTCAATTTCAAAGTCAGCAGCCTTACCAATATCGTGTAATAAGCCAGCACGTTTTGCAAGATTTTGATCTAAGCCTAATTCAGCAGCCATAACCCCAGCTAAATAAGCAACTTCAATTGAATGATCTAAAGCGTTTTGACCATATGAAGTACGATATTTTAATTTACCAACATAATCAAGTAATTCTTTATTAATACGTGGTAAACCTAATTTGAAAGCAACATCTTGTCCTGTTTGACGAGTAATGTCTTTAACTTCATTTTTAGATTTCTCAACAATTTCTTCAATACGTCCTGGTTGAATACGTCCATCTTTTATTAAGTATTCTAATGAACGACGAGCAATTTCACGACGAATTGGATCAAAACAAGAAACTGTAATAACTTCTGGAGTATCATCGATAATTAAATCAACACCACAAAGTTGTTCAATTGAACGAATATTACGACCTTCACGACCAATAATACGGCCTTTCATTTCATCGTTTGGTAATGCAACAACAGAAACTGTTTTTTCGGTTGTTGCTTCTTGAGCATACTTATTCATAGCAAGAGAAATAATTTCATTTGCTTTTTGTTGTGCACTATCACGAGCTTCTTCTTCTTTGTTTTTAACGTAAGCAGCTAATTCTTTAGAAGTTTTTTCTTCTACTCTTTTGAATAATTCATTGCGAGCATCTTGAGTAGACATTTGAGCTACTTTTTCTAATTCTGAAATAATTGAATCTAAACGTTGTTGTAAAACGTTTTCTTTCTTTTCAAGTTCTTTTTGATAAGCATTTAAGTTTTGTTGCTTTTCTTCTAAAGTATTTTCTTTAGCAATAAGTGCAAGGTCACGACGTTCAATGCTTTGTTCACGTTGTAAAGCCTTGTTTTCCATTTGTTCAACTTCAGCTTTCTTTTCTCTAATTTCTTTATCAGCTTCCATTTTAGTTTCGTAAGCTGCTTGTTTAGCATCAAGTTGAGCAGTTTTAATTAATCTTTCAGCATTTTGTTGTGCTTCTTTTACTAGCTTGTTACCTTTTTTTGTAGCTTGTTTAAATCTAAATACTGGGACTAAATATACAATTAATCCACCTAACAATAAAGCTGCTACAGCAATAACGACAGCTAGCCATACTGGTATTTTCATACAAATTCCCCTTTCGCATACAGTATTATTGACAATTATGTTATTTTAATTTTCATTATCATATCAAAAAGTTATAGCAATAAAAATTTAAGGCTTGTCATCGCCCATTGTAATTCTTTGTTAATCAAGTATTAAAATTTTATTTATATTTTTATAGACAAAGTCTATATAAAACTTGATAGTTGTACCATGTACGAATATATTATAACAAAAAATAATATCATTTAAAATAGAAAATTGTACGATTTTAATGTAGTTTTTTACACTAAAAAAGCATACCATAACGATATGCTTTATAACCATTATTCGATTTTAGTGTGAGATGATTTAATTGCATCAACAAGACTATCAAAAATATCGGGATTATCCTTTAAAAATAATTTTGCATTTTCACGACCTTGACCCATACGTTGACCATTTACTTCATACCAAGTACCAGAACGTTTGATAAGCCCAAGTTCACAACCTAAATCTAAAACTTCACCAGTTCGAGAAATACCTTCCCCGTAGATAATATCAAATTTACATGATTTAAAAGGTGGTGCAACTTTGTTCTTAACAACTTTAACATTGACAGTATTACCATATATGTCGCTTGCAGAATTTTTTAAAATTTCACTCTTACGAATATCAATTCGTACCGAAGCATAGAATTTTAAAGCACGCCCACCAGTTGTAGTTTCAGGATTGCCATATACAATTCCAACTTTTTCACGTAATTGGTTAATGAAAATAATTGTACAAGATGATTTGTTTAAAACGCCTGCTAATTTACGCATAGCTTTAGACATTAAACGAGCTTGTAATCCAACTTGATTATCTCCCATTTCTCCTTCAATTTCAGCTTGAGGAACTAAAGCAGCAACTGAGTCAACAATAATTAAATCAATTGCGTTACTGCGTGCTAACATTTCAACTATATCTAATGCTTGTTCGCCAGAATCCGGTTGTGACAAAATTAATTCATCTATATCAACACCTAGATTTTTTGCGTAAATTGGATCAATTGAATGTTCAGCGTCAACAAAGGCAGCTCTACCACCTAATTTTTGACATTCTGCAATTGCGTGTAATGTTAACGTAGTTTTACCTGATGATTCAGGACCAAAAATTTCAATTACTCTACCACGTGGATATCCACCAATTCCAAGACATTCATCTAATAATATAGAACCTGTTGGAATTACATCGCATTCAACATTTGGTCTATCACCTAAACGCATGATAGAACCACGGCCGTATACTTTTTCAATACTTTTAATAGCATCTAATAATGCTTCTTGTTTATCGTTCGTATTTTTATCTTTTTCCATATAATTACCTCTCTAACTACTAATTACTACCTAATTAGAAAAGTTCCTTAATTTTTTGTTTTAAAAGTTTTGTAGCTTCTAAAACAATTTCACTACGAACTTCATTACGATTTTTATTAATAATATTAAATTCATATGTTGAAACATTTCCTTTAATATATAAACCAACATATATTCTACCTGCTGGTAAATTATCTAAACAATCCGGTCCAGCATTTCCAGTAAAAGAACAAACTACGTCACATTTTAAAACTCTAGCACCATTTTCACACATTGAAGCTGCAACTTCGTGACTCACTACTCCATATTTAGAAATAAGTTCAGCTGGTACATGGCAAACATCAACTTTTACTTCTGATGAATATGTGACTAAAGAGCCTCTAAAAGATTTAGACGCTCCAGGAATTGAAGTTATTTCACTTGCAAAAAGACCACCAGTTAAGCTTTCGACACTACCTAGTGTTAAATTGTTTTTGGTTAATAACTCCAATAATTCTTTCATTTATTTTTCCTCTTCAATTTTATCGTCTTTAAACAAAGAACGAGATTTAACTAAATAATCAATACCGGAAGCAAGTGAAATAACGCCTGCAATTCCGCAAATAATATTTGTGATGTTAACATTTAATCCAATTAAAGCAAAAGGCCAGTTATTAAGTAAAACTAATGATATAGCAACCATTTGTACAACTGTTTTTGCTTTGCCAAACCATGAAGCAGCGATTACTTTTCCTTTTTCCATAGCTATTAATCTTACAGCATCAACAACTAAATCACGAGCAATCATAATAATTACAACAATCATAGGAACTCCTGTTTTGCCAACAAAGCCAAATCCATTTCCGTTAGCAAATGGGATAGCATAAATAATTAATAATGAGTCAACTAATAATTTATCTGCAATTGGATCCATAAATTTACCATAAGTAGTAACAAGATTATACTTACGAGCAATATGTCCATCTAAGAAATCACTAAAAGAAGCAATTACAAATAATATAAATGCAACAAAAGAAATAACAGTAACGCCATCAACTCCGTTATTCCAAGACCAGATATAACCACCAGTAAATCCAATAGAACCACAAATAGCTAAAAGTAAAACAATGACACCAACCATAACCATACGGAATGTTGTTATTTTATTTGGTAAATTCATAATAAATCCTCCGATTAAATAAAAGTGAGTATTCGACCCTATAAGCCATGTTTTGTCTAGGACGACAATTTATCTATGCTTTCGCATGCTACAAATAGATTCATTTCTCCTTTGCAACCTCCCCTACCAAATTTGGGTTTCTCGCTTGTGGGGTTTACCGCGTTCCACCTCACTCTTTCAAGTAAGCTACGTCACTGTGGCACTTTCAATATCGCGACCATATCCGAAGACTTAGGTTTAGATATGCCGTTATATGCTCCCATATACCTAGTGTTATTTTTTCCACTAGCACAATCACTACTATCATCACAGATAGTGCGAGCATGGACTTTCCTCTAATATCAAACGATACCAGCAATCATCCGGGTCGAATGGTTTTAAATCCTTAATTATTATAACAAATTAAATCAATAATATATAGTAATCTATTTAATATTTCTTTATAGTAATTAATTAAACTTTTTACATATTAATTTTGTGTTATAATATGTTTCGAGGTGTTGACCATGAACTTAATGAAAAAAGCTATTGGTAAGCGTCGTAGTTTATTGTTCCTTGACTTTGAAGGTACTGGAATTTCTCATGAAATGATTGCATTCGGTGCAGTAAAAGTTGAATTAGACCATAACTATAATATTCGTCGAATACATAAAGGAATTAAGAAATACGTTATTGCCAAAAATCCTATTACATCAATTGTAACAAAGCTAACAGGTATTACCGAAAATAAATTAAAAAACGAAGGTATAAGTTTTAAAGAAGCAATTGAAGAAATTAAAAAATATGTCGGAGAAAAGAATTTAGAAAAAACTGTTTTTATGTATTTTGGATCTCATGATTGTAGAATTTTAGCAAAATCGTTAGAAAATTCTCCTGACGCAGATGCTTCAATGGTAAAGCTAATGACTCATCATGTAATAGATGTTTCATTAATACTTTCTACTTTTATTCGTGACGATAAAAACAATCCATTAAGTTTAATACATTACCTTGAACTATTTAACGTAAAATTAGTCGGAGAACCTCATGACCCTTTAACAGATGCAAAACATTTAATGCTACTTTATAAGGCAGCTATGAAAAATAGCGATATTGTTTATAATGAATATTTAAAACTCTTACCTAATAAAAAAGAAATTCCCGAACCAGTAAGAGATATGGTTAAACAATTACTAGGCGGTAACGATGTCACTCCAAAAGATTTTGAAAAGAAATTAAAAAAATATATTGGTTAAATATTATTAAATGGCACTCAAAAAAGTGCCTTTTGTTTTAGGAAAAATTTATTTATATAAGTAATTATTAATAAGAGGTTATATATGATTAAATTTCCAATTCCTACCAATATTATTCAATCAAAAATCAAAAAACGCTACAAATCAAATTGCAATAAAGGGTTAGCATTTGAAGATGAAATAAATAACGCAAATAATTATTATAACAATCACAATATTGCACTTATTTATAAAAGACCGACTCCAATTCATATTGTTAATGTCGACTATAGCAAAAATATGATTACAAAAGCTTTTTTTGAAAAGCAATCTACTACTGACTATAATGGTATTTACCGAAAAAAATACATAGATTTTGAAGCAAAATCAACATATAATTCTTCACTCCCACTTCACAATATAAAAAGCCATCAAATAGATCATCTACGTAAAGTAGAACAATTTGATGGCATAGCCTTTTTTATAATTAAAGATTATAGAACTAATGATAGTTATATTTTCCCATTTTCGCTATTTGATACTTTTATAAAGAACAATAGCCGTCAATCAATTCCATTCAATTATATAAAAGAAAATGGCGTGATTATCAAAACAAATAATAATATTTTAGATTTTTTGTCTGCTGTTGATGAATTTTATTTTTCTTCATAACAACAAAGATTACTTATTTTACAATCGTTACAATTTGGTTTTGTAGCTTTACAAAAATAACGACCAAAATGAATTAATTGATGATGGCATTTAATATATTCATCTTCATTTAGTTCTTTACGCATGATATTTTCTATTTCTTCAACAGTAGCGCTCTTTATTACAAACTTTAATCTTTTACAAATTCTTGCAACGTGAGTATCAACAGGAAATTCTGGCTCTTTAAATAATTCAATTCTAACTACATTTGCAGTTTTATTTCCTACTCCTGGTAAAGACATTAATTCTTTTTTTGTAGAAGGAACTTTCCCGTCAAATCTATTTAATAAATCAATTGAAATTTGTTTAACATTTTTGGCTTTTACTTTATATAAGCCAAGAGGCATTATTATTTCTTCTAAATCTTTTAAAGATGCATTTGATAAATCTTCAAGCGATTTATAGCGTAGAAATAAAACATCAGTAACTTTATTAACTTTTTTATCAGTTGTTTGTGCACTTAACATTACCGCAATTAAAAAAGAATAATCGGATGTATAAGTTAATTCACAACCAGCATCTGGATATAATTCATTTAAATAATTAAATATTCTTTTCTTATTATTAATTTCCATTTATTTATCCCAATTTTTATTGTTAATAGAATCGATTGTGTCCTCAATGTTTTTATGATAAGTTCCGTTAGTTGCAGTATAACCTTCTTTAGCTATATCATTTCTTGCAGCTTTTTTTTGTAAGATTTTATCAACAGCAGTAATAGTACGCTTGTTATTGCTTAATGCTTCATTAAAAGAAGAAGTAATCATGTCATATGTATATCCATATTTAATCCAATCATGTATACGCTCTTTTTCAAGAGGTGTTAAATTACGGCCTAATTCAGTTTGAAATTTGTCCATTATTTGTTTAATTAATTCTCTTGTATTATCTTGTTCAATAATTTGTTTTTGTTCTAAAATATCAATTTGTAATTCACGAATAATTCTTTCTTTAAGTGGTTTTAAACTAGTAGTTAAATGCTCACCTTTATCAACATATTCAAGATAATTCTTTTCAACAAGGTGCACTAAAATCTTGTCAATTTCTTTAATTGAAAGTGACATTTTTAAGGAAAGAGTATCAGCAGTAACAAAATTATTACCTTCTTCTAACAAATGATTCATAACTAAAATAACAGCTAATTCATTTTCTGTTAAATTTAATAATTTGTATTTTTCGATTAATGCGTAATCGAAATTAATTGATCCTTTTAAAACATTATACATATCTAATCACCTTTTTTATTATACAATATTAATCTATACTTACGCCTAAATAATTTAATATAATTTTTCCTTTTTCTTTATCAATTTGTAATATTTTATCTACTTCTATTTTGATTTTAGAAGGATTTAGTTTTTCTAGTAGATAACTTTCTTCTTCTATTGCAACTTGTAATTCTCTATCAAGTCTAAAATCAAGAAGTAACATAAAACGAATTGCTCTTAAAATTCTTAAAGGATCTTCAATAATACGAAGTGTTGGATTGCCAATCATTCGAATTATATGATTATGCAAATCTAATAAACCATTATCAAAATCATAAACTTGTTCATCTTTATTAATATAAATAGCATTAATTGTAAAATCACGTCTTGTAAAATCTTCCTCCGGTTTATTTACAAATATAACTTTAGTAGGATGTCTAAAATCTTTATATTCTTCTTCTTTACGTAATGTTGTAATTTCAAATTTTTCTCCTTCAAATTTGAAATTAACATTTCCATATTTTTCAAACGTATAATCTGCGTCAGGTAAAAACATCTTAATATCATTTGGAGTAGCATTGGTAGTACAATCAAATTCATCAAAATCGCGGCCTAAAATGTAGTCGCGTGATGAACCACCAACTAAATATAAATCAAATCCATTTTCAAAAAATGTTTGTGCAACCCTTTTAAACTTGTCTAATGTTTTCATTTAAAACACCCCTTACATATATAATATTATTAATTTTGTATTCTAAAAAGCAAAAAAAAAGAAGATTATTCATCTTCCCCATTTAATCTTGCTTTTAAAGTTTTGGAAGGTTTAAATGTAAAAGCTTTTGTTTCAGGAATAACCATCTCAGTATGAGTATTTGGATCAATTCCTTTACGAGCTGGTTTAACCTTAACACATATGTTACCGAAACCTGAAATTTTTACATCTTCGTTATTCATTAATGATTCTTCAATACAATTAAAGAAGGTTTCAACTATTTCACTAGCATCTTTTTTTGTTAATTTGCATTCAATTGCTAGTTTTTCTATCAAATCAACTTTATTCATAATTTATTTACCCCCTTTAATGCTATCTAAAAGATACCATATTAAAAGATTAATATCAATAAAAATTGATAATTTTCTTCATTTTACAATTTTGAAAAAAAACACGATATTATGGTTGTTTTTCTAATTTGATTGTTACTTAATATCGTTCTACTCTTTCTCACCTTTTAAAGGAGCTGTTACTAAATCATAAATTAATTTAGAAGGCTTGTATCCTTCAAATAAAGTTTTATACATTGAATCAACAATCGGCATATAAATATTATGCTTTTTTGCAATGTCGTGAATAACTTTAGTTGTTCTAATACCTTCAGTTGTTTCGTGATTATTCTTTAAAAAATTATCAGCACAATCGTCTTTACCAATTGCAACACCAGCTCTAAAATTACGAGAATGATGTGAATTACAAGTAACCATAAGATCACCTAAACCTGCAAGTCCCATAAATGTATCTCTTTTACCACCAAAGAAGGTGCCAAAACGAACCATTTCATGTAAGCCACGAGTAACTAAAGCAGCTCTTGCGTTATCACCATAACCAAGGCCTTCTAAAATACCACTTGCAATAGCAATTGAGTTTTTAATTGCAACGCCTATTTCTGCACCAATTTCATCGGTATTTGTATATACTCTTAAATAATGATTAGAGAAAATTTTTTGAACATCTTCTGCATCTTTTAAATTTAAAGATGTAGATGTAATTGCGGTAAGTTTACGAATAATTACTTCTTCAGCGTGTCCTGGGCCAATTAACGAAACTAGTCCACCAAGTTTAGTAGTAGGAATAACTTCTCTAATTAATTCAGATATTCTTTTATTTGTTGAAGGATCAAATCCTTTTGCAGCATTAATAAATACTTTTTTATCGTCTATTACTGATTCAATTTTTACTAAGACATCTCTCATAGCATTTGTTGGAACAACTAATAAAACATATGAAGCATTCTTAAGAACTTCTTCATAAGAATCACTAGCAACAATATTAGAATTTAATTTAATTTCATTATTAAAATATCTTGTATTTGTATGACAAGAATTAATTTCTACTATTTGTTCTTTATTTTTTGCTAATAAATTTACACCATAGCCATTATCAGCAGCAACTTGTGCAAGTGCAGTCCCCCAGGTACCCGCACCAATAATAGCAATTTTTATCATATAGTTTTTCCTCGACAAATAATTTTAATCGGTGAACCTTCAAATTCAAAAGCGTCTCTAAACTTATTTTCAATATAACGTTCATAAGAGAAATGCATAAATTGAGGATCATTAACAAATAAAACAAATGTTGGAGGACAAACAGCTACTTGATTAACAAAATATATTTTTAAACGTCCACCATTAAATTGTGGCGTTGGGTTCATTGTTTGAGCTTCTTGTACAATTTGATTTAATACAGAAGTTGAAACATGCATATTATATGCATCATACGCAACATCAATTGCTTGGAATATAGTATTGATTCTTGATTTTTCTAATGCACTAACATAAACAATTGGTGCATAATCTAAGAATTTGAATTCATTTCTAATTTTCTTAGTAAATTCATTCATGGTATTTTGGTCTTTCTTAACTGTATCCCATTTATTAACAACAATAATAACAGCTTTATTTGCTTCAACAGCGTATCCAAAAACATGCTTATCTTGTTCACGAATACCAGTTTCAGCATCAATAACTAATAAAACAATATCACTACGATCGATAGCACTTAATGCACGTAAAGCAGCATATTTGTCTACAGCTTCATAAATTTTTCCACGTTTTTTAAGACCAGCTGTATCAATAACAATATAATCACGATTTTCTCTTCTAAAAGGAGTATCAATTGTATCTCTAGTAGTACCTTCAATATTTGAAACAATAACACGTGATTGATTTAAAATTGCATTAACAAGCGATGATTTACCAACATTTGGCCTACCGATTAAAGAGAAACAAATTTTGCCATCGTATTCTTTAATATTTGAATTATTTAGGTGTTTAATTGCTTCATCTAAAACATCACCAATACCAATACCATGAACACCAGAAACAGGAATAGGATTTCCTAAACCTAATTGATAAAATTCATGAATATCATAAATTTTTGAACCATCATCAATCTTGTTAACTGCAAGAATTACAGGTTTTTTAGATTGGCGAAGTAATTTTGTAACCATACGATCATCACGAGTAATTCCAAGTTTTCCGTCGACAACAAAAATAATTACATCAGCTTCATCTAATGCAATTTCAACTTGTGCACGAATTTGTTCTTGGAATGGTGTATTTTCAATTTCAACACCACCAGTATCAATTAATCGAAATTCTTTAGTTAACCATGTACCGTGTGCATAAATACGATCACGAGTAACACCTGGTTGATCATCAATAATTGATTTACGTTCACCGATTATTCTATTAAAAATAGTAGACTTACCAACGTTTGGTGAACCGACTATAGCAATAGTTCCAGTAATAGCCATAAATTAATCACCTAATTTCTCATGAACGATTTCAATAACACGATTTGTTACTTCTTCAATTTGCATATTAGAAGTATCGATTAAAATTGAATCTTCTGCTTGCTTTAAAGGAGCAAAATCACGATGTGAATCAATATAATCTCTCTTCTTTAAGTTTTCTTCAATATCTTCTAATTCACATAAGATACCTTTATTCATATTTTCTTCATAACGACGAATAGCTCTTGTGTGAACTGACGCAACTTGGAAAATTTTAACTTCTGCATTTGGTAAAACATAAGTACCAATATCACGTCCATCCATAACAACGGAAGCTTTCTTTGCCATTGCTCTTTGTAATTCAACTAATTGTAAACGAACATCTTTATAAGAAGCGATGTAAGAAACATTATCTGCTACTTCTTGTGAACGAATTTCACGAGTAACATCTACATTATTACAGTAAACATGACCATCAGGTTCTAGACTAATTTCAATTTCTGGCATTAAAGCAATAACTTTTGATTCATCAGTACAATTAATACCTTTTGATAAAGCATACCATGTAACACAACGATACATAGCACCTGTATCAATGTAAGTAAAACCGAGTTTCTTTGCAACAAGTTTAGCAATAGTAGATTTTCCAGCAGCAGCAGGTCCATCAATAGCAACAGCAATATTTTTCATAAATAGCCTCCGTAAGTATTTCCTTTCTTATTTTATAAGAAATCGCATATAAATGCCACAAGAAAAAAAGATTTTATTATAGTATTTTGCATAGTTTTATTGATATATACGAAAACTTTAATAAAAGGTGCATTGAATTTTTTTAAATTTATATATATAATAAAGGCAGTCAAAGGGGGAACTACACTATGGCAAAAAAGGTCTCTGTTGATAAGAGCGTTTGCATTGGTTGCGGTTTATGTAATGCTACATGTCCTTCAGTTTTCGAAATTGATGATGACGGTTTAGCAAAAGCTGTTGTTGAAACAGTTGAAGGTGCTGATGAAGCAGCAACTGAAGACGCTGCAGCAAACTGCCCAGTACAAGCAATTGTAGCTGAGTAATCACTTCATCTTGTGAAGTGAAAAGGTAATCTAATTTACCTTTATTTTCGATTAAAAAAAGCACGATTATTTCGTGCTTTTTCTTTTTTTATAATTTTGCTTTTTCTAGTAAATGTCTTAGTGGCTTATACACCAGTAATGTAATACCAACTATTAAGATGTTTTTAATAACATTGAATGGTAAAATTGCATTTATTAAAAGTGACTTCATATCAGTAACTTTTAATTTAGAGAACATACTACAAATTGCATTCATATCAATATGGAATAATTTTAAATAAAAATCAATCATAAATAAGCCATTAAATAAGATTGCAATAATAATTTCTGCAACAAATCCAACAGAAACTCCAACTATACATCCTTTAAATGAACGATGTTTTTTATAAATAATTGCTGCTGGAATAATAAAAGCGCAGCTATAAATTAAATCAGATAATTCACCAATACAAAGAGTTTTACTAAATGGTAATTTGACTAATGTTTTAATTAAAATTACAAAAAATGACGTTAAGGGACCATAGCCGAACCCAGCAATTAAAGATGGTATGTCATCAAAGTGGAATTCTAAGAAACCAAATATAGGTAATTTTAATTGTAATCCTGGTACAACATATAGGATTGTAGCAAGTGCTCCAAAGATAGCAACGCGAGCCATCATTTTAAGAATTATATTTTTTTTATTTACTGGTTCTATGCTTTCTTCATCGTAATCATTAGAGCTTTCGTTATTTTCATGGATGTTAGGTAATTCTTTTTCATCTTTATTTTTTTCTAGATTATCGACCATAAAAAAATACCTCCTTTAAAATAAAAAAGACCTGTTTTCAATAGGTCTTACAATAACAAATTATATTAATGGGTTATTGTTTTCTTTCATCCAGACTTTACTGTCGCTTCTAGAATTTCACTAGATCATGCTTTTTAATAAGCTCGTGGAGTTTACCACCGATTGGGAATTTCACCCGACCCTGAAAACAATATTATTATATCATTCTTTTATTATTAATCCATTCTTTTAATAAAAATATTTTTAGCTTTTTCGTGTTCACATAAAACTTTAATGCGTTTTACTTCTTCACTAGTTAAAAGACGATATTCTCCTCTTTTTAAATTTTCTAATTTTAAGAATCCAATTGATATACGAGTTAATGCTAATACTTTAATATCAAAATATTCAAACATGCGACGAACTTGACGATTGCGTCCTTCATGAATTGTAACACTTACATTTCCATTTTCGTGAATATAAACACTACAAGGAGCAGTATAACCATCCTCAAGTTTAATGCCTTTTTCCATTTCAATTTTTTCTTCATTAGTTAAAGGGCGAGATATTTTAGCAACATATGTTTTATTCAAATGACTAGATGGATGAGTCATTAAATTTGCTAATTCACCATCATTAGTCATTACTAAAAGTCCTGAAGTATTAAAATCTAATCTACCTACAGGATAAAGTCTTTCTTTTTTATCTTTAAAATAATCTACCACTGTTGGTCTACCACGATCGTCTTTAACAGTACATAAAACACCTAAAGGCTTATTAAATAAATACGAAACGCCATTTTGTTTATATATTTTTTTATCATCAATCATGATTTCGGCGTTTTCGTTAACTTTACTACCTAAAGAAGTAACGACTAGTCCATTTACTTTAACACGACCAGCTAAAATTAATTCTTCAGCTTTACGACGTGAAGTAAAGCCAGTATCTGCTATTGCTTTTTGTAAACGAATTAATTCTTTTTCCACACTTATTCCTCCTTTAAGTAAATAAAGTTCCATATTTAAATGGAACTTATTATTTATCTCCTTTTTTTGTTTTGATTGTCATGTAACATTTCATTATCAATTACTTCTTGAGCTAAGCTTAAATATGCTAAAGAGGCAGATGATTTTGGTTTATAAAGAGTAATTGGTATACCCTTTGCAGCAGCTTCTGGTAAATAAATATTACGAGGAATTGCTGTTGTAAATGTTTTTTCTTTAAATAATTTTCTAATTTCAGTAGTGACTTCAATTGCCATTCTTGTACGAGGGTCATACATTGTAAATACAATGCCTTCAATTTCAAGATTGTGATTAAACTTATTTTGAACTTTACGCATTGTTGATAACATTTGTGAAACAGCACTCATTGCAAAATATTCACATTGAACAGGAATTAATACTCCATTAGCAGCAGTTAAACCATTAGTATTTAATACTCCAATGGCTGGAGGACAATCAATAATAATATAGTCATATTGTTTATTAATGCGTTTAATTGCATCTCTTAAAATGTATTGAGTTTTAATACCGCCACGACCAATTTTGTCTTCGGTATTAGCAAGACGAAGGTTAGCTGGAATTACATCTAATCCTTCCATTGCTGTTTTTTTAATAACTTTATTAATATCGTATTTATTTGTTAAAACATCATAAATAGTTTTTGCCATTAAAGAAGAATCAATACCCACACCATGAGATGAATTACCTTGTGGGTCTAAATCAATAATTAAAACAGTTCTATTTAATTTAACTAATGAAGAAGATAAATTTATAGCCGTTGTAGTCTTTGCAACGCCACCTTTTTGGTTTGCAATAGCAATTACACGGGCCATATAAATCACTCCTTTCATTTTAAATTTATATATGTTAAGTGTTTTTGATTATAGTGGTTTCTTTTTAATTTGTCCATAAGGACGAGGATATTTAACAGGGAATTCATTATCTTTGTTAATAAAGATATTAATTCTATTGTCGTTTTCAGAAATAAGGTTAGTAGTTTGAATCGTTTCAACATGAGAGTTAAGAATTTTTAAACCATTTTTTGCTTCTTCAATTTCTTCTTGACCTTGTTTTCCTTTTAAAGCAATAAATGTTCCACCTACGTGAATTAAAGGCAAACATAATTCAACTAGCATATTTAATCTTGAAACGGCACGAGCAGTTACTATATCATAAAAAGATCTAGCTTCCTTTACATAATCTTCTGCACGTTTATTTACTGTAACAATACGAGTTAAGCTTAATTCTTTAATAACGATATTTAAGAAATTTACTCTCTTTTCAGTAGGTTCAAGTAAAGTAACAAATAAATCTGGGAAAACAATTTTTAATGGTATGCCTGGAAAACCAGCACCAGTACCAACATCAATTAATGATTGTTCTTCAAATTTAAATTGCTTTGCTACTAATAAAGAATCATAGAAATGCTTTTCGATTATTTCTTCTTCGGTTTTTAAAGCAGTAAGATTGATTTTTTCATTCCACTCCATTAATAAAGTAAGATACTTTTGAAATTGATTTAACATTTCATCAGTAACTTCTATACCGTCTTTATATAAATAATCTTGCATTTGTTTAAGATTCATAATTACTTTCCTTTTTTTATATTCATAATAAGAATATTTATATCACTTGGGTTAACACCTGAAATACGAGATGCTTGACCAATTGTTAATGGTTGAATTTTAGTGAATTTTTGACGAGCTTCAATAGCTAATCCATCCATATTCATATAGTCAATATTAGAAGGAATCTTCATTTCTTCTAATTTTATTGCATTACGAGCATCACGTTTTTGCTTTTCAATGTATCCCTCATATTTTACCATAGTTTCTAATTCAAAAACACCAGAATCATCTAATTCGTATGATTGTAATTCAGGAATATATTTTACAAGTTCTCGATAACTAACATTTTGGCGACGCAATAAATCTAAGGCAGAAATACCTGCTTTTAAAGGTTCATATCCCACAGTTTCTAAATATGAACTTAAGTCGTAATCAGTTGCACCGAAGAAAATATTTGGTAGAACATTAATGATATTTTCAATATTTTCTTTTTTCTTTAAAAAATCTTTATAACGTTCTTCACTTATTAAACCAACATCATAGCCATGTTTTGTTAAACGTAAATCAGCGTTATCGTGTCTCATTAATAAACGATATTCAGCACGAGAAGATAATAATCTATAAGGCTCTTGAGTTCCTTTAGTTACTAAGTCATCAATCATAACACCAATATATGCTTCATCACGACGTAGAATTAAAGGGTCTTTTCCTAATACTTTCATTGCTGCATTGATACCAGCCATTAAACCTAAGCCAGCAGCTTCTTCATATCCGGAAGTACCAATAATTTGACCCGCGCAGAATAAGCCTGGCCATTTCTTCATTTCAAGGGATGCATAAAATTGAGTAGGAATTAATGCATCGTATTCAATTGCGTAAGCATATTTTAAAATTTCACAATTTTCTAATCCGGGTAAACTACGAATCATTTTATCTTGAACTTCAATTGGCATCGAAGTTGAAAAACCTTGTAAATAAATTGAATTCATTTGTTTTGATTCAGGTTCTAAAAATAATTGATGTCTTTCTTTATCTGCAAAACGAATAATTTTATCTTCAATTGAAGGGCAATAACGTGGACCTACTCCTTTAATTAATCCACTATACATTGCACTTTCTTTAATATGTTCACGAATAATTTCATGTGTTTTAGGTGTCGTATAAATTAACCAACATAAGCATTGTTCCTCAAAAGGTTTAAACTCTTTTGTAGTATAAGAAAATGCTAGATTTCCAGGAGTACCATATTGTGGTTCAGCTTTAGAGTAATCAATTGTATCATCCTTAATACGTGGTGGAGTACCAGTTTTAAGTCTAAATAATTCAATACCCATTGAAGCTAGATAAGGTGATAAACCAATGGATGGTTTCTCTCCATCTGGTCCAGCTGATACTGATGAATGCCCACGTAAAATACATGATTCCATATATGTACCAGTTGTTAAAACAACAGAGGTTGCAGTAATTTTTTCTTCACCTAAAACAACACCAAAAACTTTATTATCGTCATGTAATAAAGCTGTAACCATACCTTCTTTAACAGTAAGATTAGGTGTATTTAAAGCAAGATTTTGCATGAAAGCAGGATATGATTTTTTATCTTCTTGAGCACGTAAACATTGAACACCAGGGCCTTTACCTGTATTTAACATTTTAATTTGTAAATACTCATGATCAGCACCTATGCCCATCATTCCACCGAGAGCGTCAACTTCACGAACAACAATACCTTTTGCACTACCACCAATAGATGGGTTACAAGGCATATTTGACATCATTTTAATATTTAAACTAATTAATAAAGTACGAACACCAATATGAGCACTTGCTAAAGCAGCTTCCATACCAGCGTGTCCTCCTCCGACTACTATAACATCATAATCGTACATATTAGCCAACACTTCCCTCCATGTCCATTTTAATAAGTTGATTTAATTCAACAGCATATTCCATAGGTAATTCACGTGAGAATGGTTCAATAAAGCCCATAACAATCATTTGAGTTGCGTCTTTTTCACTAATTCCACGTGACATTAAATAGAACAATTGTTCCTCATTAATTTTTGAAACTGTTGCTTCATGTTCAACATAGGACTCGTTATTTTCCATAACATTCGTAGGAATTGTATCACTTTTTGATTTATCGTCAAGAATTAAAGTATCACATTCTACATGTGATTTTGAATTTAATGCATTTTTACCAATATAAACTTTACCACGATAGTTAGCTACACCACCGTTACGAACAATAGATTTTGAGATAATACTAGAACTTGTATTAGGAGCAAGATGTATCATTTTTGCACCAGCATCTTGATATTGACCATTGGCAGCAAAAGCTACAGAAATACAAGTACCTTTTGCTCCTTCACCAGCTAAAATACAAGCAGGATATTTCATATTAACTTGTGAACCGATGTTACCATCAATCCATTCCATTTGAGCATTTTCAAAACATTTAGCACGTTTAGTAACTAAATTTACGATATTATTAGACCAGTTTTGAACTGTTGAATATCGACACTTGCCATCTTTTAAAATAACAATCTCAACAACAGCAGCGTGTAATGACTCTTTACTATATATAGGAGCAGTACATCCCTCAACATAATGAACATCAGCGCCTTCATCAACAATAATTAAAGTACGTTCAAATTGACCTGATTTTTCATTATTAATACGGAAATAAGATTGAAGGGGTTTATCTAATTTAACACCTTTTGGAACATAAATGAATGATCCGCCAGACCATACAGCACCATTTAAAGCACTAAACTTATTATCTTCCATTGGTATTACAGTATTAAAATACTTTTTAAATAAATCAGGATACATTTTTAATGCAGTATCGGTATCTAAGAAAATAACACCTTTATCTGCAACTTCCTTTAGCATATTTCCGTAAACAGCTTCAGATTCATATTGAGTATGAACACCAGCTAAATATTTTTGTTCTGCTTCAGGAATGCCTAATTTATCAAAAGTATTACGAATAGTTTCAGGAACATCGTCCCATGAATTTTCTACTTTAGCACTAGGTCTAATAAAATAAGTATATGAATCAAAATCAAGATTACTTAGGTCAGGACCAAAAGATGGTAATGGCATACTTTGGAATTTTTTTAATGCTTGAAGACGAAATTCTAACATCCATTCAGGTTCGTTTTTTAATTTGGAAATTTCTCTTACAACTTTTTCATTTAATCCTTTGCCAGTGTTTAAAATCGAAACATCTTCGTTTTTAAATCCATATTTATAATCTTCAGAAGGTAAATCTTTATTATCAACCATTTTATTTACCCTCCTCAATTTCATTTATAATACTAGTTAAACCACGCCAACCGATAGTAGCACAACCGATACGAGAAGCTTGTTTTGAAGTATTTGCAAAACAAGTAGCTTCTTGTAAGCTTTCGTCATCGTATTCTTCTTCGTGAATCATACGTGAGAATTGGTCGCATAAATATTTAGCTTCTTCGATTGTTTTATCTTTTAATAATTCAGTCATAATTGAAGTTGATGCAGTTGAAATAGTACAAGCTACACCATTAAAAGCGACATCCTTAAAAATGCCATCTTCAAATAAAACATATACATAAATATCGTCAACACATGAAGCAGAATCCATGTGGATTTTTTTATAACGAGGATCAGTAACTTCTCTTTTATTACGAGGATTAGTATAGTGGTCCATAATTATTTGACGCATCATCATAGGGTTAAGCAAAATACGCATCTAAGAAGTCACCTCCAGTTTTACATGCTTCTACTAAAGCATCGATTTCTTCTTTTGTATTGTACAAATATAAACTCATTCTACATGTTGCAGGAGTATTTAAAAAATGTGGTAAGGCTTTTGCACAATGTAATCCACTGCGAACACAAATACCTTTATAATTTAAATATGTTGCAGCATCTTGTGCAAATACGTTTTTTATATTAAAAGTAATAATACCTGATTCAGCATTTTCATTATAAATAATAACGTTATCAAGTTTCTTTAATTTATTTATAGCATATTCACGTAATTCAAGTTCATATTTATGAATATTTTCTAATCCAATATCATTCAAAAAATCAATTGCTTTTGCCAAAGCTAAAACACCTTCAATATTTGGAGTACCTGCTTCATATTTAAAAGGAGGTTCGCTATAAGAAACATTTCCATTACTGTCAAAACGTGTATTCATTCCACCACCAGTTTGGTATACACTCATTTCTTTTAATAAATCAAGACGAGCATATAAGACACCTAAGCCAGTAGGGCCACACATTTTATGAGCTGAGAAAGCTAAGAAATCACAATCTAAATCTTTAACATCAGTTTTTAAATGTGGAACACTTTGAGCTCCGTCACAAACAACAATAATATTGTTTTTATGAGCTAACTTGATAATTTCTTTTGCTGGTGCAAGATAACCTAAAACATTAGTTACAATTGCAAAAGAAATAATTTTTGTTTTTGAAGTAATTGTTTTTTCAATATTTTCTGTTGTTAATCTTCCTTCTTTTGATAAAGGAATAAATTTAACAACAGCGCCTGTTGCTTTTGCAACTTCATACCACGGTAAAATATTACTTGCGTGTTCAGCCTCATTTAATAAAATTTCATCATCTTTTTTTAAGGTCTTCAAAGCATAACTATATGCTATAAGATTTAAAGAAGCAGTAGTTCCAGCCGTGAAAATAACTTCTTCTTTTGAAGAATTAATAAATTTTGCAACTGTTTCTCTTGCGTTTTCAAATTTAACATCTACATTGTGAGCTAAATCATAATCACCACGATGAGAGTTAGCACAGTAATTACTATAATAATCTTGAATAGCACCAAGAACTGAATTCGGTTTAAAAGTAGTAGCACTATTATCAAGATAAACTAATTTATGTCCTTGCATGGTTTTTTCACCATCAAACATCGCAAATTCTTTTCTTATTTTTTCTACATCGTACATATTAAATTCTCCTTTCAATTGCATTAGCAATAGCAGAAGATATATTTTCATCATCAAAATATTTAATGATTGGATTCAAATAACCGAGTGTAATGATTCTTTTTGCTTCTTCGTTAGACAAACCACGTGACATTAAATAGAATAAATGTTCATCACTTACTTTACCTACACAAGCAGCATGAGAAGCTTCAACATCGTTTTCGTCAATTTTTAAAATAGGCAACGCTTTTGCAGTACAGTTTTTATCAAAAACCATAATCTTAGCATTTTGGTGAGTTTTAGCACCTTTAGAATCTTTTTTAATATGGCCAATACCACTAAAAATAAGAGTCGAATTATTTTCACAAACTCCGTAATTGTTCATCATTGCAGTTGTATGACTTACATTATGCGTAAATGAAACATCAAATTCCTTTTTGTCAGTACCAGAAGTTAATGAAGCTAAATGCCAATTAACTGAAGCATTTTCACCATTAAGATTAAAATTAAATAAACATTTTTTATTGCCTTTATCAAAATCAGCATAAGCTGCTTCGACATGACAAAAAGCTTCAAGTGAAAACTCGTAATTGTTGTCACTTGCGTTATCAAGACTACAAATTGTAAGTTTTAACTTACTACCTTCTTTTAAAATATATTTAATTTTACGACTTAATTTATTTCCATTTTCTAGAACTTGAACAAATGAATTTGAAGGTATAACAAATTCAATTGCTTCAACTTCTAATTCATTCCAGTTAATAACATAGTTATTATCGTTTTCTAATGTAAATGATTTTAAATTAGAAATAAAGTCGTTATTAATTACTACCTTATTCATTTTTTAAAGCTTCCTTTGTTGCACATGATCCAATTGAAACAGTATTCATACCAGTATCTTCTTTTTCAATTTTGATACCATATTCTTTTCTGATCCATTCGTAACCCGATGTATCAATTTTCTTAATTATTTCTGGTCCACCTTCAACAGCAACACGACCATTAATAATAACAGCAGCACGAGTTGGATGAATTAAATCATATAAACGTGCATAGTGAGAAATAATTAAGAAAGTATTTTGTTTGTTTTCTTGTAATTTGTTAATTGCATCAGAAACAACTTGAATTGCGTCAACGTCAAGACCACTATCAATTTCATCAAGCATAGCAACAGTTGGTTCTAATAATAGCATTTGAAGAATTTCGTTACGTTTCTTTTCACCACCAGAAAAGCCTTCATTTAGTGATCTATTAGCTAAATCAAGTGGCATTTTAACTTCATCACATGCCGAATTAAGTTTTTTATAGAATTCAAATAATGTCATAGGTTTTTCACGACGTACATTCATTGCAGCTTTTAAGAAATCAGCGTTAACAACTCCAGGTATTTCACTTGGTAATTGCATTCCTAAAAATAAACCTGCTTTTGATCTTTCATCAATTGACATTGAAAGAACGTCTTTTCCATCCAAAATAATTTGTCCCTTTGTAACTTTATATTTTGGATGACCCATAATTGCGTTTAATAATGTTGACTTACCATGACCGTTAGGGCCTAATAATGCAACGGTCTCACCATCATTAATTTTAAGATTAATTCCCTTTAAAATTTCTTTGTTTTCTACACTCACGTGTAAATCTAAAATTTGTAATGTTCCCATAGTATCACTCCAATGCTATGTTATTTTATAACAAATTGCGTATTAAAACAAATGAAACGATATAAAATTATATTTTTTAAATATAAAAATAACCATTCTTTTTTAATAATCGTAATCTTATGTAACAATTTTTTTCTACACGTGTGTGCGTATGCGTAAAAATTATCAAAATGTCTTGTGTTTAATTTATAAATTAAGTAAAATGAATATGCTATATTTTTATAAGGGAGGCACACTGTTTATGAAAAATAAACTCATTTCTCTTGGACTCATAGCTGGTTTCTCATTAGCTGCATTATCTTCATGTAGTGCTGAGTATACCTACTTAAAAAAAGGCAATGACCAAGTGATATTAACAATAGGTGGCGAAGACATTACAGTTGAACAGTTATTAGCTGACTACAAAACAACTAACTCCACCGGTATTGAAGCTTACTATAATGCTATTAGCGAAGTATTAGTAAGAAAAGCTTCAGAAGAATACGCAAAAACATCAGAATGTACTACTTATGTTGATGCAAAAGTAACTGCATTAAAAGAAAATGCAAAAGAAAGCGCTGATTCAAACGGTACTTCATACAAAGAAGAATTAAATTCTGCTTTAAAAAATGAAGGTGTCGAAGATTTAGATGCTTATAAAGATAAAGTTAAATACGAAAAATTACAAGATCATTTACAAGATGAATACTATGACAACCACAAATCTGAAATGTTAGAAGACTACATCAATACAGTTCTTCCATATCATGTTCGTCATTTATTAGTTAAAACATCTGCATCTAATGATTTAGCTAATTACACAATTTCATCATCTGAAGCTGTTAAATTAGCAACATCTGTTAGACGTTTAGCAAACTTAAATGCTGATGGTACTGCAAAAGCAACTACTGAAACATTTGGTCAAGTTGCTAAAGAAATGTCAGAAGACGAAACATCTGCAAAACAATATGGTGATTTAGGTATCATGACAACTAAGACATCTTACGTCAATGAATTTAAATTAGGTATTTACGCATATGAAGCATTATATTCTGCAAAAACAAATGCAAGAGCTTCATACTTAACTGATAACACTAAAGACTCATCAGGTGAAGAAAGCTATTTAAAGAACAACACTTATGCTATTCCTACTGAATACCAAAATGCTGTTTCAACTAGAACAGAAACTATTAACGATTACAAATTTGTTTCGGGCACTTCTGAAACTGATGAAGTAAAAGAATCAATTACTCTTACAAGAAGAGAAAATGGTATTGGTTATATTCCATTTGAATATTCTCAATTACTTGAAACTTACAAAGATACAGAAAAAACAAAAGAAGGTAAATTAGTTAACGACGGTGATTCAACATATTACCCACGTAATATTATCTTCTCTACATTCTTTAACGATCACGGTATCAACGTAATTACAAATGATACAGAAGTTGGTAATTTCAAAATTATCGATGGATTATTTGATAATCGTCCAGTTTTATGTGCTGATGGTGATGTTAATAAAGTAATCTTAGTTACACGTGCAAGTTCTTCATATGAAGGTGTTCACTTCATGGTAATTGAAAAATCTCCAATTACAAATACAATTGAAGCTTTAAAGAATTACTACAACGACAAAACATCTGAAAACTTAAATAAAGGTACTGATGAAGAAAAAGCATTAATCGGTAACACATTCGTTACATACTTTACTTCAACAAGTTCAAGTACTGAATCAACACGTTCTACAACTGTTAAAGAAGAAATTAAAGGTTATGATTCAAACTTAGATGCAAAAATCTTTAAGTTCTATTTAAATGAATGTAATGCAACAATTGCTGATGATGATATCGCTAAATCTATCGACAATTACATTACATATACTGAAGCAAGTACAAAGAGCTCAAATATTACAAGTAACGAAGATGCTTGGAAAGAATATATTCGTTTATTAGCTGAACAAGATATCGAAGTTGAAGCTGATAGACATTCATTATACGCTGCTTCTAAATTTACAAATGGTTATTGGAAAGGAGATGGCTGTTACCATGAAAAATAATAAACTTAAATTATTCGGTGTCGCTCTATCCCTTTTTACATTAGCAGGATGTAACTATGAAGTAACTCCATCTAATTTCGATGACGCATTAGTCAATGTTGAAGGTGACGTTACAAACAACAACTATGGCGTTGTCTATGATGAATTAGTTGATGGTGGTAGTATTAATACTGCTGTATATGAAAAAATCATTGAAAAAGTAATTGAAAAAGAATTACCTGGCTTCTATGAAGGTGAAAACAAAGCTTTCGCAAATGAAGAAGAATTCAATAAAGAACTTACAAAACTCGCAAATGAAAAATTATATGATTTAATTACTTCATCTTCATATCAAACAGATAATAGATTTGATGAAGAAAAATTAGTCTTATCATTAAAGAAATCTTTCTATGATATTAAATGTCCAACAGGTGCTAGCTATAACAAAAATACTGTAGTTTTCACACCAGAAACAAAAGCTGCTGCTTTAGACGATGGAAAACTCGGTGGTGGTGAAACTTATAGTGCTGAAAACATTCTTCACTATGATTACACAGACTATGTTGAACGCTATATTAAAAAGGATATAAAGAAAGAATTACTATATTCAAAATATATGTTAACTGAAAACTACCGTGTTTTAGGTTCATCATATGGTCGTAAAGTAAGAGTTATTGAAATTGAATCTGACACAAATTATCCAGATGCAGCTTCAAATACAATTAACGCATTTATTAAAGAATACGTTTCAGGCAACACTGGTGATGTAGATTTAAACATCCTTTCAAAATTATGGAAAGGTGTTGACTACACAAACGGTTCAAGTGATCATGAATTATCAACTGAACTTAAAAATGTTGTTTCAACTTATAATTTACACACATTAGCAGATAACATCGAAGAAGAATACTTAAAATTTATGGATTTCGATGGCTCAAATTACACATTAAAGAATGCTGATGTCCGTGATGATTCATTATGGTCAACATATACAGGCTCTCACAAATATCCAGCATCAGTCGGTAAAGAAAATAAAGATATCGAATTGGGTCAAAAAGACTTCATTACTGAAGGCTGGTTTGTTAAAAACGGTGGTTTAACAGATTTACCAAGTGAAATCCGTAGCCGTTTATTCGATCCAAAGACAGCAAGAGATTTCTTAAATCTTGAAGCTGGTAACACTGATGATGTTAGCGGATTCGTTCGTAAAATTGGTGGCACATATTTCTTAGTTCCATCACTTACAGAATCTACTCCATCTGATAGTGATGTAGTTTTCTATGATTACAGCAATGCAAAATATTACATTATCGTAATTGACAATGTTGTTAATACAGATAGCTTAAGATACACAGCTAAAGAAGGCACAGACAGAATGAACACATTAAACGATGCATACGAAATCGCAAAAATGTTAGGTTCTAAAGATGCTAACAAAACTGAAGCTGTTATCTACTATTTAGAAAACGCTGGCTTAGTCTTCCATGATTCAGATGTATGGGATTACTTCTATAGTAATTACGAAGATGCATTTGAAGATGAAGATTAATTCAAATTAAAATCAAAAGAAGGCCTTCATGGTCTTCTTTTTTGTTATATAATATTATTAGAGGTGAAAAATATGGATAATTGTATTTTTTGTAAAATTGCAAATGGTGAAATACCATGTCAAAAAGTTTATGAAGATGATGATGTATTAGCATTCTTAGATATTTCACAAGTAACTGTTGGACATACATTAGTTATTCCAAAGAAGCATTTTGATAATTTCTTGGCTACACCAAAAGATTTGATGCATAAATGCATGGACGTTGCTCAAACTATTGGTCAAATTCAAATTAAAAAATTACACGCTAAAGGGGTAAATATTTTAACTAACTGTTACAAAGAAGCTGGGCAAACAGTAATGCACTATCATGTACATGTTATTCCTCGTTATTACGAAGGTGATGGATTCCGTTTAGAAATGCACGATAATTCAGAATTACCAACATTAAATTTACCAGCAATTGCTACAACAATTAAAACTGGATTCTAATAAAAATGCTAGATGTTATATTTCATCTAGCATTTTTTTATTTTGAGTTTTTAGGTTTATAAAAGCATCTTTCGTCTAATGCAAATACTTTAGAAGTAAACTCACCAGGTTCAACTAAATTTAATGCTTTATCTAAAATAGTCATTTTAGCGTCCATATCATCAATCATATTCAATAATACAGCTTCACGAGTTAAAGGTAGAACTGGCGAACCAAATTCTTGTTTACCATGATGAGATAATATCATATGTTCCAATAACAAACCTTTTTCGTTAACCATAGGATCAATGCCTAATTTTTTGCAAGTTTCTCTTATCATAGATTGCATTATAGAAATATGTCCAATTAATTTACCTTGAGTTGTATATTTAGGAATAATTGGTCCACTTAATTCAATAGTTTTACCTACGTCATGTAATATAATTCCAGTCATCAATAAATCGCGATCAACTTGAGGGTAATGTGAACAAACTAATTCTCCCATTTCTGCCATTGAGATAGTATGATGTAATAATCCGTTTGCGTATTCATGGTGATTACGAATTGCTGCTGGGAAGCATATAAAATCATCATAAACATCATTCATTATACTTTCTAATATTGCTTTACAAGTTTCATCTTTAATAGAATTTACAAATTCATTTAAACGTTCTACTAATTCATTTTGAGGAATAGGTGCACTTATTGTAAAATTAGTAACATCAATCCCTGCAAGAGGTACAATTGTACCATTTAAAATTTTTCCTTGAAGACCATTACGATATAATATAACCTCAAGATCAACATTTACAATATTGCCTGGAACAAAAATTTGGGCGTCTTCATCTTTTGCATCCCATTTTTTACACTCGATTGTGCCGGTTTTATCTTGTAAAGTAATAGATAAATATGGCATTCCATTGTTACTTGTACCTTTTGTACAATTAGTTACTAAATATGACTCATTAACATGGTCTTTTTCTACAAATTCATTAATATATTTCATATCAAGACCTCCATGTATATTATACCTTTTATTAACATAGTTATAAAGAAAAAGAAAATTCAATTTTTGTTTTTTCATTAATTATTTTTTTTATTAATGTATCATCAAATCCACGTCTTAATAATAATAGATAGATTTTATTAATTTCGTTCCTATCGTCGTAATTTTCATTAATCAATACTTTTAAATTATTAATTTTTTCAATTTCAGATTTTTCATCAAATTGCAACTGACTAATATATTTATACGAAATACCTGCCTTAAATAGTTTATTAATAATATAATTACGCCCATAATTTTTAAATTCGTAATATTCTTTAACTGATGCTGCATATTTTTCATCATTTAATAAACCTGCTTCAGTCATCCTATAAACTAAATATTTAATATTTTGGTATGATACTTCCTTATTTTTTAATTTGTTTTTATATTCGTAGGTTGATTTATGATATCGTTTTAAATAGTTTTGAGACCATTTTATTAATTTATTCAAATTACTAAGATTACGTATTAATTGATATTCTTTTTTTGAAATATCTTTTCCATTATATAAAAATAGATCCGTATAAACATCATAATTTAATCGATATGTTTCACCGTTTTCAATCTTAATAACAACATGTTCTTTTTTTACTATAATATTTGAAATCATCATAAATATCACCTCGTAAAAAGAATAACATTACGAAGTAATATTCTAGTCTCATTATTGTCTCATTATTTTTTTATCTTAATTTTGATGATTTCCATTTGGCGTGGTGAAGGAATATAAATTTGTCTATCGTCTGTAACGTATGCGTCGATCTCTTCTCTCATACCAAAATCTGGTGCATAAATACCTGGTTCAATAGAAAACGCAACATTATTAATTAATTCTCGCTCATCATGTGTTTCAAAATTATCAATATTAACACCTAATCCATGAGGCGAATCAAAAATTGATATTGAGTGTCCTGTTCTATGGATAAAATATTCACCATAGCCATATTTATTAATAACAGAACGTGTAACATCATCCACTTCAAATCCTTTAACGGATCTAAGTGGTAATTCTTTATTTAAAAACTCTAAAGTTTTATCAATTGATTCTTTAATTATATTAAAGCGTTCAATGTATTTTTGAGGTATATCATCACCAACATATCCAATCCAAGTGATGTCACCAAATACGGCTTTGGGGTTGTTTATTTTTGCCCATAGATCAATTAAAACCATATCCCCTTCATGGATATATGAAGTTACTTCAGCAGTTGGAGCATAATGTGGATTATTAGCGTTTTCTCCAATAGCAACTATAGGATCATCATCGGTAATCATATTCATCGAAACAAAAAGTTTCATTATATATTGTTGAACTTCATATTCACTTACTTTACCATTTTTACCAATTTGATCACCAATATATTGAAATGCTAAATCTTTTGCTTTGTTACAATTTAAAGCACTTTGTGTAAATAAATCAAGAGATTCATCTTTAAATGGTGCAACTAATGTTTGAGCTAAATTTGCACTAGATTTTACCTCAATTCCCATATCTTTAATCATCTTTACTGTACCGTAATCAGTATAGGAAGAATGAGGCATCAAACCAAAATCACTAACTTCCATTAAAATTTTTGAAAAATTTTTTAATTTAATTTTTAACATATTCATGAGTTCGTTCCAATTAGTATAAACACATAAATCTAAGTGTTCTTCTAAGTCCTTAATTTGAACTGTATCAATCTTATGAATTATTATAAAAGGCTTCCCTTTTGTAGGTATAACTAGAAATACTTTTCTAGTTAAAAATCTTTTACCAATTAAAGAAATTAAAGACGGATTGTTACATTCATAGTCGTAAACAACCCAAGCATCAACGTTTTCTTTAATTAAATTTTGTTGAATTTTTTCAGTACAAAACATAATATCATCTCCGTATTTTATAATAGCACAGAAAAAAATTATCTTTACAATAAATATAAAATATGTTTTACTAATTCCATACAAAGAACAGAAAGGAGAAGCAGCATGCATAAGAAGAAAAACAACTTTAGAGCAGCACGTCTTAATGCAAACATTTCGCAGTCCGATGTAGCTAAAAAACTAGGGCATACATCTCAAACAATTTGTCACTGGGAACACGGCTATAGTGAAGCGGATTACGATTCGCTTATGGACTTAGCTAAGCTTTATTCAGTTTCAATCGATTTTCTTATCGGCAACATCGACAAGCACGAAGAAAACAAGCGTAAAAGAATTAAAAAGAATTACGATGTTAACATCGATGATATCAATCGTATTGTTGTTATGAATCGCAAGAAAATTATTAGAGCAATCCACAATGTTGCAAGACTTTATAAAGCTGAAATAAAAAGAATTATCAAAAAAAATGACAATTCTTCTAAAAAATAAAAATTAAATATTAATACTTGTGCGATACAGCTATAGCAAAGGCACCTGGTCCAATATGACAAGCAACTGACAATGATAAAGGATGAATTACTAGTTCATATTCTGGAAAATTTTCATGAACGTCTTCAATGAAACGATCAAAAAATTCTTTATCACCAGGCGTATAAGCGAGGGATAATTGATAAGTATCAGGAGTTGCATTAAATCTCTCACATAAATCTTTTTTCATTTGATCAATCATGATTAATTTAGCTTTCTTTGTTCCTAACGCTTTAGCAAACGCATCTAATTTTTCACCTTGAATTTGTAATACAGGTTTAATTCTAAGTAATTCGCCTAATAAGGCACCTGCTGGAGTTACTCGTCCCCCCTTCTTTAAATAAGATAGAGTATCGACAGTAATGTAAATTGATGAATTAAACTTGTCATCTTCAAGGTATTTTTTTATGTAAGCACCATCGTGACCTTCTTTAGCTAATTTAATAGCATCAAGAACTGATTGATACATAGTAACAGAAATACGTTGATTATTAACAACAAAAACACGATTGTTATATTCTTCAGCAAGCATAGTTGCTGTTTCACACGATTTTGATAAACCACTACTCATTGGAATATAAACAATTTCATCATAATTTTCTAAAACTTCATCCCATAATGCTGTTACGCTACCGATTGAAGGTTGAGATGTAGATATATTAACTTTATCTTTTAAAAGTTCAAAAAACTTTTCTTGAGATAAATCCTTTTCTTCGTAATATACTTCACCATTAATCATAAATGGCATTGACACTAGAAAGATACCTAATTTTTTACTTTCAGCTATAGTTACCCCGCTATTGCTGTCAGTTATAATTGCAACTTTTTTCATAATCTAAACTCCTTGCTATGAGTATTTTACCACAATAAAAGCAAAAGTAAAGAGAAGTGTCCCCATTACTTATCCTACAAATAACAAAAAAAAAATCACAATGGAATATTCCAAAGTGATTTTTAGTTATTCTTTAAATTCTTTTCCTCTAATAATCGAATTGATTAAACCTTTACATTGGCCAGGTTCTTCTAAAAAATAGACTTTATAATTAGAACCATCTTTTCGTTTAACAATAAGCTTATTAGGATTAACACCTTTAATAGGAGCCCACATTTCTTTAGCACTAGCAAAGTCTAATTCATCTTTTAAGATTTTAACATTAGTTTTTTTATTTAATTGTACTAATACATATTCTTCACCTTTTTTGTTACAAATATTTAAAATTTTATTTTTAGTTACAAGGTACATTATTATATACCATGCAAGATAACCAGCAAATAAGGCAAACAATAATACAAAAATACTTAATGCAACATAGAATATAATTTGAGCTACTAATTTTTCAAACATTGGAGCAACAATTAATTCAATTACTAATAATCCAACTGATGAAATTAAAAATGTGAAGAAATAGAAAATTGCGTTTTTTAAGGAATTAATATCCTTATCAAATGAATAAATCATAAACTACCTTTCTAGAGAACGAGTAGCTAAAATGTCAACACCAGTATCAAGAATGTTTGATACAATAACTTGTTTAACCTTAATTGGAGCTTTGACGTGTACTTTATCTAGTTCTCTTATTGCTTTTGCGATAAGGTCTTTAGGTAATTCACTAGAACTAATAACTGGTAGGCGTGAATAAAGTTCACTATCTACTCTAACAGTTGATGTTAACATTCTTTTTGGACATGTTAATTCGTTTTGAACATATTGATATCCACGAGGACAAGAATTACCTGTAATATTGCCTTCATCGTCAACATTTATTCTACAACCTCTTGGACATACAATGCAAATAAATTCTTTACTCATATTATTCTTCAACCTCCACTGTTAATTCTCCATCTTTTAATAGAGTTTTATCAATTAATAGACTTTCCATTTCTGATGGTATTAAATGAGGCTTCTTAATAGTTTTAACCACCTCTCCATTAACTTTAACTATTAAATTAACGCCATGCATTGGCTTAACAACACGGAAATTCAATTCAACTTTATCACCAATAATTTGTTCACTTCTGATTAAGCCCGGCACTACATAGCCAATACCATTTAAGTTTTTAACAGTAATATTTGCAGGTTCGTTGTTCAATTTGCCTTCAACATATAAAGCAGCACTACGGCCAGCTTTACGAGACTCTTTAGTAACAAAATCAACTAAATCATGAACGTGTAAACAGTTACCACACGAGAATACTCCAGGTACAGATGTTTGTAAATTTTGATCTACAATAGCACCTTTTGTACGAGGGTTAGTTGCAACACCAATATTTTCTAACAATTGATTAAATGGAATTAAACCAACTGATAATAACAGAGTATCACAATCAAAATGCATTTCAGTGCCAGGAATAGGTTGGAGTTTTTCATCAACTTTTGAAATGTCGATGCCTTCTAAATTATCTTTACCATATATTCTAGAAACTGTATGTGATAAATATAAAGGAATATCAAAGTCTTTTAGACATTGAACAATATTACGATTTAAACCATTTGAGTATGGCATTAATTCAGCAACGCCAAGAACTTGAGCACCTTCAAGTGTCATACGACGAGCCATAATTAAGCCAATATCACCAGAACCTAAAATAAATACTTTTTTACCAACAAGGTAACCATCAATATTTAAATAGCGTTGTGCTAAACCAGCAGTGAAAACACCTTTTGGTCTAGATCCTGGAATATTAATTGCTCCTCTAGTTCTTTCGATACAGCCGCATGCCATAACAATTGCTTTAGCTTTAACTTCAACATAACCATCTTTATCATTTGAAAAAGCAACAACTTTATCAGGAGAAATAGACATAACTAAAGAATTTAATTTATATTCAATGTTTCTTTCTTTAAACATTTCAATAAAACGAGATGCATATTCTGGACCAGCTAATTGCTCTTTAAATTCTTGAAGACCAAAACCATTGTGGATGCATTGATTTAAGATACCACCTAAATCACCATCTTTTTCTAATACGAGAATATCACGTGCTCCATTCTCGTATGCTTCGATAGCTGCTGCTAAACCTGCAGCACCACCACCAACAATAACAATATCCTTATTAATCATGTAAATCACCAACCTTTGTTTCGTATTTACAAACTATAGTATCTTTTGCACCATAATTGATATTTTCACGTTTAAGTCCTAATTCACGTGCGATAATTGCAATAACTTGTGGTTCACACATTGCACCTTGGCAACGTCCGAATCCAGGACGACAACGTTTTTTAACGCCTTTAACTGTTGTTGCACCACAATTACGATTAATACAATCAATAATTTCAGCTTCAGAAATTTTCTCACAACGGCAAACAATATGACCATAAAGAGGATTTTCTTTAATAACTTTATTTTTCTCTTCAGCAGTTAAATATTTAAATCTTACTACTGGACGACGTGTTGGATTGAAATTAGGATTTTCAACTAACTCAAGGACACTGCCAACCAATTCAGTAACTTTTAATGCAATCGCAGGTGTACTTGCAAGTCCAGGAGATTGGATACCTGCACAGTTAATAATATTTTTACTTACAGAAGATTGTTCGATTATAAAATCACCATGGTTAATGTTGCTTACTGCACGTAAACCACTAAACTCACGAATCAAATGATTGTATGGCATTTTTTCAATGATACGAGATGCTTGAACACGAACATAATCAAGAATATCTTTATTTGTTGAAACATCATCTTTATCATTAACAAAATCACTTGATGGACCAATAATAAAGTTATCACTAGTTGTAGGTGATACAAGAACGCCTTTACCTTTATCACTTGGTAACATAAATATTGTATGTTTTAAGAAATTATTATCAAAATGGTCTAAGACGAAATATTCACCTTTACGAGGATTGACTTCATATTCGGGGTTAGGATTAACCATTTTATTAATTTCATCACTATAAACACCAGCAGAATTAATGAGAACTTTTGTCTCAATAACTTCGCCGTTTTCAAGAGTAACTTTAATTACATCTTGAGAAGCATCAATAGCAATAACCTTTGAATTTAATTTTAATTCAGCACCATTATCCATTGCGTTTTCCATTAAAGCAACAGTTAATTCAAATGGATTAACAATGCCACAAGTTGGTGCAAACAAAGCACCTTTAATAGATTTGTTTAAGTTTGGTTCCATTTCTTGAAGACGTTTTGCGTCAATAATTTCACATGGAACACCATTTTCTTTTGAACGCAATGCCAAAGCATCAAGCTTTTTCATTTCTTCATCATCGCATGCGATTGTTAATGAACCGTCTTGACGAAATGGAACATCAAGTTCTTTACATAATTGAGGATATAGACTATTTCCTAATACATTAAGTTTTGCTTTAAGTGTGCCAGGCTCAGGATCATATCCGGAGTGAACAATTGCACTATTAGCACAGGATGTTCCTTCACAAACATCATTTTCTTTTTCAACAACAACAATTTTTAATTTATATTTTGAAAGATTTCTAGCAATGGCGCAACCAACTACACCACCACCAACAATTAATACATCATACATAATTTTTAGTTCTCCTTTCTTCTTTTAAATTTTCTAGTTGCCTCAATTGCAATTTTCCAACCTTCATAACGATATTCGATATCTTCTTTTGTAAAAGTTGGTTCAAATACTTGAGCGTATTCTTTTAATGCTCTAATTTCTTCAAGATTTTTCCAATAACCGGTAAATAATCCAGCTAAATAAGCAACGCCTAATGCAGTGGTTTCAAGTGTTTTAGGCTTTTTTATTTGGATTCCTAAAATATCACTTTGGAATTGCATTAAGAAATTATTTGATGTAACTCCACCATCTACACAAAGTGAATGTAAACTAACATTTGATGATTTTTGCATAGCTTCAACTAAGTCTTTTGCTTGATATGCTATAGCTTCTAAAGTTGCTCTAATAATATGATCTTTTGTAGTTCCTCTTGTTATACCAAACATTGCACCGCGAGCTTCATTATCCCAATAAGGAGTTCCTAAACCGACAAATGCAGGAACGACATAAACACCATCTGTAGATTCAACACGCAATGAATATTTTTCACTGTCTTTTGGATTTGTTAAAAATTTCATTCCGTCTTTTAACCATTGGACAGCAGCACCAGCAATAAATACTGAACCTTCTAGTGCATAAGTTGCTTTCCCATCTAATCCCCATGCAATTGTTGTCAGTAAACCATCTTTATCAAAAACTGGAGCGTCACCAATGTTCATTAACATAAAACATCCAGTACCATAAGTATTTTTAGCTTTACCTGGTTCATAACAACATTGACCAAATAAAGAAGCTTGTTGGTCACCAGCAACACCACTAATTGGAATCATTTTTCCATCAGTAAAAGGTAAAATTTTAGTTGCGTAACCAAATAGAGAACTACTATCTTGTACTTTTGGTAACATACATTCTGGTATATTAAATAATTCAAGAAGTTCACGATCCCAAGTTAAATTATTAATATTAAATAACAAAGTACGAGATGCGTTTGTATAATCTGTAACATGTGATTCACCATTAGTTAAATTCCAGATTAACCATGTATCAATAGTTCCAAATAATAATTCACCTTTCTCTGCCCTTTCTTGAGCACCTTCAACATGATCTAAAATCCATCTTATTTTGGATGCACTGAAGTAAGGATTAATATTTAAACCAGTTTTGGATTTAACCATATCGTTATATCCTTGTTCAATTAGCTTTTCACAAATTTCATTTGATTGACGAGATTGCCAAACAACAGCATTATAAATTGGTTTTCCTGTCTTTTTATCCCAAATAATTGCTGTTTCACGTTGATTCGTGATACCAATAGCGTCGACTTGTGCGAAAGAAATATTAAAATTAATAACACAATCAAAAGCAACCTCACGAGTTATTTCCCAAATTTCCTCAGGATTATGCTCAACCCATCCCGGTTGAGGATAAATTTGTTTTAAGTCTTTTTGTACTTGACATACATTATTGCCTTTATGATCAAACAAAATAGCTCTTGAACTAGTTGTTCCTTGATCAATAGATAAAATATATTTTTCCATATGCTTTCTCCTAACAATTATAATAATATCATTGTAAGCGCTTTTATTCTATATTTAACCACATAAAATAATAATTGTTTTAAGATACTGGGTAAAAGAAAAACCGTACAAATAATACGGTCTAAATCTATTTGATAGAATTTTTTAAAAAATTAAAGATTTCTTGATTAAAAAACGACTTGCTAAGAGGAGTTATCGATATAATATCGTTTTTTACGCAATACACATCCGTGTCTTGCTCAATAATATTTTCTTCTTCAATTCTTGAACGATAATATAAGTTGTCTTCTTTTAAATTAAATGTATCTATATCGTTTCTGTAATAAAGGCGAGTTAATTTTATATCATTAACTTTTCCACTAGTTGGAAAATTAATACTACAAAAATAATCTTGAGATAACAAATTATTATTAAAAACATAATCTAGTGCATATTTTAAATTATTTGACATTAATTCAAAATCTTTAACTTCAGCACTTATAGCAATAGCCGGTTTTTTAAATTTTAATGCCTCAAGACATATACCAATAGTACCAGAATACATTGTATCGTAAGTTATATTAAGTCCATGATTACATCCAGACACAACAATATCAAAATCAAGTTTTAAAACATCGTAGCCAATATCGACACAATCAACTGGGGTACCATCTACAATAAAAAGATTATCATTTACTTTTTCTACTTTGATACCACCAAAAGAAATCGAACATCCTTTAGCTGACATATGATTACGTGGAGCAACTATATAAACCTCTCCGTATTTTTTTAAAACTTCAGAAACAATTTTAATTCCTTCAGCATTATATCCGTCATCGTTACACAATAAAAACTTCACTATTCGTCTTCCTCTAATACTAACACTTCTTTTAAAATTTCTAACAATTCATATTTATCCATTAAGCGTGGAACTGGATATAGAGGATTACCTTCTTTATCAGCACGAGTTACGATAGTTATAAAATCATCAGACTTTAATTCTTTAATCTTATTAGGAATTCCCATTTCATTATTCATTTCAATAATTTTTTCAATAATATTTAAATTAGGTTTTCCAATATCAATAGCTAATTGATTCAATTTTTTTTCACATTTTGGACCAAAAGCTTTTAATACATAAGGCAATAAAATTGCGTTTGCTTCCCCATGTTGTACGTTATATAAACCACCCATTTGATGAGCTAATGCATGAACATAGCCAACATAGCCACGGGTGAAAGCAGCTCCAGCTAATGTCGCAGCTAATTGCATATTCTTACGAGCTTCAATATTGTTTCCATCATGATATGCATCTAATAAATTATCTAATATCAATTTTGTAGCTTCTATAGAATCTTTTCGTGTTTGTTTTGTATTAGATCCACCAATATAACATTCAATTGCATGGGTTAAAGCATCCATTCCAGTAATAGCAGTTAAATACGGTGGCAAAGAACATGTTAATTTTGGTTCAAGTATTGCAACACAAGGAACTAATTTTGGATCATTAATAGGAAATTTTTCATGAGTAAAATCGTCAGTTATGACTGCTGCTACTGTAGCTTCACTACCACTACCAGCAGTCGTTGGTGCTACATATAATGGAATAAGTTTATGTTTGATTTTTAGTAAACCTTTCATTTTTCGAATTGATTGACGTGGATTTGAAATCCTAGCAGCTGTAGCTTTACCTAAATCAATAATAGAACCGCCACCAATTGCAACAATACAGTCACAGTTATTTTGTTTAAATATATCAGTCATTTCCTCAACCATATTGATTGTAGGATTTATAAAATCTTTTACTTCAACATGATTATCTGTTTTAGATATAAAATCAGTAATAATGCTATTTTTTGACAAAAAAGAAGGTAATAAAATTAATGGCTTTTTAATACCTTGTTTTTTAAAATCTTCTATAACAATATCAAAAGCATTTTCGTTATTAATAATTCTCGGTTTAGGCCATTTAATAAGCTTTGCACTAACCCTCATTACTGATTGGTAAAATCTACATCCAAATTTTCTTACAATATTCATATTAATTCCTCCTGATTACATTATAAAACAAAAAAATGATAACACACAGCAATTTAAAACCATGGATTAGAATCTAATATAATTTTTTTGTTAGTGATAGGGTGAGTGAATTCTAAGTGTGAAGAATGTAAATGCATTTTAAGTTTACAATCTTTTAAGTTTCCGTATAAAAAGTCATTTACAATAGGGCATCCCTCTGAGGCAAAATGAACTCTTATTTGATGGGTCCTACCTGTATAGATTCGTACTTTGTATCGATATAAACCATTAAATTTCCCTAGATACCAGTATTCAGTTTTAGCATAATGACCATCTTCAACTACGCCACGCATATTATCGTTTATCCTATCAATATTTTTTTCAATATAACCATGTTTGTAAGGTAATTTTTTATCAGTTTCAGCAATATATAATTTTAATATATCTTCATGATTTTTATTAAACAAACATGCTGTTGATTGATTTTTTGAAATTAACACTAATCCTGTAGTATCTTTGTCTAAACGAGAAATAAAATGAATTGTATTTTCAGAATTTTTGAAATAAGAAAGAAGTCTATTATACAAAGAATCATTTGGATGAGTATGAGAAGGATTGGATGGAATACCATATTCTTTGTTAATTACAATACAATCATCATCTTCATAAATTATATCTATTTTACCATTTGATAGGGAGCCTTCTTGTTTTATTGGCTCGTAAGAAACGCAAATAACGTCGTTTAGAGCGACTTTATCATTGGGGTGTATAATTTTACCATCACGTCTCATTTCGGCGCTCTGATGCTTTAAAAAGCCGTAAAAAGAGGCAGAATAATATTTTGTCAAGTAATCTTGAAGTCCTAAATTCTCTTTTACAGTAAATTTTAGTATCATTTTCTATTCTTTAGGTATACTTTTCTAATAAATTTGAAAGTTTCCTTTTCTCCTTTTTCTTTCAACATATTAAGTAAAAAAATTAACTCTTTTTTTGTATTTTCGTGCATCGGTAACCAATCTACTTCATTCATAAAATATTTTAAAGGGAATGAATCGTCGTAAGTTTTCGGATTATAAGTTTTTGACGCTGCAATACGATCACAAACCATTTCTGCAATATATTTTTTAGGCATCTCAACAGGTTCGTATTTTAACGTTAAATAGTTAAAATCAGTCCAATATTCACAATGATGTTTATTATGACCTTTGTGATGCATCCAAGATTCACTATATCCTTTATCGTTTCTTTCATTTTTATGTGGTGAACCACCATCGCGATAATATTTGGCGCCGTTTTTAAATTCAACTCTACTAAATTTGGATAAATCATGAGTTAAACCTTGCCAAAATAAGCCACATTTAAAACACCCACGACGAACCAATCGCCTATGTTTATTAATAGTTTTTAGATGTTTAACCCAATGAGACATAATATATCCTTTCAAATGTTATCGTATGAAAACAAAATTTTCTTGAAAAACAGGTTGTAAATGAGTTTTTTCTTTGTGTGCAATTAAATATTCTTTAATACAATTATAATCACCATTTACGTGCATTGGAAAAATATATTCAGGAATATTATAATTTAAAAATATATCTAGTCCTAAACTTGCATTTTTGCCTAATCTAGAATCGAACGGAATAAAAGCAATGTCGATTTTAACATCTCTTAAACAAGATATTTCGCTAGAATACATATTTTTCATGTATTCATTAGTCTTATCATCGTTTTCTTCAAAACACCAAGCGTTTAAATCACCTGCATGATAAATTACAGTGCTCCCAACTTTAATTAAAAATGCGACTCCTAAATCGGTTGATTGTAAAGTATAAATTTCTAGCTCATTTAAACTGAAATTTTCATTAGCAAACATTACATGTCTATTTTCTGATTCTTCTACAAAACAATCTGAACTTAATATAAAATGACATTCATTATCGCGATACATATCAAAAATTTTATCATTAAAATGATCGTAATGAGAATGAGAAACAAAGAAATAAACTTTTTTATTTTTAGCAATAGAAGGTAATACGCCTTTATAATAATCAAAAATCAAAACGCAATCATTAACTTCTACAATATAACAAGAATGATGAATAAAAGTAATTTTCATATTTGTCTCCTAAAATCCTATTATAGCACATGTAGTATAACCCGTTATAATCGCTACTATTATCAAAATAGCTATTATTATAAAAGCTTTCTTAATGAATTCTTTATTTTTAAACAAAACAATAGTTCCTAAACCAGCATTAACTATTAATCCTGACATACATGCTCCAAAACTTAAATTTCCTTCGATAAATAATTCAGTTAAAATTACTGACGAAGCACAATTAGGTATTAAACCAATTAAAACAGAATATAAAGGAGCAAAATATTTGTTATTCTCTAAAAAAGTTTTAACTGCGTCTTCACCAATATAGTAAATAATAGTGCCAAAAATCGCATTAATAATAAATACGTAAACAAAAATTTTAAGAGAATGTACTAATGGATGAATAAGATGCTCATGCCATTTGTTTTCTTCCTTATCATCAATATGATGATGGCAACAGCCTATATGAACTTCTTCCTCATGTTCACAATGCTCTAAATGTTCTTTTACTTCTCTTTTGGTACGATAGATAAAATCAATAAGATAGCCAATTAAAAAACCAAGAATAAATTTAATTAATATCAAAGGAAGAACCATATATGCTTTTGACAAATCAGAAAGCATTATAGGTAAGGATTCATCACTGCATGAAATGAATACCGCAACCAAGGTACCCATTGTTATATGATTTTTAGTATATAAATCTGATGCAACAACGCTAAATCCACATTGTGGAATTAATCCAAATGCAGATCCAATTATCGGTGAAACTTTTTCATTCTTAGTTATTTTTTCAGTTAATTTGTTTTCAATAAAAGAAATAATTATATTAAATATTAACACTACAACTAGAATTTTTAAACTATCTAGTAAAGAGTCAAGTAATATTTCGCCCATAAAATAACCCCCGCTATTTATAATATACAATAAAAAAAAGCCCGGCAACTTGCTATTTTCAGTCCGAAGACCTATCTTCGCCGCTA